>JAIRPR010000214.1 GCA_031256895.1 Coriobacteriaceae bacterium
GTCGGGGTTCGAGATATGGGGGTTGACTCCCCAGATCACCGTGCATTCGGGACAGACCCAATCGGGATCGTCGTAGCGCTTCGCCATGAACTGGCTCATGTCGGCTATCATGAAGCCGCCATAGGTCATGATCATAAGGGAGATGCGCGGCAGGTAACAAGCAGTCCCGGAAAGGAAGCCGTACTCGTTCGGGCTTCCGATGGCGTAGCCCAATCGGCCTACCTGCCATTGGTTGTCGCGCGCGGTGCCCCGCAGAAGATGGATGGTCTCAGGCCCATAGGTGGTGGCTATGCGCTTGAACTCGCGTTCCACGGTGTCGAGCGCCTCTTCCCAAGATATGCGCTCCCATTTGTCCTCGCCGCGCTTCCCAGCGCGCTTCATGGGGTACAGGATGCGGTTGGGGTGATGTATCACCTGTTTGAAGGCAAGGCACCGAGGGCACAGACGCCCCTGGTTATAGGGATCCTCGGGATCGCCTTCCAGTTTGACGAAACGCCCTGTCTCCTTGTCGCTGTACACCAAGACCCCGCAGCCTTCGTGGCAGCCGGGTGCGCTCCAGACGGAGGTGCGCGTCACCACGTAACCGTCCTCTTCGTACTGCCACGGCCGTGAAGGCGTCCAGTCCTGAACCTCATGGCGCTTGCCCGCGCCTATTTGGAACTGGTTCTCGGCCTTCGACGTGCCTATCTGGTCGCGGTCCTTGTTCGTGTCGATTGCGCCTTGGATATTCACTTCATCTGCCATGTTTCAACTCCTCCCATAACTCTCTTTCAACTCGTCTTTACCACTTTGCCCCATTATGGGCTTGAGCGGGAGGCCGAAATAGCGTGATGAGCATGTCCGGGGCTAAATCAGCAAGGGGGAATGAAGGATGAAGCGGCCCATGACCCCGGTATGAGAGGCATTCCGCCCTCATACCGGGGTCATGAGAGCTAAAACGACCGACATGGCTGAGAAAGGCTATGCGTACCCCTTATGCCCTCGGGACTGCAAGCGTCGCCAAGAAGGCTCTGCCATCAGGGATCTTGAATGGATTGCCCAGGCCTCCTGTGCCTCTGGGACGGCAAGCGTCACCGGGCAGTTGCCCAGGCCTCCTGTGCCTCTGGGACGGCAAGCGTCACCGGGCAGTTGGGCTGGCCTCCTGTGCCCCTGGGACTGCAAGCGTCACCGGGCAGTTGGGCTGGCCTCCTGTGCCCCTGGGGTTGCAAGCGTCAGCGGGCAGTTGGGCTGGCCGACTATATCTCCTTGACCGGGTACTCCTCGATGAGGTCCATGATCTTTTGTTGGGTGTGCATGTTGGTCTTGCGGTAGATGCTGTAGATGTGGCTCTTCACCGTATGGGACGAGACGAACAGCTTCTCGCAGATGTACTCGGCATTGCGACCCCGTGCTAGGTAGCGCAAGACGTCCGATTCACGCGGTGAGAGCTGATAGAGCTTCGTCACCGCCTCGCATTTCATGTCAAGCGCCTTTTCCGGGCCCAAGCCCGCAACGGTAACCGGTGCGGTGAAATCCTCCCGCTTCTCTTCTTCCTCGTGGTGGCGTGTCTGAGGATAGAACACCATGCTGACCAAGACCAAGGCGAACACCAGCGACAGCATCAGGATGTCAAGACCGAGCGGCAGGTCACGGCCTTGCGCGAGCAGGGCGGCCCCAGCAGCCCCCACCATGAAGCCAGCCGACTTCGGGATAAGGCCTGCCGAGATATGGTAGAACACCTGGAGCTTCTTGATGGTCACCAGTTTGAGCAGGTTGGCGAAGTTGGCTGCCGTGAACACCGCCCAGAGGGCAGAAACAGCGCACAGCCCCAAGTCAAGGACAAGGCCCGATGCGGCAGAGACCAACAGGCACACACCTACGATTGCTACGATTATCACCCTGAGAAGGCCAATCATGGTAAGGTTGAAGTTCAGGAAGGCTATCACCGTCAGGGCAACCGTGGCAATGAACATCGCCGCCGCGCTCATCAGCAAGGCCTGTTCGCCCTGCTTGAACAACAACACGCACACGACCCCGAACACCGCCCCGAAAACGAAGAAGAGCGGCTCGAACTCGAGGGGCGAAGGAAACATGTCCGAACGCTTGCGCAACACCACCTCCCCGTTGCCCTGCGAGCGGGAATTGACGAAGGTGAGCAGCGCAATGCTCAAGGTCACAAAGAAGATGCTGGTGGCAGGCTGCATGGCCACAGGCATGAAGTAACAGAGGAAGAAGAGCAGGATTCCCGCGGAAAAGGAGGCCGAAGTAAAGACCAAGAGGTTGTGCACCCGGGTCTTTCCACAGATGTCCAGCCAGCTCACGATGCAGTAAGACGTGGCCAGGCCGGTCAAGAGGCACAGGCATGCGAAAAGCCCGGATGAGAACACGATGCCGAAGTAGGAAAGTATGGCCGATACCGGGATCCCCAGGGAGACCAGCAGGCATACCACCAGGATGCGCCGGTACATGATGCGGTAGGTGACCCGTGCAGCCGCAAGGCGTATCAAAAGGTACCCTATCACGATGCCGGCGAAGAACAGGAAGATGGCAAGATAGCCTTGGGCGTCTTCCAGCCCCTCGGGCAGCCTGAGAAGGAAACAGAAGAAGAGCGAGAAGCTCCAGCTGAGCATCAGCGAGAAACCGGCAATGCCCAAAAGCTCCATCGCACCAAGCCTGTGTTTTGTGGCCTCGGTCTCCAAAAGTCTCCCCCTGTCTGTCAGGTCTAGAATTAGCTTGCCTCGGCCTTACCGCTTTCGCCGTGAACGCCATAGTAGCACCTGGGTGCCGCATCCCGCAAGCTCGCATCCTAAAAAACCGACAGCATAAACATCTTGGGCCATAGTTCATGGGTTTGTTCGTGAAGCACGAACCATGGATCGCGGCCACATAACGCAAAGCGGCTCCCGAAAGAGCCGCTTGGGTGCAAGCCATGCAAATCAAGAGGAGGGCACCACTTTGGTGCGCCTGCCTTCACCGGTCTGGTGTCACCGGTCTGGTATGCCTGCCTTCACCAGTCACCGGTCTGGTGTGCCTGCCTTCACCAGTCACCGGTCTGGTGTGCCTTCCCCCACGGGGCTTTGCCCTCACCGGTCTGGTGTGCCTTCCCCCACGGGGCTTTGCCCTCACCGGTCTTGGGGTTCCTTCCCCCACCGGTCCTAAGGCTTTGCCCTCACTGGTCTTGGGGTTCCTCTTGGGCAACAGACGGGGCAAGATCGGCCTTGCCTGGCCTGGTGAGGACCGCGCAAACGATCAAGATGACGGCCGCAGGCAAAGCAACGAACCATGCTGCCTGCTCATAGCCGGCATTCACGATGACTCCGCCCTCGACGGTGGCAAAGGCGTCCTTCGCCATGCCGACGAACACCGTGAAGATCTGCCCGAAGAACTCCAGGAAGGTCAACGCGGCAAGCCCCAGGGTGATGGCGCTGATGCCGCCCTGTTTCACGAAGAGCGGCAAGGCCGGCCTTATCGAAGCGTTCGCAGAAGCCATGGCGAGAACAGTGAACACCAGGTAGACCACCAGCAGGGGCAACCCCCAGGCCTTGAAGCCGAAGACCGCCGCCACCGTGTAACAGATGGCCGAGAACACCAGCAGCAGGTACTTGCGGTTCGGATGCATCTTGTCAGAGATGACGCCGAACACCGGGGCGAAGACCCCGAATGCGGATGCGACCACAGCGACAAGGCCGGCTGTTGCCTGATCCATGCCCTGGCCGCCTTGATCGACCGAGGTGGTGAAGAAGTCAACATTATAGGTCGTGAAGCAGTTGCTGACAAAAGTGAAGAAGAACATGCAGAACAGAAGCGCGATGACCCGCCGTTTGGTGATATGGCGCAGGGCTTCCTTGAACGGGGTCTTCTCGATGCTGACCGCGCTATGGCCTTGGGCGGGGTTGCGGTAGAACAGCAGCAACAGGACGAACGCGATGGCCGCAAGCGTTGCACCCACCCAGTACAAGAGATGGATGTTGGGGGCGTTTATCAGGGGAATGGCGCTGGGCATGACCTGGGCCATGTCAGGCCCATGCTCGCCGATGAGCCCGGGGTTGCCGGCTATGACCGATCCGATGGCCTCATCAGGCGAGACCATGCCCGCAAGGGCGAAGGGGCGCAGAACCACGTAGTTGATTATCATGGCGACCGGAACCCAGATGGCCCATATGGCCATGGCCAGGGCGCGGTTCTTGTCGCTGAACCAAAGCGATATGGCTGTGGTCGAAGATGTCGCGGCGCAGCCTATGCCCAGGCCGCCGATATAGCGGCTTGCCCGCAGCAGGTTGAAGTCGCTGCCCGAGAGCGCGGCGGTCAACATGCCTCCCAGCACGAGCACCGAGCCTATCACCATGATGGCCTTGACACCCAGCCTGTCTTGGAAGAAGAAACAGAACAAGGCGGCTATCAGGGCAGCTATCGCCACATCGGTCATCAAAAGCCCGATGTTCGCTCCGATGTTCTCAGGGCCAAGCTTGAATATGTATTCCGCGATGAAGCCGTCAGTCACCGCTGTGGTCGAGAACCACAACATTGCTGAAGCCACGCTGAACAGGAAGGTCATGCCCAATACGGCCCATGCATAGCGCGGGCCCGGGGCTTTTGTGGTGTCTTGGGACATCCGGGTTTCCTTTCTCGGGGCGGCACAACCGTGACAGCCGCCTCGTTTTTAAGGGGCTGCTGACTGCCCGATGGCGGGATGAGGCAGCAGCCCTCTGGTGGTTTATTGGCAGCAGCCCTCTGGTGGTTTATTGGATCTTGAAGATGCGCTGTGCATTGCCGCCCAGGATAAGGTCCTTCTCTTCCTGGGAGACATCGAGTGCGTTGATCGACTCGACCGAACGGGCCAGCCACTCGTAGAACACCGGGAACGACGATCCCAGCAGGATGTGATCGGCACCGTGCTGCTTCACCGCGCATTCGACGGCGTTCGAGCCCCACGACATGGCATGGCAGGCATCGAAATAGAGGTTGTCCTTCATATAGCGGTCATAGGCCTCGCGGTCCACGTTGGTCGCAAGGCGGTTCATGGCCTCTTTCTTTGCGGCGCGATGCGGGGCGAGTATCTGCTGGTTGCCGAACCAGTTGCCGCCGAGCATCGTATGGATGAACACCAGGTTGGGGAAGGTGTCGAACATGCCTGAGTATATCTCGCGCCCGACCGCCGTAGCCTGGACCATAAGCCGGCCGAGCTCGCGGCGCAAGACGGTGTATTCGCTGTAGTTCGCATAGCAGTTCTGCCCTGGGGTATGATGGATGACCGCAGGCACCTTCTTCTCGTTCAACACCTTCAGGTAAGGGCGGAATATCTCGTTATCGAGGAAGAGGTCGCCATAGCAGGCAGCGAACTGCACGCCCACCATGCCAAGCTCACCGATGCAGCGCTCAAGCTCGTAGATGTCCTCTTTGCGTCCCCACGGCGGCAGGACTGCATTGGCATACAGGCGGCCGCCCGAGCGCTTGCACATCTCAGCAGCACCATCGTTCACATACTTGCACATATCGAGCGGCAGCCATTCCTGCCATACGGGCATGCGCAGGATGGCCACATCGACGCCGGCCTCGTCCATGGCAGAGAGCTTCGCCTCAAGACTGTAATCGCCGTCCACGTAGTTCAGTATCTCATTGCCGTCGCGGTCGGCCAGCACCAGCTGGTCACGTTTGCCGTCGGGCGTCTTGGCACGGTATGCCTTGATGCCGAAGGTGAAAGGCGCGCAGTCGAGGAAGCCTTGCATCACCTTCTCGTTGCTGAACAGGTCGGTCGGGAGGTAATGCATATTGCCGTCGATGACTTTTTGCTTGCTCATGTATATCCTTCTTTCTTAGTGGTTGTTTGCAGATCCTATTAAAAGCCCGGTTGGGCAGGAATCCTCATTTCATGGGTATGTTCGAGCTAATTCATGCTTTGGGTATGGCCGCCATAAGTCTTTGAAAGCCTTTCCGCACGGGTGCCAAGGCCTCAGGCTGTCACCGTCAGGCTCTGTCGCCCGCCGGCCTCGGACCGGGCCTTCCTCCCCCTTCTTCCCAAGCATCTTCCTCGAAACGGGGGGCACGGGTCAGGCCATACACTATCCAGCACAGCATCCCCGCCGCCACGCAGCAAAACACCAGGGGCGCCACGTTGCCCCACTGGGGGTCTTGGAGGTTTCCCACCACGTAGCCCACCACAGGGGTGCACAGCAGGTTGGACATCCCCTGGAAGAAGATGATGATGGCCATGCCGACCGGCATCGTGATGCGCTTGGGCATGGTGATGGGCACCATCGACCAGATGACCCCCGAGGTATAGCCGCTTTCCAGCCCCAGTACCGCCAGATAGTAGGGCAGGAACTCATAGGGCACCATGAAGGCGAAGGTGTAGGCAAAGGCCAGAAGCGATGCGATGACCACCATGACGTTGCGTGCCTTGATGGTGGAGAAGCGCTTGAGCAAAAAGCCCGTCGCCACCGAGACCGGGATCGCGGCCAGGAAGGGTATCGCCGACATCCAGCCGCTCTTCACACCGGCTGCTTCGGCGGCGAAGGCTTCGGCCGCGTCTGGGGTGAGGCCCGAAGCGATGCCCTGGGCGATGAGGCCGGGCATCTCATGGGTCTGCACATAGGTGGGAACCCAGGTGAACACGCAGAGCGAAGCCCCCAGCACCAGACAGAAGCCCAGCCCGAAGACCCACATCCGCCATACCTTGAAGCCTTCCACTATCGAGGGGCGTCCTGCCACTGCTTCCCCGGCGCGGCGCCGTGCCGCATCCTGCCGGTCGCGTGAGGTACGGGGCTTTTGCACGATAAGGGCGAACACGATGAAGGCCAACAGCGCAAGCGCATCGCAGAACCACCACCAGACATGCCAGTTGTGCGGGTCGCCGCTGAAGGCCAAGGCTATCGGCACGCCGATGTTATAGGCCAGGGAGGCGCCGATGACATACCAGAGGTTCCATATCCCCATGGGAAGGCCTGCCTTCTCGCGGGGGAAGTACATCGAGATGATGGTGGTGGCCACGGTGCCCATCAGGGCGACCCCGATCCCTTCGAGGATCCTGCCCACGAAGAGCTGAGCCACTGCATCGGTGGTGAGGGCGCCAACCGCGCATCCCGCCACCATGAAGCCTATGCCCACCATGCCCACCGCGCGCGGGCCGAAGCGGTTGATGAGGAAGGCGGCCGGGAAGGCGGTCACCACCCCCGCCACCGCGATGATGCTCATGAGCCAGCCGGTCGCGCCCATGTCGCCCTCGAAGAACTCGAAGGCCAGGCCGCCCATGAAGGTGGGCACCTTGAACTGGTTCATGATAACGATGATGCCCGCGAACAGCAACGCACAGAGGACTATCCACCCTTTGCGCTGCAGGTCTGGGCTTGAAAGCACGGCGCGGTCCTTTTGGAGTCCGGGATGCATCCCTGCCGGTGTGCCTTCAGGGCTTGTGCCTAAGGCGATGCCAGCGCCCTTGTCGGTTTCTGTCCCGAGGGCGATGCCGGGGCCCTTGCCGGTGCCCGTGCTGTTGTCTTGCGTGATGCTGTTTGAGTCTTCCATGGTGTATCGCGTCCCTTCTCCTGGGCACAAGCGGCGCCAGGGTACAGTCCGTAGGTATCGATAGGTTACCCTTCATCGGAACCGTCAGCCAGAGATTCCGTATGGCTGCAAGGGAAGGCCCCTTTGCCTGCTCTTCGGGCTTCAGGGCCTTCCTCATCGATCCAGTGTTAATCCTGTTTTTGCGGCACGTCCTTGGGCTTCAAGAAGAAGGCGCAGACCAAGGCTACGGCAGCAACCGGCAGCACCGCCATCCAGCAGGCAGTGCCCCAAGCGTTGAGGGCTGCTGCGGCCGCTTCGACCGGCATATGCTCCAATTGGCCGACACTCGCGATGAGCGCCCCGCCATTTGCCGAGACCGCCCCGCCGAACACCGTGCCCATGAAGGTCTGGCCGAGGAACTGCAGGAAG
>JAIRPR010000018.1 GCA_031256895.1 Coriobacteriaceae bacterium
GGTCGCGGAATTGGAACCGGTGCTGGTAGCCGGGTCAACCGTGGCACGGGCGACCTTGCATAACCTCGACGAGGTACACCGCAAGGACGTGCGCATCGGCGACACCGTGATCGTGCGCAAAGCGGGCGACGTCATCCCAGAGGTGCTTGGGCCGGTATTGGACCTCAGGCCTGCCGATGCAAAGGTGTGGCAGATGCCCGATGCCTGCCCCTATTGCGCCTCTCCCCTCAAGCGCAAGGAAGGAGATGCGGCATTCCTCTGCATCTCGCTCGATTGCCCCGCCCAATCGCTCGGCCGCCTGCTGCACTGGGCGAGCAAGGGCGCCATGGACATCGAGGGGATGGGCGAAAAGGTTGTGGAGCGCCTTATCGTGGCAGGCAAGCTTGCCGATGTGGCCGATTACTACAGCTTGACCGAGGAAGGGCTGGCAGGCCTGGACATGGGGCGTGCGAACACGAAGGGCGATCCCATCCGCCTGGGGCAGACGAACGCCGCGAAGCTTGCCACAGCCCTCGAGGCCAGCAAGGCACAAGGCTTCGCGCGCGTGCTCTTCGGATTAGGGATAGCCAACGTGGGCAAGACCACGGCCGAGCAGATTGCTGCGGTCTTCCCGACATGTGGGCTCCTTGCCCAAGCACGTGAGGAAGACCTTGCAGAGATAGAAGGCATAGGCCCGGTCATAGCGGCAAGCATAGTGAGGTTCTTCGCAGATGAGGGCAACCTTCTCATGCTGGAGCGCCTGCGTGAAAAAGGGGTGGCCATGGAAGCAGCCGCCGTTTCGTCGTCCAGCCTGCCGCAAACGTTGGCCGGGCAGACCTTCGTTTTGACGGGCACTCTGGAAAAGAGCGGCATGACCCGGGAAGAGGCAGGAGATAAGCTCAAAGCCCGAGGCGCCAAAGTCTCAGGCAGCGTCTCTTCCAAGACATCCTTTGTCGTAGCAGGCGAATCCCCCGGCTCGAAGCGTGAGAAGGCTTTTGCACTGGGAGTCCCCGTCCTTTCCGAGGAGGACTTGCTCAGGATTCTCGAGGGCGAGAGCCTTTGATCGCAACCTTCCCTGCGACCTGCCACAAAACGTCTTGTCGGCTCTTCGTGAGAAGGACAGCCGCCTTGCCCGCACCGCCGTCCCGTAGAACCATGTCGATGCGGCTATCCTTCTTCTTCGGTGAGAGGGAAAGCCGTCTTGTCAGCAACACCCCGTGCATCCCGCGACCTTCACTTTCGCCGATTAGGGCGAAACTGAAGGCAACCGAGGCTCAAGCTTCCTGAACGGCCTGCCGCTCACCGGGCAATGTTACCGGTTTCAAATTCGTAACAATGCTGCCGACAGCACAGTTCCTGGCTTCTGATAAAGTGTGTTACACATTTTCAATACGTAACACGAAAGGGAAGTCCATGGGAAACCTATCGCGCAGGGGCTTTGTGAGACTGGGGCTTGCGGGGGCGGCATCGCCCTTGCTGGGAAGCTTCCTTGGCGCCTGCGGCAGCGGCAATGGTGCTGGCGCGGGCATCGGCAAAGGCGGCAACACCATCAACACCGGCAATACCGGCAGCCAGGCCGCACAGGTCGTCATTGCCATGAACACGGGGAGCGAGCCTGCCGCAGGCTTCGACCCCCTGGTGGCCTGGGGCGCGGGTGAACATGTGCATGAGCCGCTGATACAGAGCACCCTGGTGACCACCGATACCGGTCTGGGCTTTGCCAACGATCTGGCCACTTCATACTCATGCAGCGAAGACGGCATGAGCTGGACCTTCACCATACGCGATGATGTCCGCTTCACAGACGGCATGCCGCTTACCGCGCACGATGTGGCCTTCACCCTGAATGGCATCCGGGAATCAGAGGCTGCCCAGGCCGACCTCAGCATGGTCGCGGGGGTGCTCGCTCAGGACGACCGCACCGTGCATATCACCATGGCAAAGCCCTTCAATGCGCTGCTCTATACCCTGGCGGTCATCGGAATCGTGCCGGCGCATGCCTACGGCAAGGATTACGGCTCGAAGCCCTTAGGCTCTGGCCGCTACCTGCTTGAGCAATGGGACAAGGGGCAACAGGTCATCTTGGCTGCTAACCCCGGCTATTATGGTGAAAAGCCCCGTATGCAGCGGGTCGTCGTGGTGTTCATGGAAGAGGATGCGGCATTGGCGGCAGTACGGTCGGGGCAGGTGGACATAGCCTTCACTTCAGCGGTGTTCAGCGGGCAAATCATAGCCGGCTACGACCTGTTCTCCTGCAAGACGGTCGATTGCCGGGGCATCTCGCTTCCTGTCGTTCCCCCAGGGAATTCGAAGGCCGATGGCCCGAACAGCTATCCTGCAGGCAACGAGGTCACCTGCGACCGGGCCATCAGGCAAGCCCTGAACTATGCACTCGACCGCGAAACGATGATACGCAATGTGCTTTCCGGCCATGGCACGCCTGCCTATAGCGTGGCCGACACATTGCCTTGGGCATCCCCCGCAATGAAGGTGGAAACCGATACCGCATACGCGCAATCCTTGCTTGAAAGGGCAGGCTGGGACTTGGGCAGCGACGGCATCCGCTCCAAGGGCGGCAAAAGGGCGGCGTTCTCCCTGGTCTACCCAGCGGGCGACTCGGTGCGCCAGGCTTTGGCGGCAGAGTTCGCAAACCAGATGAAGGGCATCGGCATAGAGGTGACTCCAAAGGGTCTGGGCTGGGATGACATCTACCCTCGTGAGTTCTGTGACCCCATACTGTGGGGCTGGGGATCGCATTCCCCTGCGGAGCTCTACGAGCTCATCTATTCGAGCGGATGGGGCAACTTCGCCTGCCATGAGAGCGCCGCGACCGACCGCTACCTCGATGAGGCGCTCGCGGCCGCAGACATCAAGGACTCCTGGGACCTGTGGCAAAAGGCACAATGGGATGGTGAACAGGGCATAGCCCCGCAAGGTGCGGCAAGCTGGGTTTGGCTTGCCAACATCGACCACCTGTACTTCAAGCGTACTGCGCTTGATGTGGCCGACCAGAAGCCCCATCCCCATGGGCACGGCTGGTCGTTGGTGAACAATGTGGACCGTTGGGCATGGCATGATTGACCCATCCTTTGTTCTTTCTCTTAAGAATCTCGGATTTTCTCCCTTGACTTCATATGGCTGGTCTTGCTTCTTTCGGCCGTTGGTGAACAACGTGGGACCGTTGGAGGTGGAATGACTGAGGACGTGCAGCAAGAAGGCCTTCCGGACGGACCCTTGCAGGAAGAGGCACCCTGGCAGGCGGTAGCGGGCGACCCAAGCCCCGGCAGCCGGCGCCATTTCGTGGTGCGCCTCGTCCTGGGCGGCCTTGCCCGCTTCGTTTGCCTGATGCTGGCGGTCAGTATCGTGGTGTTCGTGTTGGTGGGATTGTCACCCATCGACCCGGTACAGGCCAATGTGGGACAGGCCGCCTTTATCAACATGAGTGAGGAGAAGCGTGCCGACCTTGCGCACTACTGGGGAAAGGACACCCCCCTTTGGGAGCGTTATATCGGGTGGGCGGGATCGGTCCTTGCGGGGGACATGGGCATGTCCCTGCGCTACAACGCCCCTGTCGCTTCGGTCATAGGCGCCTATGCCGGCAACTCGCTTCTGCTCATGGCGCTCGCCTGGGTGGCAAGCGGCATCCTGGGGTTCTTGTTGGGCATTGCTGCCGGTATGAACCAAGGCCGACTGGCCGACCGTCTCATAAAAGGCTATTGCTTCATGCTGGCTTCGACCCCGGCCTTCTGGCTGGGGCTGGTGTTCCTCGCCGTGTTCGCGGTGTGGCTCGGGTGGTTCCCCTTCGGCTTCTCGGTGCCCATAGGGGTGGCATCATCGCAGGTGACCTTTGCCGACACCCTTCATCATCTCTTCCTGCCGGCCATGACGCTCTCGGTCGTCGGCGTGGCGAACATCGCCTTGCATACCCGAGAGAAGACCATCGATGTCATGCAGAGCGAATATATCCGCTTCGCCCTGGCACGGGGTGAGGGGCGCCTGGGCGCCCTGTTCCATCACGGGCTGCGCAACCTGGCCCTTCCCGCCATCACCCTGCAGTTCGCCGCAATCTCGGAGATATTCGGTGGCTCGGTTCTGGTCGAACAGGTCTTTTCCTATCCGGGGCTGGGCAAGGCCGCCGTCACGGCAGGCCTGGGGGGTGATGCTACGCTTCTTGTAGGCATCGCGCTGTTCTCTGCAGCCCTGGTGTTCGGCGGAAACCTGTTGGCCGATATCATCTACGGCATCATCGACCCGCGTATGAGGAAGAGGGGCGCACATGGCCAGGGATGATGTCCGGGAAGGTACCCTGCGGCGAGAATCGAGGAAGAATACTGCGAAGGCAGGAAGGGGCGTGGCCAAGGCCGATGCCGGGGAAGGGACCGCGCCTGCGAGGTGGGCCCGCACCGCGATGCTGAAGCCCAAGGCTTTGGCCAATGACGATTTCCGGGAAGAGGCCGCGCCTGCGCGGTGGGCCCGCACTGCGATGCTGAAGCCCATGGCTCTGACCAATGACGATGCCGGGGAAGGGGCCGCGCCCCCCCTTCTTCATCGGCCGAAGAAGCTGCGACTCAACAACCGGGTGCGTACCTTGGCTCTTTTCGTATGCGCCACTTTGGCATTGGCAACGCTGGTTGTCGTGGGCATATATGTGGGTGCGGAAGCATCAGGGAGCGATTTCCAACAAAAGAACCTGGCTCCTGTGCCACAGCATCTTTTCGGGACGGACTGGATGGGCCGCGACATGTTCCTGCGCACTGTGGCGGGCATGTCGACCAGCGTGCTGGTAGGGCTTTTCGCCGCAGGGGCTTCTTCGGTCATCGCGCTGGTGCTGGGGTTGGTGGCGGCATTGGGTGGCAGGAAGGCCGATGCAGCGGTCAGCTGGCTTATCGACCTCATGATGGGCCTGCCGCATATCATCTTGCTCATATTGGTGTCCTTCGCTTTGGGCAAGGGCTTCTGGGGCGTGGCCATCGGCGTGGCTTTGACGCATTGGCCAGGGCTTGCGCGTATCGTGCGTGCAGAGGTGCTCCAATGCAGGCAGGCAGCCTACGTGACTGCTGCTTCTCGCCTGGGGCAAGGCCGCTTACGTATCGCTTTGCGCCACATGGTGCCACAGATCCTTCCTCAGTTCCTCGTGGGCCTTATCCTGTTGTTCCCCCATGCCATCCTGCACGAAGCGGCTCTGACGTTCTTGGGTTTCGGACTTTCACCTGAACAGCCTGCCATAGGAATCATCCTGAGCGAATCCATGAACTATCTTTCGGCAGGTATGTGGTGGCTTGCTGTGTTTCCCGGCTGTGCCCTGATAGCCACCGTCCTTTTGTTCGATGGGGCAGGGTCTGGCCTGCGAAGGCTTATAAGCCCCCGTTCAACGCAGGAATAGGAGGGGGAAGATGGGAAGACGTCCTGAACGCCTGCATGAGGCTGTACAACAAGCGGGCATCCCGAAAGGCGCCGCACGGCATGAGGCAATCCTGCACGGGCAGGACGAGATACACCACCATCATTCCCATGCAGACCGTTCTTCCCACGAGGGAGGCCACCATCTCCTGCAGGTCGAGGACTTGAGCATCAGCTTCCTGATGTACGATAATGAAGGCGCCTCGTTCTTCGGCGCAAAGAAGCAGGTGTCGCCGGTCATCCGATCCCTGAGCCTTTCGGTGCATAAGGGCGAGATACTTGCGGTCGTTGGGGCTTCGGGGGCGGGCAAGACGCTCCTGGCTGATGCCATCATGGGGCACTTCGCGCCCAACTCATTGGTCAGCGGCCGTATATGGTTCGATGGCATCCTGCTCGATGCCGCCTCTCTCGCACGGCTTGGGGGCAGGGGCATCTCCCTGGTGCCCCAAAACGTGAACCACCTCGACCCCTTGATGAAAGTGGGCAAACAGGTGCGTGGCTTCAAGAAGAGAAGCCGACCTGGCGAGGGTGCGGCTATGAGGCAGGATGGGCACAGCTTCGACAAGTCGTCCTTCAGGGGACAGGCCGCCCCCTTGAAAGGCATTGGCCGTCGTCTGGGAAGTGAACGGCTCCTTGGGCATTACGGCCTGCCCGAAAAGACCGCAGGCCTCTTTCCCCATCAACTGTCAGGGGGTATGGCCAGAAGGGTGCTGCTAGCAAGCGCCCTTATCGACAGCCCCCGGCTCATCATTGCCGATGAGCCTACCCCCGGGCTTGACCTGCCTCTTGCCGTGCAGGCCTTGCAGGACTTCCGCGCATTCGCTGACGAAGGCAACGGGGTCGTGCTCATCACCCACGACATAGAGCTTGCCCTGCATGTGGCTGACAGGGTGGCGGTCTTCAAGGAGGGCACGGTCGTGGAAGAGACGGCGGTGGCGAACTTCAGGTCCCCCGAGCTGCTGAGGCACCCCTTCACCCGAATGCTTTGGCATGCCCTGCCGGCGAACGGCTTCTCCATCGAAGCCTCTTTTGACAAAGCCGCTGTTTCGCATCTTTCGGATTGCCTGGGGGCCCCTGCTGCGGATCCTTCGGGCTGCCCAGGCGATCCCCCTGTGGCGGATCCTTCGGGCTGCCCGGTCGATCCCCCTGAGGCAGCTCCTTCAGGCTGCACGAGCGATCCCCATGCGGCAGCTCCTTCTGTCCCTGCGGAGGATTCTTCGCTTTCCCCGGTCGATCCCCCTGTGGCGGATGCATTCGCCCATCCAGCAAAGCATGTCGGGCAGCACCTTGTGCGAGCAGCACTCAAACAGCGCCCTTTCGCATCCGATGGGGAAGGGCCGCTCCTGGAAGCACGCGGCTTGAGCTTCTCCTATCCCGGGCAAGCCCCGCTCTTCTCTGGTTTCGACCTTGTCGTCGAACGAGGCGAACGGGTAGCCCTGAAAGCCCCTTCGGGCTTCGGGAAAACCACGCTGTGTGCGATGTTGGCGGGGCATCTGAAGCCTTGTGGGGGGGAGGTGCTGGCCTGCGGCAGGCCCCTTCCCCGGAAAGGAGTCTGTCCCGTCCAATTGATAGGACAACATCCGGAAAGGATGCTGGACCCTTGCCTGCGCATGGATGCGAGCCTTGCAGAATCCGGCCCCATCCAGCCAGGCCTGCTTGAGGCATTGGGTATCAAGGAGGAATGGCTCTTCCGCTTTCCGCACGAGCTTTCAGGAGGCGAGCTCCAACGCTTCTGCATCGCGCGTGCCTTGAATGTCCGCCCGGCCATCATCATCGCCGATGAGATATCCACTATGTTGGATGCCCTGACCCAAGCCCAGCTTTGGCATTTCCTGATTGCAGAGGCAAAGCGCCTGGATATGGGCTTGGTGTTCGTATCGCATTCCTCTGCCTTGACAGCGCAGGTGGCCACCCGGGTGTTGGATCTGGGCTCAGACCGATTGCTGCGTCAAAGCTAAGGCCACAGGTAGATAGAGGGGCTTAAGGGGCCTTGAGGCAGGGCGCCCGGTCAGGCATGGACGGCGACCGGGCATGTCACAGTTCATGGGTTTCCCAACGACAAAGCAGCACCCTGATTGCCCCCAATCGATCAGGCAGAGGAACTTGCAGGTGAAGCACCCCTGCTGCTGACCTGTGAGCCGTTAACCCCAGCGGTTCCGCTCACCAGGCGTAACGAAAAAGGGGCCGCATGCCCGGCTTTGGCCCACAATGTGCAAAGGCAACAGAATTCGATCGTTACTGAGCGCTTCGAGCCTGTTGAACCGTAAGCGGGCAGGTCCTGGCATGGTAACGGTTTGGTAGCTTTCTTGCAGGGCATCCTTCTTTAGCGTTAGGATTAGCCTGTGTGTGAGAACCACCAAACAGGGCTCCCGCAAGACCCCGATCCTGAGGCATCGCGGAAAAGGGGGGAACAGCCTGGGCGGCAGCATACAAGGTGTCTTATACGGTAAAGGTGCAATGATGAACCCATTTTGGTCTGGAAAGGGCGAGAACCGCGGAAGCGATCATCGTGTCCCTCAGGGAACGGTGAGACGACGGGTCAAGGTGCAGCGATGATCTCACTAGCAAGGACGGGCGCGAAAGGCAAGGCAATTCCCCTCGGGCACGATGGCGAGCCCATGACAGCCTGGCAGATATGGCTGCGAAGGCTCTGCCAGGTCATGTTTGTATGGGCCAGCTTAGAGCTTGTGTTGGGCATCGGCTTTCTATTCGTTGCCCAGTTTGTTCCCGAAGAGCTGCTCGGTGGTATGAGGGTGCTCATGAACCTGGGGGTTCCCGCCGTGAAGCAGGCAGGGCTTCTGTTAGGCACCTCTTCTTTAATCGGGGCATTCTTCAACGTCGTCATCGCCTTCCTCGGCATACGTGGCTCCGAGAACCCGGTGAGGATCGCGCCCTTCTTCTGGATAGCCCTTATCGATGCCGTGGTGATAGCCTGGGCTTTGGCTAGCAGCATCACCCAGGGCGTCATCGACCCGGTGAGCATTGTGAGCAGCTTGTTCGTGATAATGCTTGCCGTGGGTGCCTGGAAGGTGCGCAAACAGACAGGCTACTTCGACCGCCACCCTTGAGGACTGCCTGACAGGAGGGGTTTTAAAGGGTTACCGGTGATAACAGGGGAACCCTTGAAGCCTTCCCTGAGACAAAGAACGCATCCGAGCTCCCGTATGGGGGAGTGGATACCTTCCCTGAAACAAAGAACGGATGTTTCACGTGAAACATCCGTTCTGCACAGGAGCGGCAGCTTCGAAGGAACCTTCACTGAGGGGAGGAAAGCATTGCCCTTTGCCCAACACTTAATCAACGGGATATGTTTGCATCAAGGGGATCTTTCCTAGGAGGAGGAACACATCAGACAGTCAACTACGGTAAGGAGGGAAGCTCTCCTGAAACAGAGAACGGATGTTTCACGTGAAACATCCGTTCTGCACAGGAGCGGCAGCTTCGAAGGAACCTTCCCTGAAAGAAAGAGTGTCCGGCCGTCAACTGCGGGGAGGAGGGAAGCTCTCCTGAAACAAAGAACGGATGTTTCACGTGAAACATCCGTTCTGCACAGGTCCTGCAAAGGTATGGCAGTTGTTCAGCTGAGCTGTTCTATCCGGGCTATGATGGGGTCAAGCGCGTCTCCTACCTTGTATTCCTCAGCTTTGCCTGCGTCGCAGGCAGCCGCGAAGGCAGGGTCGAGCGGCAGGCTTGCATAGGCATCGATCGCGTAACGTTTCGCCACTTCGGCGCCTTGAGGCTTGCCGAATATGTAGTGCTTCTCGGCGCAGTTGCCGCACACGAAGTATGCCATGTTCTCGACAAGGCCAAGCACCTCCACATCCATGTCCTTCGCCAGGTTGACCGCCTTGCCCACTATCATGGCCACCAGGTCCTGGGGGGCAGAGACCGTGACGATGCCGTCTATGGGCAGGGTCTGGAACACCGTGAGCATGACATCTGAGGTCCCCGGAGGCATGTCAACAAAGAGATAATCGATATCACCCCAGTTCACTTCGTTGAAGAACTGCTTGATGATGCCTGATACCACCGGGCCGCGCCATGCGACGGGCATATCGCCCTCGGGCAGCAGAAGGTTGGTCGAGATGATCCCGATGCCGCCTTCAGTGGTCATGGGGTTGATTCCGTCGGCATCGGCACTGGGGTGGCCTTCGACACCGAACGCCTTGGGGATGGAAGGCCCGGTGACATCGGCGTCAAGGATTCCCACCGTATACCCGCGCTTCCGCATAGCGCAGGCAAGCAGGCTGGTCACAAAGGATTTTCCGACGCCTCCCTTGCCCGAGACCACGCCGATGACATGTTTAATGGTAGATCGGCCATTTGGCTTGAGGATGCGGTCTTGGGGGTCAACCCTGTCCCCGCAGCCGGACACCCCGCAACCTGAGCATTCGTGCGTGCATTCTTCTTCCGGGGCGCCGGTGCCTTCCCCTTCAGCAGGGGCAACGCCATCGTTCTTGGCAACGCCATCGTCCTTGGCAGCGTCCATAGCCTCGGCCTTAGCCTGAGCCGTTGCTGCTTCATCTATTGCTTCATCTGTCATTGCGGTCTCACTTTCCTCGTCAGCCATCAAAGCGCTGAACAGGCAGCCCTGCGCGGCGCCCTCGATGGTGCTTCGTCTCTCGTCAAGTATCAAGCGGCATCATAGCATAAGCTTGCGCCTTCCTCATCCACATTGCGGTCCTCCATACCGGAATCACGGGAAAAGACCCCGAGGAAGCTTGGGGGCACGGGACGCCCCACCAACCTTCCACCCCACCCACCCACCCATCCACCCATCCACCCACCCACCCACCCACCC
>JAIRPR010000030.1 GCA_031256895.1 Coriobacteriaceae bacterium
TACCGGCCTTTTGGTGGGCGACCCTGCCGCAAAGATCAGCGGCATAGCGCTTGCACTCGACCCGACGCTCGATGCCATCCGCAGCGCTCAAAGGCTCGGAGCCAACCTGTTGTTGACCCACCATCCAGCCTACCGGACGCCGCCAGAGGCCTTCACGCCCCCAGCTTCTCAAGCATGCGGGGAAGGCCCCCTGGTGTGGGAGGCCATATCCTTGGGCGTGGCACTGATGTGCTTCCATACCGCACTTGATGTGAGCCACGAGGCTGCCCAAGCCTTGCCGGGCATGTTGGGCCTCGACCTGATGGGCATCGTTGAGCCGATCGCGACCTCAGGCCCAATGACCAAGGGCTATGGCCAGCTCTGCACACCCCGCAAGCCCGAACAGGACCTCACCCTGGGGCAGCTGGCAGCGCGCTGCACGGCGGTCTTCGGGCGTCCTCCACGGGTCTGGGGCGATTTCGGGCGACGTATCGGCCGAGTTGCCACCTGCACGGGATCTGCGGGGGATATGGCCAAACATTGTATCGCTTCTGCGGTCGACTGCCTGATTTGCGGGGAAATCAGGTATCATGATGCTTTGGCGGCAAAGCAGGCAGGGCTCGCCGTGATAGACCTCGGGCACGACGTCTCCGAGCTGCCCTTGGTCGCGGTCCTGGCTGCCGCCCTGAAGGCATCAGGCATCAAGGATGACATGATAGTCTTTGTGGACACAAGCCCGAACTGGGCACACCCAGAGGCTTTGCGTGTCTGACCTTGGAGCGAAACGGGTAGCCAACGCCTCGCGGAAACCAAGGAATGAAGCTATCGGAAGCGGCATCACAGCCGGACAAGCGCGAAGAACAAGACAGGAGCATCTGCTACATGCAAGCAACCAAGAAAGACCTCAAAACGCTTTCCCACCTCCAGGAATGCGACCTTGAGATACTGCGCACCCAGAAGAGGTTCGATGAGCTGCCGCAACGAAAGAGCATCATAGGCCTGCGCGAGAAGCTCAAAACCGTCGAAGGGAAAAAGACGCAGGTGGAAGACCTTCTCAAACAAGCACGAAACGAGTTCCAGCTCATCAGCAATGAAGACGAGCGCCTCGCCCAGAAACAACACGACATCCAAGAGAAGATAAGCACGGTGCAAGGGGACTACCGCAGCGTGGAGGCACATACCAAAGAGCTTGGCGGCATAGCGAAGCGCCGAAACACCCTTGAGGCCGAACTTGCCCCCCTGAGCGAGAAGATGTCCCAGATAGAATCAGCTGCTCAGCAGCTGAAGGAATCCCTGGCCCAGCTGCGTGCGCAAGAGGCGCAGGCGGTTGGTTCCTTCCGCAAGGAAGGCGGGCAGCTGAACGAACAGCTCGCCAAGCTCAAGGCGAAGCGCGCACAGGACGCCGTGCAGCTTGATGCCGCCCTTCTGGCGCTCTACGAGAAGAAGGCCCAGCGCATGGCGGGTGTTGCCCTGGCACACCTGGCCGGACAATCCTGCAGCGTCTGCCGCAACTCCATCGACGAAGGGAAGTTCTTCCAGATAAAGGCCGAGGCGCCGCTCTCAGAGTGTCCCTTCTGCCACCGGATGCTGGTGGTGGCCGATGCATGAGGCCACTCTGAACACCGACGGGGGTAGCCGCGGCAACCCCGGGATGGCAGGATTGGGCTTCACCCTGGTGTCCGCTGCCGGGGAGACGCTTGCCGCAGGAGGCTGGTGCCTTGCCCAGGCTTCGAACAACGTGGCCGAGTACTCGGCCTTGGTCTGGGGGCTGCAGAACGCTTTGGCAGCCCAGGTGTCTTCCTTGGAGGTCCTGGTCGATTCCGAGCTCATCGCCCGCCAGATGAAAGGGGAGTACCGGGTGAAGAGCGAGGACCTGAAGCCCCTTTACATGAGGGCGAAGGCATTGTTCGCACGCTTCTCGCAGGTCTCAATCTCCCATGTGTACCGTGCCCACAACGAACAGGCCGACCGCTATGCCAACGAGGCCATGGATGCACGTGCCCCTGTGGGGCCCTACCTGGTTGTCTGGGAAGAATCGCCCGTGCAGCTCTTCGAGAGGCCCGAGCTTCATACCATGGGCGGCTTGGACGCGGCTCCCGCAGCCTTGGCACAGGGCGAATCCCTTCCTGCAAAGGCGTCAAAGCCTGATGCCATGGATCCCCGCGATGAAGGAAAGGCAGACATAATGGAGAAGAACAAGCCTTACGTGGGCCCCTGCCGCTTGAGCGGGCAGGGCTTCGAGTACCGGGGAGGCCACTACCAGCTCAGCCTGAGGGATCATTTCGACGCGGCGCATACCCTTGTGGGCTACGACGGCCCTTGCCGCTACCTGCATGGGCATACCTGGGACGTCGAAGCCACCATAGCCGGCGAGTTCCTTGACCAGGTCGGGATGCTCTATGATTTCAAAACCCTGAAGCGCGACCTCCATGCGGTGCTGGAGAACTTCGACCACCGCTACGTGAACGATGTGCCACCCTTCGATGTCATCAACCCCACCGCCGAGAACCTGGCGCGCGTCATCTTCTGTGAGTTGGAAAAGACCCTTCCTGACAAGGTCTATCTCCAAGAGGTCGCGGTCTGGGAAAGCCCCCAGGCAAAAGTGACCTACCGCCCTTGAGCCCGCCCTTGAGCCCTTGATGCTCCACGTTTTCGACCAAGCCTGTTACAATCTTCACACACCTGTTGGGATGTAAGGCTTTATGCCTTGAATCAAAACGTTTGTCTTGCGCCGAGATTCAAGGGGCAAGCCTGGAATAACGATTGTATTCTTGCGTGCTTCGTCTGATTGCCTGAGGTGAGGATTGTGAACGTTACGATTATCGTGAAGATGCGGCAGATGCCGAAATTCCTTGGTCGCATTCCGCATGGCTTGTGTTAGACTATGCTTCGCCGATTTCGAGCACGGCAACGAAACCGGGCGGTTAGCTCAGGGGGAGAGCACTACCTTGACACGGTAGGGGCCACAAGTTCAAATCTTGTACCGCCCACCATGGGAATCCAGGCCGCAGGCGCACACGACAGCGCCTGCGGCCTTCGTCATTTCCTCAGAAGAGGGCGGAGCCGATGCCGCGGGTGGCGGCAAGGACGCGCTCGTCAACCCTGTGCGCGTAGACCCGCGACAGCATCGCAGTCCCCGAGTGGCCCATGAGCGAGGCCGCGGTCACGATGTCGGCACCTCCCGCGCACAGCAGCGTCGCGTAGGTGTGGCGCAGCACGTGCAGCGTGGCTCCAGGAAAGCCGTTGCCCTCAGCCCAGGCAGACCACCCCTTCCCGATGCGGCACGGGTCGGCCGCCGCGTGCCCGCCTACGACGAAGTCTCCGCCGCCCTGCTCCCGCCTCCACCTCGACAGGGCTGTGGCCGCACCAGGAGGCACAGGGACCGTCATTCTGCCCGCCCTTGACTTCGGTGCCCTGAGGCGGCGCATCGGGCCTGAGACGGCGCGTGAGACCGTCACAGAGGGTATGGCGAGGTCAACGTCGTCCCATCGAAGCGCACAGGCCTCCCCGCGGCGCAAGCCGCACGAGAGTGCGAGCAGGCCTGCCGCCTTGACGGCGCTGGGCGCCCCTGCGACGAGCGCGTCGGCGAGCGCCCGTGCGCGGCCGGGGGCGAGCGGGACGCGCTCGTCGGTGTCTGCCACCGGCGGGCGGACGTGGGCGCAGGGGTCGCACCCTACATGGCCCATCAGCGCTGCATGGGACAGCACCTGGCGCACGACAAGGTAGACGGTCCTGCTCGTCGTGCCCGAGAGCCCCCGCCCGTCGCGTGCGCCCTGCGTCCTCAGGAACAGCACGAGGCCCGCCAGGTCGTCCGCACTGATTGCCCCTATCGGCAGGCTGCCCAGGTGCCTGGAGGCCGCCTCTATGGCGTGCCTGTCCTTCTCGGCCGTGGCCTCGCAGATGTAGCCGCTCGCCAGATGGCCGTCGAGCCACGCCCTCGCGTAGTCTGAGAACGGCATGTCGGGGCCCGTCGTCAGTGTCCCCATGTGCGCCTCCTTCCGGTTCGTCGCGGCCATGTTAGGCCCAGGCGGCGGCGGCGCCGCAAAACGCACGGAAACGACACAAGCCCCCGTGTGGGGGCCTGTCTGGGTTCGGTGCGCACCGCCCGGCAGTCCGTGGGGAGGTTGTGTGCGGTGTGAAAGGGACGAGTGCCGGGCGGCGCAAGGAGACCAGCGCAGGGGGCGCATCAGCTTCGCCCCCTGCCGTGCAATGCGGGTTTAAGGCGTTGGGGGCGCCGCCACGAGGGCCTGGAAGGTCGCGAGCTTGGTGTTGATGCCGCTCGCGCTGTCGTAGCCCTTGAGCGCCCATGCGTCGTGGCGCAGCCGCCCCTTGATGATGTGGCCGGACATGACATGGCCGCCTTCGAGTATCTTGGCCTCGTGCAGCTTCTGTGCCGCGAGCAGCGCGCTCTTGTGCCAGAAGAGCGCCTTCACTCCGGTGGGCAGCAGGTTCGAGGGGACCTTCACGACCGCCACGCCGTCGATGGTGCCTGCAAGGCCGCGGGAGCGGACCATCTGGTCGCCGGGGTTGTTCAAAAGAGGCACGACCTCCTTCTTGATGTCCTTGAAGACGGACGGCGCCACGAACAGCGCACGGCCGTCGTCGGGGCACGAGACCTCGTCCACGTTGGAGTTCATCTCGTATATCTGCTCCAGGACGGCAGCAGGGTCGTAGGTGATGGTGCCGCCGCCGCCCGCGCCGGTCGCTGCGGCGTAGGCCTTGGTGAAGCGGTACTTGTCCACGTGGGGGATGACGACGCGGTTCCACTCGAGCGCGAGCCAGTGCGCCGCCTTCTTGGCTAAGAGCGAGTCCTGC
>JAIRPR010000055.1 GCA_031256895.1 Coriobacteriaceae bacterium
CGATGGCGGCTGTTACCTCAGCAAGGCCTGCGTTGTCACGTCCGAGCCTTATGCGCCTGATGATATCGAGGCCAGCAATGTCGGCATCTACCGTTTGATGGTTATGGGGCCAGACAGCCTGGCGATGCAGTTGGGACGCAACCATGACGCGGCCGAACACGTCGCCCAGGCTGAAAAAGAGGGCATCGCCCTGCCGATAGCCGTATGCCTGGGAAACGACCCCCTGCTCTCGTTCATGGCAAGCACGCCCCTTCCTTACCACGAATCCGAGTATTACCGTGCAGCTGCCTTTGGCGGCTTCACATACCCGCTTGCACGATCGCAGATCGACGGATTGCCTATCCCTGCGAACTGCGAGTATGTGCTCGAAGGAGAGGTGGTCCCCCGAAGCAGGGTCTTCGAGGGGCCTTTCGGGGAATTCCCGGGCACCTATTCAGGCTGCGGCTACAAGCTTGAGGTGAAGGTCAAGCGGGTCACCCACCGGCACGACCCTGTTCTCGAGAGCCTCTACATCGGCTTTCCTTGGACGGAATCGGACACCATGACGGCGATAAACACCTCGGTACATATGTACCAACAGGTGAAGGCAGATTTCCCTGAGATCGTGGCTGTCAATGCGCTCTATCAGCATGGAACGACCATCATTGCTTCTACGAGGCAAAGGATTCCCGGGCAGGCCAAGATAATCGCCTGCCGCCTGGCCTCCACCTCGCACGGGAGCTTCTTCGCCCGAAACATTTTCATGGTAGATGAGTTTGTGGATCCCTTCAACTTGGAACAGGTGATGTGGGCTCTATCGACGCGGGTACGCTCCTGCGACATCAGCTTCATCGATGCGGTGCCGGGAAACGCCCTATTGCCTAGCAGTGCAGCAGACGGGCTCGACCGCAAGATGATAGTCGATGCCACAACGCCCGTGGCGCCCGATCATCTGAAACCGAACAAGATAGTCATGCCTGAGCCTCAAGTCGGCCTAAGGAAAGAGGTCATCAGAAGCCTGCAGGACGCCCGATCATGACCATGGAGCCCCGATAAGGCGAACGAGGAGAGAAGGAGCCGATAATCATGCAATGCGTGCGATGTTTGAAGGAAAGCGCTTCGGTGATAGCCCATGCCCCCGATCAAAGCGGGGCTTGGGAACTCTATTATTGTGAGCATTGCCACTATTCTTGGCGCAACACCGAGCCTGACTATATCACCGACATCAGCAAGCGCGACCCTTGGGCACAACTTGCTGGACAGGATATCGAAGGCGTCAAGGCAGTTGTGCAGAGCAACTATGTGACCACGAAGAAACGACCTGATGGGCTATGAGGCTGGTCGTCGCAATAAGCGGGGCCAGCGGAGCCGTGTACGGTATCAGGCTGCTCGCGGAGCTGCGGCGCCTCAAGGTGGAGACCCACCTGGTTGTATCTGCTTGGGGACGCACGACCGTCCAAGTCGAGACCGGCCATGCATATCAGGATGTCGCCCGGCTGGCCGATGCGTGCTACGAGAACGACGACCTCTTCGCACCTTGTGCCAGCGGCAGCGCCTTGTTCGATGCCATGGTGGTCTGCCCCTGCTCGATGCACACAGCTGCCGGCATACGTCTTGGCCTTGCCGACAGCCTGATCCTCCGTGCGGCTGATGTGACCATCAAGGAAGGCCGCCGTTTGGTGCTGCTGGTGCGCGAAAGCCCCCTTTCTTCCATCCATTTGGAGAACCTGCTTGCGCTGAGCCGCCTTGGTGCCCGCATCATGGTGCCGGTGCCCGCCTTCTACCATAGGCCGCAGTCGATTGCCGATATGGTGGACAACACCGTCGCCCGTCTGCTTGACCAGTTGGGGCTCTTCTTGGAAGAAGGGCAGGATGGCACAAGGGTGCCGCGTTGGGGGGATGCCCAACCCCGGTAAAGGAGCCCCGCTGTACGGGGGGATGACCGGTCTTTGGCGAAGCAGCCCAAAGCCGTGTCCGGGGGCTGACCGGCCTTTGGCGAAGCAGTCCCCGCTGTGTCGGAGAGCTGCCCAGACCCCGTGAAGCAGTTCCCCGCACTGGGGGGCTGCCCGGGCCACGTGAAGCAATCCCAGGCCGTTTCAGGGGGCTGCCCGGGCCCCATGAAACGGCCCTAAGCCACCGGTAATGCAGAGCAGTCTGGTATCATCGTAAGCCATCGAAACGGATGCCTACGAGAATTGGAGGAGACGCATATGGAAGAACAAGCATTCCCGCATACCCGGCAGCCAGAAGGTTCAAAGCGGGTACCGGGCGGCCAGGATGCCGAGGCAACAGCCAGACTTGTCCTGGTCAGCAGCAAGACACTTGGCTTAGTCGGCTTCGCGTTCATGCTTTCTTGGATATACCTCCTCTTGATGGGCTATGTTCTGCTGCCCCACGCCGATACCGCCAATGGGGTGCCCATAACCATTGCATTCTTCGTGCTTGGGCAGTTGGTTGCAAGCTTCCTGATATGGCTGAGCTCGCAGCACCGGTCCTTGGGCGCTGTCTGGCGCGAAAGGGTGTCGCCCTTGGCGCTGCCTGCCCTGTTCTTGACACCCTTGCCATCGGTAGCGGCAATCGCTCCCGACACAGGGATGATCGTCCGCGACCTTGCATGGGTCCTGGCCGGAATTGGCGCGGTCTCGCTGCTTGCCCTTTGGGGGACCTTCCTGGCACGCCTGAGCCATCGGGAGGCGGTGCTTTACCTGCCCCTTGCGATGTTGGTGAACAGCGTGGTGGTGTTTTTGGCGCTGAACCTGGTCAGAGTCGATGTCATAAAATATGTCACCTTGGCTTTGCCCCTGCTGTCGATTGTGCTCTTCGCAATCGCCAGCTCTCGGCCTATCGATACCGAAGGCATCTTCCGCAACCCCGGCTTCGTCCTGACGCGCCCGCCTGATGCCAAGACGCTGGTCCGTTCGTCAAGTGCGATGCTCTCGAACAGCCTTCTGCTGGGGTTTGTCTTCTATGTCGTCTCCATCACGCGCAACGAAGGCTTGACCCTCTTGGTATGCGCGGGGCTTCTCGCGGCAGCCCTTTTCAAGGTGTATGACGCACTCGACCGCAACCGTTTCGAGATATCGCAAGTCATCAAAGTGTTGGCACCGACTGCGGCATTGGGGCTCTTGCCTTTGCCCTATGCTGACGCGAGCATACGTTTTGTGCTGGTCACCCTGGTCGTCTTTATCGGGTTCCTGACCGACACGGTGGTGTGGACGGCTATAAGCGAATACACCCGCATCAACAGGATAGTCCCTTATGTCAACATCGCCTTTGGAAGGATAGGATCGCTGCTCGGCCTGGGCATAGGCTATGTCATCGCCTTCCTGGTCTTCGGTTCGTCACCCCTCGATGGGGAACTGAGCAACCCTTTGATACTGGTCGGAGTGGTCTTTGTCATATCGGTGTTGCAGATATTCATCTTCCGAGACAATTACACGCCCTTCTTCACTATCCACTGTTTCGATCCTGGCCCTGGCTCCCAAGACGTCAAGCCTCAGGCGGGGCAGGGGCACAGCGGGCGCTGGCGCCAAAGGTGCGAGTCCTTCGGAAAGGCCTGTCACCTCACCCCCCGTCAAAAAGAGGTCATGATGCTTCTGGCAAAAGGTTATTCTACCTCGTATATAGAAGAGATCCTAGTGGTCTCGGAACATACTATCAAAGCCCATATCTATGGCATCTATCGCAAGGCCAACGTGCACTCCCGACAGGAGTTGATAGAGATGATAGAGCGACACCCGGTGGCAGAGGAAGGATAGTGACACCCGAAGGCAGGGGATTTGTGGAGAATGCTCAACGATCCTTTTGTCCGAAAGACGAGAGGGCGGGGTGTGATATAGTTTAGGAACTAAATAATTTAGACCATCACAATAAAGTCGGGGCGAGAACCCGAGATTCTTGATAGGAGTCAGACGACTTGTTCAACCCAGGATCATCCCATGCGTCAAGACAGGAGATATTCTCCTTGGCGCGGCGCTTCCAGAAAGAGAAGCTTCCTTTCTTCGTGGCTTCCGAAGATATGACCAGTTCCGAGAACAGCGTGATAACAGCCATCTATATGGCCAGGCTGCACGGCATAGACCCGGTGTATCCCCGCGCCGTTGCGGCTTGGCTCCATCTGACCCCCAGCGCCCTTTCACAGCTCTTGAGGAGCTTGGAGGAAAAAGGCTATCTGGAACGCCATCGGACAGCCGAAGATTCCCGTGCAGTCGCGCTCAGCCTGACCACCAAAGGCAACGAGGCAGGCGAAGAAGCGGTGCGCAACCACGACCGCTTCGTCGAAGAACTCTTCGCCTATGTGGGTGAAGAGGACATCCAGCGGCTCATCGGCATCCTCAACAAGGTGCTCGACTTCCTGTCCCAAAAGGGGAAGGATGAAGGGAAGGAACCCCGCGGCGCCCCGGGAGCCGCCTTTGTGGAAGCAGATGCCCCGCCCTGTGGCCTTGACAAGGACGGCGCCCCGGCCTGCGGCCTTGAGGGCTTCTTGCCCTGTAGCCCCGCAGGCGAGAGTCCGCGGGCTGAAGGGTTCCTTGGCCCTCCTTGCGCTGCACCCCGCCTTCATCCCCCCGTCTTTCCCTATTCCCCTTTCGACCGCAAGGAACCGCCATGCGCATAATCCGTTACCTGAAAGAAGCGAAGCTCGCTGTAGTCCTCATCATAGCGCTGCTGTTGGTACAGGTCTTTGCCGACCTTTCGCTGCCACGTTATACTGCTGACATCGTTGATGTGGGCATCCAGCAATCGGGCATCGAGCATGCCTCACCCCAAGAGATGCGCGGGTCCACGTATGAGACGATCCGTATGCTAGCCTCTCCTTCGGATGAGGCGGTGATCGAGGCCGCCTACACCAAGGGCGACAACGGGTCCTACTATCTGGACGAACTTTTGGAAGCCGACCGCGAAGCGCTCGACGAAGCGGTGGCGCTGCCTCTGGTCATCGTCCACCGCGTCCAGTTGGCCCAGGAAGCCGCGAAAGCACAGGAAGCCGCGAAAGCCCAGGAAGCCGCGGGCACCGGCGGCTCCCAGGAAGCCGCGGGCACCGGTGGTGCCGATGACGCCAAAAACGCGCAAGCCATCGACCTTGACCGCATACGGCAGGCATACGCTGCCGGGATTGTCACGAAGGAGCAGGTGCTTGAGGGCATAAGCCAGGTAAGGGACAAGCTCGATGGTTTGGACGGGTCGATACTGGAGCAACAGGCCATCCAGGCCGTCATAGCCGAATACGAGGCGCTGGGGCTTGACGTCGGGAAGATGCGGCTCGATTACCTCTTCGGCATAGGGCTTGTCATGTTCGGGCTTTCGGCCTTGGGCATGGCTGCCTCCATCATGGTGACCTTCCTGGCCGCGCGCACCGCGGCAAAGATCGGCCGCAGCCTGCGCACCCGTCTGTTCTCGCGGGTCGTCGGCTTCTCCGATGCCGAGGTTCAGGGCTTCTCAGCGGCCTCGCTCATCACCCGGGGGACCAACGACATCCAACAGATACAGATGGTCACGGTGTTCCTTTTGCGCATGCTGCTGTACTCACCCTTGCTGGCAGTGGGCGGCATCATCATGGTAGGCAATACGAATGTCGCGATGAGCTGGATAATCCTTTTGGCGGTGGCTATCATTGCCATTGCGGTGGTCATCCTGTTCAAAGTGGCCATGCCCAAGTTCAAGATGATGCAGGCACTCATCGACCGCGTGAACCTGGTGTCCCGGGAGATACTGACAGGGCTTCCGGTCATCAGGGCGTTCGGGCGGCAAGGTTTCGAGAAGGAACGCTTTGCTGAGGCCAGCACGTCCCTGATGCGCACACAGCTCTTCACCAACCGGGTCATGACCTTCATGATGCCTCTCATGATGCTGGTCATGAACGGGGTGTCGGTGCTGATAGTGTGGGTCGGCGGCTCCTATATCGACAACGGCACCATCCAGACAGGCGACATGATAGCCTTCATCACCTATTCCATGGTCATCATCATGTCGTTCCTCATGCTGTCCATGATGTCCATCATGCTGCCCCGTGCCGATGTCGCGGCCCAGCGCATCAACGAGGTCATCGAGACGCCGCAAAGCATCCAAGACCCGAAGACGAACCGAGATGACGCGCTCTCTTCCCAAGGCGGCGCATGCATAGCCTTCGACAAGGTGTCCTTCGCCTACCCTGATGCGAAGGCGAAGGTGCTCACCGACGTGAGCTTCGTGGCCGAGGCGGGAAAGACCACCGCCTTCATCGGCTCGACCGGATCGGGCAAATCGACCATCATCAAGCTTATCGAGCGCTTCTATGACGTGAGCAGCGGGTCTGTCACCATCGATGGGATCGACATCCGCGAGCTGTCCCAGGCGGCCCTGCGCGCGAACTTCGGCTATGTTCCCCAGAAGGCCTTCCTTTTCTCGGGCACCATCAGGTCGAACATCGCCTATGCAGACCAGTCCATGTCGGAAGATGATGTGGAGAAGGCGGCAGACATCGCCCAATCCCAGGAGTTCATCCTGTCAAAGGAAGAAGGAATCGCCGCACCCATCTCGCAGGGCGGGACCAATGTGTCGGGCGGGCAGCGGCAGCGCCTGGCGATCGCACGCGCTCTTGCCAGCAATGCGCGGGCATTCCTCTTCGACGACAGTTTCTCGGCGCTCGACTTCAAGACGGATGCAGCCCTGCGCCAGGCATTGAGTTCCCGCCTGAAGGGAAAGACGGTGCTCATCGTTGCCCAGCGCATCTCCACGGTCATGCATGCCGACCAGATTGTCGTCCTGGACAACGGTTATGTGGTAGGAAAGGGGCGCCACGAAGAGCTCATGGAGTCCTGCGAGCCTTACCGCGAGATAGCCACTTCGCAGCTTTCGATGGCCGAGCTGATGGGGGGTGATGCTGCATGAGTGGGACGAACGGAAAGGACAAGGGAATGCCTTCGACAGCGGGTCAGCCGCCCCAAGGCTTGCCAGCCACCGGCAAGCAAGCGCCCCAGGTCTTGCCAGCCACCGGCAAGCAGCCGCCCGCAGGTCGCCCGCCTGCCGCACATCAGCCCGCAGGCCGCCCGCCTGCCGTACATCCGCCTGCGGGGCAGCCGCCCGCTGCCTCCGGGCGGGCCGAAGCCGCCCGCCCGCCCGCCTTCCCGCAAGGCCAGCCTCCCCGTCGCGGGGGCGGCCCCTTCGGCGGCCATGGCCCTGGTGCCATGATGCCTGGTGAGAAGCCCAAGGACCTCAGGGGCACGCTGAAGAAGATGCTCGACTTCATGGGCAGCTTCAAGGTGGCTCTGGTCATCGTGTTCCTGTTCGCCATAGCCTCGACCATCTTCACCATCATAGGCCCTAAGGTGCTCTCCACCGCAACGACCGAGCTGTTCGACGGCATCGCCGCCAAGATAGCCCAGACCGGCGGCATCGATTTTGGCAAAGTGGCCGATATCTTGTTCATCACGATGGGGCTCTACCTCATTTCAGCCCTGTGCTCGTTCATCCAGGGCTGGGTGATGAGCTCTGTCTCGCAGCGGACCGCCTATCTTATGCGCGAGCGGATAGAGGCCAAGATAGACCGGATGCCCTTGGGCTACTTCGAGCGCAACTCGGTGGGGGACACCCTGTCCCGGATAACCAACGACGTCGATACGCTCGGCCAGAGCTTGAACCAGGGCGTCACGCAGCTCATCACCTCCATCACCACCATCGTAGGCGTGTTGGTCATGATGATAAGCATCAACTACCTGATGACCCTGGTCACGTTGGTCATGTTGCCGATCTCCGCCTTGTTGATCCGCACGGTCGTGAAGCGCTCGCAGAAGTTCTTCCGCGCCCAGCAGCGCAGCCTGGGTGCTATAAACGGGCAGGTGGAGGAGACCTTCTCGGGCCACGCCATCGTGAAGGCCTTCGGCCAGGAAGCGAACGTGGTCGGCCGCTTCAACGAAACGAACGCGAAGCTCTACGAATCAGCATGGAAATCGCAGTTCATTTCCGGGCTCATGATGCCGGTCATGAGCTTCATCAGCAACATCGGCTATGTGGCTGTCGCCATATTGGGAAGCTTCTTCGCCATACAGGGCGTCATCACGGTGGGGGACATCCAGGCCTTCATCCAGTACGTACGCAACTTCACCCAGCCCATCACGCAGCTCACCCAGGTCTCAAACGTGCTCCAACAGATGGCTGCAGCTGCCGAACGCGTCTTCGAGTTCTTGGAAGGGCCCGAGGAACAGGCCGATTCGCCGAAGGCAGCTTCCGCAGAGGTGCAAAGCGATGTCGAGTTCGACCATGTCAGCTTCGGCTACAACCCCGACACCGTGGTCATCAAGGATTTCTCGGCACGTGTCCAGGCAGGCCAGACGGTGGCTTTGGTGGGGCCCACGGGCGCCGGCAAGACCACCATGGTGAAACTGCTCATGCGCTTCTACGACGTGAACACCGGAGCAATCAGGATAGGCGGCCACGATGTGCGCGAGTTCGACCGCAGCGACCTGCGGTCGATGTTCGGCATGGTCTTGCAGGACACCTGGCTCTTCAAGGGCACGATACGCGAGAACATCCGTTATGGGAAGCTCGGAGCCACCGATGAAGAGGTCGAGGCGGCAGCCAAGGCAGCCTATATCCACCATTTCATCGAGACCCTGCCAGGCGGCTATGACATGGAGATAAACGAGGATGCAAGCAACATAAGCCTGGGACAGCGCCAATTGCTCACCATTGCGCGCGCCCTTCTGGCCGACCGGCGTATGCTCATCCTGGATGAGGCGACCAGTTCGGTCGACACCAGGACCGAAGAGCGCATACAGAAGGCCATGGACAAGCTCATGGAGGGGCGCACCTCCTTCGTCATCGCGCACCGCCTCTCGACCATCAGAGAAGCCGACCTCATCCTGGTCATCCGTGAAGGCGATATCGTCGAGCAAGGGACACATGGCCAACTGTTGGGGCTTGGCGGTTTCTATGCCGAGTTGTATAATTCTCAGTTCATGGATTGCATCGACGAGATCGAGGACTAAGTGGCCCTGAACTGTTCGGCCGGAAGGTCGAAAACGGTTCAGATGCCTTTGCCATAGGGGCGCAGCCTTGCGGGCACGGCTTGCAGGCCTGGCTCGAAGCGGCTCAGCCCCGGTACCGCCGTCCGTCCCGGCACGGCTATGCCTTGCGGGCACGGCTTGCAGGCTTGGCCTCGAACGGCTCAGCCCCGGTAGCGCCGTCCGTCCCGGCACGGCTATGCCTTGCGGGCACGAAGCTCGGCAATCCGAACCGAAGACCGCCCTGACGACCGGAGATAGATGACTCCAGAACCGAAGTACCCCCAAGCCATGGGAACGCGCTTTGAGGCCGTTTCTGTGGGTGACTTAGATGCCGAAGCCGTTTGCGCACTGCGATGCCCTGCTGCTGCCGACATGCCTGCGCCCTGCGAAAGCCCGGCCGCTCCCGGCGGTGACGCAGCAGAAAGCACTGCCGATCCCGGTGGTGCCGCAGCAGAAAGCCCGGCCGATCCTGGCGGTGCTGCAGCAGAAAGCCCTGGTGGGCCCGCAAATGCTGCGGCTGACGGGATCGTCCGCCTTGCCGTGTTCGACTTCGACGGCACCAGCATATCGGGCGATTCGCCGGTCCTTCTGGTACGCCACCTTGCGAAGCACAGGCTGATAGGCAAGCGCGTCCTGGGCAAGATCATACTGTGGGGCTGTGCCTACAAGCTGCGCCTTCCCCAGAATGAGACCTGGGTGCGAGGGCTGGTGTTCTCCGCTTTTTGCGGGAAGCCGCAGGCCGAGGTGGATGCCTATCTGAGGGATTTCTATGACAGCGCCATCGACCGGCTCTTCAGGAAGAAGGCAGAATGCGCCATGCGCGAGCACGAAGCCCAAGGCCATACCGTCCTCATCGTTTCGGCAACCTTCGAGCCCCTGGTCATACGGGCAACCGAGAAACATCCTTTCCATCACCAGATAGCGACGCGCATGGCGGTGGACGAAGAAGGAAATTACACCTGCAAGGTGGAAGGCTTGCCTGTCGAAGGCGCAGAGAAGCTCAACGCTGTCCGCCGCTTTGCCGATGAGGCATATGGAAAGGGCAGATGGGAGCTTTCCTATGCCTATGGAGACCATCATTCGGACAGGACTTTGCTCGAAAGCGCCACCGTGCCCTTTGCAGTGAACCCCGACAAGCCCCTTCTGCGCACCGCCCGGCGTGCTGGCTGGGACATCCTCGATTGGGACGACTAAGGCGCCCCTTCAACGGGGGGTGCCTGACGGCCATCCAGGTTGTTGCCCGCCCACTGATCCTGTTGTCTCCATCCAACTTGTCGCCTGTCCGCTGCGCCCGCTGTGCGGTTGCCGCTTTCGCGTTCGCGCTGCGGCAGCCGCCAAACCCCTCGCGCTGCGACGGCCGTCCAACCCTTCGCACTGCGACGGCCGTCCAACCCCTCGCGCTGCGGCAGCCGCCAAACCCCTCGCGCTGCGGCAGCCGCCCAACCCCTCGCGCTGCGGCAGCCGCCCAACCCCTCGCGGCCCATCCGCGGGTCTGTCTCGTAATTAGTAAACGGTAAATAACATTAGTACCATTTTGGTGTAGTTTTCCTCAATTCAGGGTTTTTGTATTGTGTTCAAAGGCAAGCTTTCCTATAGTGTTTCCGAACAACAACCACACGAAGAAACAGGCGCTTATATGACGTGGAATGTAATCACCCCGACGAGGAGGTCGCTCGATGCTTGAAAACGATGCAGGCACCAATAGTTCCTCCAGCCATCACAACAACCAGAACTCGTATGCCGAGTACCTCAACCGTGCGATACAGGCATGCACGGCTGGCGATGTCGTATTGGGGCTTCATCTCTACCTTGCAGCGTATGAGCGTTCGTTGCAGGATTCTTCAGCGCACGATCCGGCTGTCATAGAAGGGTTGCGCCAGGCATGGGTCTTGGCCTGCCAGCATAAGGAACGTTCTTTGGCCGAGTACATCTTCGAGAAGCTCGAGCCTTATCTTTCCGTCGAAGAGACCGCGCATCATGCGGCACAACTGCAACGTCTTGCCTTGGACAAGCTGGAGGAGTTCGGCCTCACTCATGAGGACTTAGAAGAAATGGCCGAGATGATATCCCAGGACTTCATGGACTTCGACCCCAGCGCCTTGATGATGCGCTTCGACCGCAACTCGCCCAAGGCGCACACCTTCAGCAGGCTGCGCAAGACCGTGGCCACCGAGAGCGAAACCCAAGACGGGCACATTACCCCTGGCATCGAAGGGCAGGACGGGGCGGCCGCCCCGGTTGCAGGCATCAATGCCCCAGCCGTGAATGCTGCTGCCGCAAGCCAAGACGCCCTGGCAACGGGCGCTGCCGCAAACCAAGACGCCCTGGCAACGGGCGCAGCCGCAAGCCAAGACGCCCTGGCAGCGGGCGCTGCCGCAAGCCAAGACGCCCTGGCATCGCTTGAAGGCAAAGAGGCTGGCTCAACAACCCCTCTGACGGACCCGCACGCAAAAGCCCACAGGGCAGCACTTCCCGCAGCAGCCCGTTTTGACAGCTCTGCGGACGCAGGCACCGCGAAGGCTGCCATCCCGTCTGCAAGTACGTCGCCTTCCCCGATCCCTGCAGAAGCAAAAGGCCAAACTGCTGCCTCAGACGTGACTGCGGCACCGCAAGCCCCCTTGGATCTTGCGGCATCGGCCGGGACGACCGGGGGCTCGGCATCGGCCGGGACGACCGGGCATGCCGCCGCAGCAGATGCTTCTGGGGGCACGGCATCGGCTGGGACGACCGGGCATGCCGCCGCTGCAGATGCTTCTGGGGGCACGGACGGCGCATCGGACAAACCTGCTGCCCCCGAACAGGGCACGATGTCGTTGGGCGCCCCGCTGCCCGGCACCCCCCGCTTCAACCTGGCACCCTTCGGCGACTCGATGGGCTTGGGCAGCACCATGCCGTTCATGCCCCCCTTGTTCGCTGTCCCGCCCCAACAGGCAGAGAAGCCGGCTCCTGCACCCGAACACACGACCTATCGCGACCTGGTGGGCTACGAGACCGCCATCGAGGCAATGCACGGCTTCGGCATCGGCATGCGCGACGATCCCCGGTTCAAGGAACTGGTGGCCCTCTTGAACAAGAACCATGGTCTGAGCGAAGTCCCCGCGACTGATTCCTTCCTCTTCTGTTCCCCGGTGCGCGAAGACGCGAACCAGTTCATGGCTGCCACCATGGGCGAACTCGGCCTGCCCACCATCCGCATGCGCATGGAAGAGAACATACAGGGGCTTCCGGTCCTTTGCGTCATGGCGCAGGCCGACAACCCCTTCCGCCTGAACGCGGCACGAACCAACTTCGAGGGAGGGGGAGTCCTGGTCATCGAAGACATCGACCTGTGGGCTTCGCCCCTTTCGGATGCCATGTCTGACGAGTTCGGCGGCTTCGTGTTTTCGCAGCTATCGCGGGGCGCCCGAGAGGCCATCAACCTCATCAGGTCTGCCGTCGAGAACCCCCAGGTGTACGTGTTGGCATCGGCAGCCCAGGAAGAGGACACGGATCCCTTCTTCTTCGACCTGCTCGAGCCGTTCACGGTAGTGGACATAGCTTTGCCCAACAAGGCCGAACGGGTCGAGCTATGGGCGAACATCGCTCGGGAACATCCTTCGCTTGCGGCTCTTGACCAGGCAGAGCTGGTGGCCTTCTCGGCAAAGATGTCCCGCTTCGACATCTATATGGCCGCACGCGAAGCAGTGGAGGAAGCCTACAAGGCAGGCCTTGCCGCAAGACGCTATATCGCGGTGACAAGGCCTCAGATGCTTGAGAAGATAGCAGCCTACCAACCGCTCGAGTCCCAGGAGTACCAAGACCTCGAGGATGCGGTTGTCGTGAGTTTTTCAGAGGGGCTAGACAACTTGGAAGATCTATTGAAAGGTGCTGGTGAGTAAAGAATGGATATCACCCGGAGAAGTGATTACGCTTGTAGGATACTGCGGGCGGCACACCGAAACATCGGCAGGTTCATCTCGGTCTCAGAGATAGCCGATGATGAAGGCATACCCTATGCCTTTGCGCGAAGCATACAGCATGACCTGGTAAAGAGCGGTTTCGTGAAGACCAATCGGGGGTCGCATGGCGGCCTGACGCTGAATTGCGATCCCGACAAGGTCACCCTGCTTGAGATACTCTGCGCCGTGCAAGGCCCGGTGTCGATAGCTTCCTGTGTCGATGACGAGGATATCTGCAGCAAGCGGACCATATGCGAATACCACCTGGTGTGGTGCGGAGCCGACAAGCTGCTCCAGGAATATTTCGCCTCGATAACCTTAGGCGAGCTCTTCGAGATGAAGGGCGACCACCCGGTGGTCCAAGAGGTCTTGGGGAAGGCCTTCGTCGATGAGCGGGGCAAGAAGGCGAAGGCAAAGCTTCCTGCATCGATGACCGCCAAGGCTGATGCCGCAGTGCGTCAGGTAGCCAAAGGGGCGCGTGCCGCCCGGGCAGCCTCGGAGGCCGTGTCACACAGTGACGCAGAGCCATTTGAGGCTTCAGAGGCCATTGACGAACTCGAAGCCCTTGAAGCATAAACCCCCGAGGCCTTCAACCCCCCCGAAGCCCTTGCAACAGAGGCACCCGATGCCCGACCACGAGTCTTTTATAGCCCGGGTCTGGGAAAGCGGTCGTCGTTACCATCGCGATCTTCCCTGGCGCGACATCGATGACCCATATGCGGTGCTGGTGTCCGAGGTCATGCTGCAGCAGACGCAGGTGAGCCGCGTCATGGGGTATTGGGCCCCCTTCTTGGCAGCCTTCCCCACCCTTGACGCACTGGCTGCAGCTGACGCTGCTGTGGTATTGGAGAGATGGCAAGGCCTCGGTTACAACCGGCGGGCGCTCTCTTTGAAAAGGACAGCCGAGACCTGTTCCCGCGAACAGGGGGGCGTCCTGCCCACAAGCTATGAAGGCCTGCTTGCCCTGCCCGGCATCGGGAGTGCCACTGCAGCCGGGGTCTGCGCATTCGCCTACAGGAAGCCTTCGGTGTATCTGGAGACCAATGTGCGCGCCGTGTTCATCCACGAGTTCTTCCCCGAAGCAGCCCAGGTTTCCGATAAACAGATCCACCCCCTGGTCGAATCGACCTGTTCCCAGCAAGACCCCCGCGGCTGGTACTATGCGCTCCTGGATTACGGCGCCTTCCTGAAGCAACAGGCTGCCAATCCCTCGCGCAGGAGCGTGCACTACACGCGGCAATCGCCCTTTCAAGGATCGCGCCGCCAGAAACGGGCACTGCTCCTGCGCCAGGTGCTTGCCCATCCGGGCATCAGCGGCGATAAGCTCAAGGCATGCCTGGACGACTTCGAGAAGGCTGCCGGAAGGTGTCCCTGTGACCAGGTCTTGTGCGATGAGATCCTTGAAGGACTGTGCAAGGAGGGCTTCTTTAAGAAGGAAGGGGAGGCATATTCTGCCTAGGGCTGCCACAAGGCTGTCTTCATGTTGCTGCAAGGCTGCCCTCACCTTGCTGCAAGGCTGCCTTCAGGCTGCCAGGAGGCAAGGTGACCAAGACAAAGGCTGCCGCAAGGCGTGCAGAGCTGACAAGCAGACGAAGAACCGAGGACGAGGAAGCAGATGGGACTGATAGAACTGGTGTTGATAGCGCTTGGGCTGTCCATGGACGCCTTTGCCGTATCGGTATGCAAGGGCTTGGGCATGAAGCGGCTCAAAGGGGCCCATATGGTGGTCATCGCATGTTTCTTTGGGGGCTTTCAGGCGCTCATGCCGCTCATCGGCTGGGCTTTGGGGATGCAGTTCCAGGCATACATCGAAAACATCGACCACTGGGTTGCCTTCGTGCTGTTGGCGGCCATAGGCGCCCATATGTTGTGGGATACCTTGCGAGGCGGGGAAGGGGATGCGCCGAACATCTCCGACGACCCCCGGCCTGATATCCGGGAGCTTTTCATGCTTGCCCTTGCGACAAGCATCGATGCCTTGGCGGTCGGCATCACCTTCGCCTTCCTGCAGGTCTCCATCATCCCTTCGGTGCTCACCATTGGGTCGGTCACCTTCGTGTTGGCTTTGGGAGGGGTATGGGCAG
>JAIRPR010000091.1 GCA_031256895.1 Coriobacteriaceae bacterium
CCGATCTCGGCGTCACCATCACTGAAAGCCCATGGTCCCCGAAATACTCCGGCTCGCATTGCAGGTGTATCTCGCCACGGTAACCATATTCTGCTTGGAGCGTTACATCCATCAGACCAAGGCTTTCCAGGAAGTCGTCCTTGCTCACCGGTCCTAAGTCCTCGTCTTGGGCATAAGGAAGGGCTTCTTTCAGCAATGCCCTGAAAACGGCATCCTTGTGGGTGTCTATCCAGGCCAGCTTCTCGTTGACGGCATCGAGGTGCCGCGCCATCCCTTCCTTCATGTCTGTTTTCGGTACCTCCACGCTTACCTGGATGTATGGTTCGCCCCACAAGGTGGTCTCGCCTTCGAAGCAGGAGTACCTGCCTTCTTGGAAGTCGCGCAAGCCCATCATGTCCCTCTCCGTTGTGCGCCACGCCTCGTCTTCCCCTGCTGTTTCCGCCTTGCCTCGTAGCTTGTCCCAGAGTCCCACAGCCTGTCTCCTTCTTTCGATTGCGGCCAACCGCACCGACCTTCAACGGTGTGCCGGTCGAGCTTGTGTAAGCCGAGCGGCATGCCTTGAGGCACAGTATAACACCTGCGCCAAAGCCCTGCCATTGCTTATTCTTGGCAATTCTTGATAGTGTCTGTTAATAGATATGCTACACTATTAGACATTGTCTACTATTGAACATTCCAGAGAAAGGCTGGCATCATGGCAGACCGGAGCAACGGCCAAAAGGCAGGGACAGGCACGGACAAAAACGATGGTGGCGAGGCTACCGGCTGCCTTGAAGGGGAACAGGGGTCAGCGCTATGAACAAGTACCGCTTGGATGGCTGCGAGATAGACTCTGTCGAACTCAAGGCCTTGCTGGTCAGCCGTGGCCTGAAGGTCGATAGGAAGGTGTACCAGCGTTACGGCAAGAGCGCACGGCTCGATGTCAACCCGGTCGCCTGTGACTGCATTCTGCTGTCTGATGGCACGGTTGTCCAATTGACCGACATGGGCTTCCATCTCAAATACCTCTCTGGAGTGCTTTCCTGGAGCAACCTCAAGCTGTTGCGCTATGCATCACAGCTGGGGACGGACTTCTCGCTCAGGGTCGAAGACAGCAATGATGCAGGAAGCCGTCTGACGCTGTACTGGCGCGAGGACTTCCTGGATTATGTGTCCTTGCCGCCCCAGACGGATTTCTACCACCGCAAGACCGCAAACGGCCTGCCTTTTGTCGGCAATGCCGTCTTGCAGGGGCTTGACTGGGTGGCGTTCCAATGCCTGTGGCCTTGCGAGTTCGCGGCATCGGGACATAAATGCGAGTATTGCTTCAGCGGGGATGTCTTCGAGGAGTTCGCACGGAAAGGCAAGCTGCAGCCTGCAGCGGTAGAGGCTGGCGATGTCGGCGAGATAGTCGCCTCTGCTCTTTGGCTCGACGGTTGTACCTGTGTGCAGCTTACCGGCGGCTCGACCTTCGACGGCATGAAGGAGGCTTTCTACCTCAATGGCTACCTTGAGGCCATTGCCCAAGCCGCTGCTGCTGTCGCGGGCATCGCGCCTTCCTTTCCCGCTGTACCTGATGTGCCCGGAACACAAGAAGGCGCTGCTTTGCCCGAGAGGGCTTCCGAAAAAGACACGCCTTCCCCGATAGCGGAGGCCAAGATAGCGGAGATGCTCTTGTACATCACCCTTCCAAAGGAGGCTTCCCTTATCGATGGCTATTTCGCCCGGGGTGCCAGCCGTATCGCCTGCAGCCTGGAGGTCGCAGACGAGCAGCTTGCCAAAAGGGTCACTCCGGGAAAGATCGCGTTCTCAACCAGACAGCGGCACCTGGATGTCTTGGAATACACCGCGCAGCGTTTTGGGCCGGGCACCGCGTTCTCCAACTTCATCATCGGGCTTGAGCCTTTCGAGAGCCTGCGATCAGGAGCCAGTGCCCTGGCCGAACGCGGCATCTTGCCGACAGCATCGGTCTGGATGCCTATGGGGCGCCCGGTCCTGGGCAGCATGGCACCCCCTGGGCTTGACTATTACCGCAGGGTCAAGGAACACTTTGCCGAGCTGTACACACGCTACCGCCTGGAGCCGCCCGTCTCACGCGGGCTCAATGTCTGCATCGAGCGGGACATCTGGAACTATGCCCAAGGTCGATGAAACAGCTGAAACCAACGATAAAGGAGGACGACATGTCTGACATCCACGATGAGGTGAGCCAGTATTACGGAAAGACTTTGGAAAGCACCCGAGACCTCAAGACCAATGCCTGCTGTTGCGCAGGGGAATCTTTGTCGGCAGAAGCGAAGGCTGCCCTTGCCCTGATCCCCGATGCCATAGTGGAGCGCTTCTATGGCTGCGGGTCCCCTTTGCCTCCGCTTTTGGAAGGTTGTACGGTTCTTGACCTGGGGTGTGGCACGGGACGCGATGTCTATCTGGCTTCGAGGCTCGTCGGTGAAGCCGGGCATGTCATCGGCGTGGACATGACTCCTTCCCAAATGGCCGTGGCGCGCGAGCACCAGGACGAGATGCGCCTTTGCTATGGGTATGAGCGATCCAATGTCGAGCTCATCGAGGGGTATATAGAGGACTTAGAAGCCCTCGGTATTGCCAGCAACAGCGTTGACGTGGTGATATCCAATTGCGTCATCAACCTTTCCCCCGCAAAGGAGCAGGTGTTCAAAGAGGTGTTCCGCGTCCTTAAACCGGGCGGCGAGCTGTACTTCTCCGATGTCTTCGCCGACCGAAGGATTCCCGCAGACCTGCAGGCCGATCCCGTCTTGAGAGGCGAATGCCTGGGCGGGGCCCTCTACATCGAGGACTTCCGGCGCCTGTTGTCGGGCCTTGGCTGCCATGATTTCCGGACGACGGCGTCCCACGCGATAAGCATAGAGAACCCCGAGATAGAGGCTCTGGTGGGGTTTGCGCGCTTCACCTCGCAGACAATCCGTGCCTTCAAGCTTGATCTGGAGGACCGATGCGAGGACTATGGGCAGATCGCTTGCTACCGGGGGAACCTTCCCGGGCATCCGCACCGCTTCGACCTTGACGCGCGCCACCGGTTCTCTACCGGCAAGCCTGAGCTTGTCTGCGGAAACACTGCCGAGATGCTTGCACATACCCGTTATGCCGCCTTGTTCGAGGTGGTCGGTGGCCGTGACCGTCATTTCGGCGGCTTCGACTGTGGCTGTATCGGCACCGGCACCGGCACAGGCAAAGCTTGCAATGCCGATTCCTCGAGGCTTCCTGCTGATGCCGCACCGGCTACCGAGGACACCGACAAGCCCTGTTGCTGCTGAAAGAGCGAAGAGGCCTATTGTTGCGTCGAAACGCCCCGGGGAGGGCTGATGAGCTTTGCGATGCGGTCGGAATACACCATATCGGTGAAGCCTTCCTCTTGGGAAAGGTCGATGAGGGGGGCATCGTTCCATAAGGCCTCCAGGCGGTAGTATTCCCGCGTCTCAGGCTGGAACACATGGACGACGAACTCCCCATAGTCGAGCAGCGCCCAGGTGCCGTCTTCGACGCCTTCGCGATGGAGGGGCTTCACTCCCCCAAGGGTGCGCACCTTTTCCTCTATCTCATCGATGATGGCTTGCACCTGGCGGTTGTTGGCCGCCGTGGCGATGACGAAATAGTCGGTCACCGAGATGAGCTCCCTCACCTCCTGCACCATGATGTCGGTGGCTTTCTTCTCGTCTGCCGCACGGGCTGCAATGAGCGCCCGTTCCCGCGAACTGGGTACTTCTGTCACTGGCTTCCTTTCTGTCAGGCCTGTTCGTCTGCCGCTGCCGCAGCTTCGGCTGGTGCCTTGGCCGCAGCCGCTCCTGGTGCCGCAGCTTCGGCCGCTGCCGCGTCCTTGGCCTTACGCTGGCGGGCACGGCTGATGTAATGGTTCCAGACCCGTATGGTCCCGGGATGGACCCGATAGTCCCGCTCTACCAGATAGGCGAACACCTGCTTGTAGGTGAGCAGGAACAGGTCCTCAAGGCTCATACGCCCCACTGCCTCGGTCAAGGCATCGACGGCCTGATAGGGGCGCAAGGGCTCGATGACGTCGGCGATGTAGACCACCATGTCCAGTTCGCTCATGGAAAGCGCCCCCGCTGTATGGCGTGCGATTGCTTGGAGGATGTCGGCGCCGATACCCGGGAACTCCTGCACAAGCGCAACAGCCGCCGTTTCGGCATGCAGGAGCCGCGGCATGGCGTCAAACACCTCGGCATCTACCGACATCCCCAGTTCCAGCACCCTTTCTTTGATGCTGGTGTCGTCGTAGCACTTGTCCCAATCGTGCAGGAGGCCGGCGAGGCGTGCCTTCGCCTCGCTGACCCCATAGACCGCTGCCAGGTTGGCTGCGGTCTCGGCGACCGAGACGGAATGGGCGAAGCGTTCGGGGGAAAGCCGCAGGCGCAGGCGTTCCTTGGCGTCTTCAAAGGTCTCTTCGCTTAAAACCGCGGCCGCCTGCAAAGACAACGGCACCGGGGCGGGCGGGGCGCAGGCTTCGGTACCATCAAAGCTGCCGGGGCTTTCATCCGAGCCTTCCAAGGTTGCTCCATAGAGGCCATGTTCCTCGATATAGCAGCATACCGTCCACGGCGTCAGATACCGTATGGGGCGCCCCTTGCGCACCCGTTCCCGCAAGCCGCTTGATGAGATGGCCAAAGCCGTCACCTCGGTATAGCTGATGTCGATGTCGGTCCGCGCTGCCAGGCTGGCCTTCTGTTCCTCGCTCAGATGGTGGCCAGGCCGTGTCACTGCGATGAAGCGGGCAAGGCCGGCAATCGATCGGCTCTCACGCCACGAGATGATATGGGCCACTGCATCAGCCCCCGTGATGAAGAAGAGCTCCACGTTTGCGGGGTAATGGGCGCGCAGCTGACGAAGGGTGTCCACGGTATAGGTGTCGCCCGCACGTTCTACCTCGAGGGCGCTCACGTCGAAGAAGGGGTTGTCAGCAACAGCAAGTTCGCACATGGCCAGGCGCGAGGGGGCTTCGGTCACCTTCTGATGCTTTTTGTAGACCGGGATCCCCGCAGGGATGAAGATGACCGCATCAAGCCCGAATGCCTCGCGCACCGATTCAGCGCACGCGAGATGCCCCACATGGATGGGGTCGAAGGTCCCACCCATGATGCCGAGCCGCCGTGGCGTCTCGGGGTCGTCGAATCCCAGGCGATCGAAGCGTTTCGATACCAAGGTCACGAGGCGCGCACCTGACCGGTGCCCCGCAGCACGTATTTATAGGAGGTCAGCGCCGCCAAAGCGAAGGGGCCGCGCACATGCAGCTTCTGCGTGGATATGCCTATCTCGGCACCCATGCCGAACTGGCCGCCATCGGTGAAGGCGGTAGAGGCGTTCACGTAAACGGCAGCCGCATCGACCTCTTTGCAGAAGCGGTCCGCTGCTGCTTCATCCTGGGTGACGATAGCCTCGGAATGCTGCGTGCCGAAACGGTTTATGTGCGCAATCGCCTCATCAATGCCGGGAAGGCAGCGTATGGCTATCTCGGGGGCAAGGTATTCGGTAGCCCAATCGGCCTCGGTCGCTGCCACGACCCCCTCGATGCCACAAGCGGTTGCTATCCGGCAGGCCGACCCATCGGCATGCATAAGGATGCCGCGCTTCGCAAGGGCATCCATGGCACGTGGCAGGAAGGCTTCCGCACACGCCTCATCGACCAACAGGGTCTCCGCCGCGTTGCACACGCCCGTCCGCCGGCATTTCGCGTTCACCAGGATGTCTTGCGCCATCGTCAAGTCTGCCGAGGACTCCACATAGACATGGCAGTTGCCCGTGCCCGTCTCGATGACCGGGACCTTCGAATGTTCTATGCAATGCCTGATAAGGCCTTCGCCGCCCCGGGGTATCAAGACGTCGACGATGCCGTGGAGGCCCATCAGTTCATCGGTGGCGCTGCGGTCGGTCGAAGCTATGGCACAGATGCAGTTCTTGGGCATGCCGGTGCCGACGGCTGCATCATGGAGCAGCGCAGAAATGACAGCATTCGAGCCGGCCGCTGCCGACCCGCCCCGCAGGATGACCGCATTGCCAGCCTTGAGCGCTATGCCTGCGGCATCGGCCGTCACGTTAGGCCTGGCCTCGTAGACCATGGCCACCAGTCCGAGCGGCACGCTTATCCGCTTGAGCTCCATACCGTTGGGGAGCGTCCGCTGTTCTTGGACCATGCCCAAAGGGTCCAAGAGGGCTGCAAGTTCCTCCAAGGCTGCCGCCATGGCCTCTATCCGGGAGTCATCGAGCACGAGGCGGTCTATGAGGCTTTCAGCCATACCTTTCTCGCGGGCGAGCCCCACATCGCAGCGGTTTGCCTCCTTTATCGTCCCGCTTCCCTTGCGCAGGGCATCGGCCATGGCATGAAGCGCCGCATTGCGGGCCTGGGTACTCGTGGTTGCCAAGGCCGCACTTGCCTCTTTGGCCGCAAGCGCGAGGCTGCGCACGGATTGCTGGGATGAAGGCTGGCAGCCTTGGGCCTCGATGGGACCCTCTGGCTGCGTCAAGGCGCTTTCCTGCCGATCCGGCTTTCCGTCTGTCTGTGGTTGCTGGTCGTTTCGGTATCCTTCCAGCTTCTCGCTCATCTGATGCCTCCTGTGCTTGTCAACCTTGAAGGAATTGCCCTGCGTCTGGGCACTTTCCGCCGTTCATTCAAAGACCACCAGGTCGTCCCGATGGATGACCGGTTTTGTGGCCAGAGGGCTCAACAGCCGGTTCGCCTTCAAGGCCTTCCCTGAGAGGCCGCAGGCCAGATCGAGCTCGTCACTTGAAGCGGCCACCTTGCCCCGGGCGAACACATGCCCCTGCAGGTCCTTTATGTCAATGATATCACCCCGGTCGAAGCTGCCCTGCACAGAAGCCAGCCCGACGCACAAAAGAGAGCCTCCTTTGGCAACAAGGGCCGTCTTTGCGCCATCATCCACCGTGAGCGCCCCCCGCGTGGAATCGCCCAAGGCTATCCAGAGCTTCTTGGGGGTTATCTCATGGGGCTTCTCCTTCGCGAGGAACCGGGTGCCGAGGGGTTCTCCCTTTATCAGGTCTATCAGCACCTGCGGCCTTCGGCCAGAGCAGATGGCCGTCTCGATCCCTGCTGCCATGAGCACACGGGCGGCTGTCAGCTTGGTGATCATTCCTCCCGATCCGATGGTGGTGCGGGCACCGGTGGCGCTTCCCATCAGGGCAGCATCGATGGCCTCGACCAAAGGGATGATGCGGGCGTCGTGATTGGCGGTGGGATCCTTGTCGAAGAGGCCTTCGACATCAGACAGGATGACCACCAGGTCGGCATCGATAAGGCAGGCCACCAGCGCCGCTAAGGTGTCGTTGTCGCCGAAGCGTATCTGTTCGACCGAGACCGTGTCGTTCTCGTTCACCACAGGGACAACACCCAAGTCAAGCAGACGCAAGAAAGTGTCGCGGGCATGCAGGTAGGCGTTGCGGTCAGCGGTGTCCCTGCGCGTGAGCAGCACGAGCGAGGTCAGTATGTCAAAAGAGGCGAAGGCCTTGGCATAGGCGGCCGAAAGGACGTTCTGCCCCACCGAGGCAGCCGCCTGGAGGCTGGGCATGTCGCTCGGGCGCTGTGTGATGCCCAAAGCCTCCAGACCGCAGGCGATGGCCGCAGAACTCACGATGACAGGCTGCCAGCCTTCTGCCCGTATGGCCGCTATCTGCTTGACCAGGGATTCCAGATAGGCATAATCGGCCTTGCCTTGTGCGGTCGTCAGCGTCGATGACCCTATCTTGACTACCAGCTTCTTCACCACGCCCCGCTCACTGATCCTTTCCTCTTTTCCTATCCGTCTTCATTCGGCCATCAAGGACGCCTCTGCAGCCCTGGCCATTGCCGGCCAGGGCGATGCCCAGCACGCCCCGTGAAGCCCTTGCCGCGTATCGGCGCCCCCCTGTCATCGCGCCCTCATAGATCGAGCTCACGGTATATGTCGTGGACGCCTTTGGCCGACTCGAACTCGAAGGAACGGCCAACGATCCGTATCTCATCGCCATCCAGGGCTCCGCAGCGCTCGAGCTCCTGTTCCACGCCAAGACGCTTCAGACGGTGCTGGAGGAATGCGATGGCTTCTTCGTTCTCCCAGTCGGTCTGGATGACCATCCGCTCGACCTGGGTGCCCTGCACCCGGAATATCCCTTCGCTGAGCTTGTGGACCGCAAAGCGCCTTTCCTGCTGCTCACGACGATGCTCCCATATGTGTTCGTAGAACATCTCATCCTGAGCCTGTGCACGTGCTGACTCGCGCAGCTCATGCACCTTGCTTGCGATGGCTGCCTTCAGACTGTCAACCCCAACGCCGGTAAGGGCGCTTATGGGATACACCTTCGGGTCGATGAGGCTTGGTGCGAACTCGTTCCCGGCGGCCATGGCAAGCGAATCCTGCCTTACCCGCTCGGACAAACGTTGAAGCTGTTCTTCCGTGCCTGGCACATCCGTCTTGTTCGCGGCGACCATCCGGGGACGCAACATAAGGTCTTCTGCGTAAAGCTGCAGCTCCCGGTTGATCACCTCATAGTCGTCAAGGGGGTCTCTGCCCTCATAGCCGCCGCTCAGATCCACGACATGCACGATAAGGGCTGTCCGTTCGATGTGGCGCAGGAACTCATGGCCGAGGCCTTTGCCGGTATGCGCCCCCTCGATGAGGCCAGGGACGTCAGCAGCGACGAAGCTCAGATCTCCTGAACGTGCTACCCCCAGGTTCGGCACCAGGGTGGTGAAAGGGTAGTCCGCTATCTTGGGACGTGCGGCGCTGATGCGCGCGATAAGCGATGACTTGCCCGCCGAAGGCATGCCCACCAAGGCTGCATCAGCCAAAAGCTTCATCTCAAGCTCTATCCACCCGCCCCAGGCTGGCTCACCGAGCTCCGCAAAGGCGGGGGCGCGGCGTGTCGAGGTGACGAAATGGGTGTTGCCTCTGCCGCCATGCCCGCCGCGGGCGACCACCACGCGTTCCCCATCATGGGTGAGGTCTGCAATCAATTCCCCCGACGTGCGGCTTTCCTCATCGTACTCGCGCACGACCGTGCCCAACGGCACCTTGAGCACACAATCCTGCCCCCGGGCGCCATCGCGCTTCGCCCCTTTGCCGTGAGTCCCCCGTGTCGCCTTGAAATGATGCTTGAAGCGGTAGTCGATGAGCGATGAGACCCCTCTGTCGGCCTCGAGGACCACATCACCGCCCGCACCGCCATCGCCGCCGTCAGGCCCGCCTTTGGGGACATGGGCCTCGCGCCGAAACGACATGCAGCCTGCGCCGCCCGCGCCAGCCTCTACGTGTATGCAGACCCTGTCGATGAACAAAGTGCTGATTCCCTTCTGTGTGCACCTGCCTGGGAAGCTTCTGTGCTTCCCTGCGCTCAATCTCGTCGTTTGTCTACCTCGCGTGCCCTTGGTTCACGCTGCCGTCCTTGGTTCACGCTGCCGTCCTTGTGACTGATGCCAAAGGCCTAGAGGAAGGGATGTGCGGCAGCCGTCACGACAAAAGGACGCCCGCACGCTGCCTCGCCCGACAATCCCGGCTCCCCTATCGTATGCCTTGCGCACCGCTGCCCCCATAAGGGAAACGCCCCCCGCTACATGACGATGCAGGAGGCGCACAAGGGCATTTTGGGCAAACGAATGCCTGATAAGGGGCGGCATTTCTATACTGCCGGGCGCACATGCACCTTCCGACGGTTGCCCCGCGTGAACTCCACCTTGCCGTCACAGAGGGCGAACAAGGTGTCGTCCTTGCCACGGCCGACGTTCTCTCCCGGATGGAAGTGGGTGCCATGCTGGCGGACGATGATGTTGCCGGTGGTGACCGCCTCGCCAGCGAAGCGCTTCACGCCCAGACGTTGTGCGTGCGAATCACGGCCGTTACGGGTGGACCCGAGACCTTTCTTATGTGCCATGGATGGCCTCCCTTATTCCTCAGAAGCGTCTTTGGCGCTTGCGTCTTCTGTCTTTGCTGCCTTGGGGGCTGCGGGCTTCTTTTCCGCCGCGGGCTTTGCAGCGGCCTTGGTCGCAGGCTTCCCTTCGGCCGCAGGCTTGGCGGCTGGTGTGGAAGCGGCCTTCTTGGCGGCCGGCTTCTTCTCAGGCTTCTCGGCTTCTGGCTCAACGGCCTTCGGAAGCTTCGCAGGCTTCGCGTCTGCCGCAACGGCGGCTTCGTCTATCGCCGCAGCATCATCGGTGCTTTGGGCTACAGCCTTGGTTTCGGCCTTTTCGGCATTTTCGGCCTTGTCGGCCTTCGAAGCCTTTTCGGTCTTCGAGGCCTTGGGCTCGGCTGCAGCAGCCTTCTTCTCGACAGGCTTTTCGGCGGCTTCCTTCTTCTCCGAAGCCTGGGCAGTGCCCTTCACCTCGGCCTTGACAGAGCCGACCGATGCTATCTGGATACGCGTCAGATCCTGGCGATGCCCGCGGAGCTTCTTGTAGTTCTTGCGCTTCTTGAACTTGAACACAAGCTGTTTTTCGCCTTTGAACTGCTCCAAGACAACAGCCTCGACCTTGGTCTTGGCAGCCTTCTCCGGATCGGCCTCGACCTTTGCCCCATCGACGACGCAAAGCACCTCTAAGGCAACTGATTTGCCTTCGGGCACATCGAGCCTCTCGACAGCCAGGATGTCGCCCGGGGCGACCTTGTACTGCTTGCCGCCAGTTTTAACGATTGCGTACATGGTTACTATTCCTTCTCATTTCCGGTGTTTTGTCTCATCATATCACTACAAACCGATAATCGCGCCCTGCCCGCCCTCTCCGCCGATCCCTCATCCATAAAGCGGGGAATCGGGCGGTACAGGCACCTGACGCAACCGTGAGTGTGTCAAAACGCAAAGCGTTATCTTAACAGCGCAAAGTGCCACCGTCAACAAATATCAGCCAGAAAAGCGCCATCAATGGCAAACCACAGCTCTTCTTCACAAGGAGGAAAGCCCCCGCCCAGCCGAGGCGAAAGGAAGGCCGGATTGCCGTTGTCGCCGGACGCTGCCGCCTGCCCGAGCACCCCTCGTGCGCCACAGTGGCTCTCATGCGCCATATGGCCTCAGGGGCAAAGGCTAGTGCGCCTCTGCCCATGTCCTGCCCGACGAGATATCGACATCCAGGGGCACCTTGAGTTCCACAACCTGCTCCATCACATCCTTCACCAGCTCAGATACCCTTTCAAGTTCAGATGCAGGCACCGAGAAGTCCAGCTCGTCGTGGACTTGGAGCAGCATCTGTGCCTTGAAGCCCCCGTGCCTCAAACGGCGCATGACCTCTATCATGGCAAGCTTGATGATGTCGGCCGCACTGCCCTGCATGGGGTGGTTCATGGCGGTGCGCTCGCCAAAGCCCCGCTGGGCAACATTGGCCGCCTTCAGCTCGGGGATATGGCGCTTCCTGCCGAACATAGTGACCGCGAAACCGTTCTCCTTCGCCTCCTGGATGGTCTGGTCGAGGTATTCGCGCACCCCGGGGTAGGCTTGGAAATAGCGGTCTATCATCTCTTTGGCCTCGGCAAAAGGTATCCGCAGGCTTTGCGAGAGCCCGAACGCCTGCTGGCCATAGACGATACCGAAGTTGACCGCCTTCGCCCTGCTGCGCAGCCCCGCAGTGACAGCGTCGATAGGTATGTCGAAGACCCGCGAAGCTGTGTGCGCATGGAAGTCCATCCCCGAACAGAAGGCTTCAACCAGCCCCTTGTCCCCCGAAAGGTGCGCCAAAAGACGAAGCTCTATCTGCGAGTAATCTGCCGACAAGAAGACCTCGCCCGGTGCCAAAGGCACGAAGCACTCGCGGATCTGCCGGCCGAAATCGGTGCGCACCGGTATGTTCTGCAGATTGGGGTCGGAAGAGGATAACCTGCCGGTCGAGGTGACCATGCCGTTGAAGCTGGTGTGGATCCGCCCGTCGCCTGCCCTCATGCGTGGCAAGGCATCCAGGTAGGTGGACTTTATCTTCGCCATCTCGCGATAACGCAGCATCATGGCGGGCAGCTCGTGTTCCTGCGCCAACTCCTTGAGCACAGCCGCGTTGGTCGAATAGCCGGTCTGGGTCTTCTTCCCTGGCTTGAGGCCCAAGACGTCGAAGAGGATGTGTGAGAGCTGTTTGGGCGAGTCGATGTTGAACTCTTCCCCCACCGCCTCGTATATCTGGGTGCGCAGCTCCTCGAGCCTTGCCCCCGTTTCGGCGCCCAAAGCGTCCAGGCGCTCGCAAGCGATGGCTGCGCCCGTGCGCTCCATACAGCTGAGGACGGCTATCAGGGGTGCGTCGATCCTCTGATAGGCCGCTTCTGCCCCGTCCTTTGCCAAGGCCTCGCGCAAAGGCCCCACCAAGGAACGCACCGCCGCCGCCTGGATGGCCGCCTGCTCGACATCGTCCTTTGATTCGGGAAGCGAGCCCCTGTCAGCGGCTATCATGAGGGCGCCCAGGCTGTGGTCGTCAGCCGAGGAATCCAGGATATAACTGGCCAGGCCGACATCGAAGGCGTCCATCGCAAACAGGGAATCCTCGTCGATGGCTGCCGCAAGGGCGGTATCGGGCGGGTAGACATGGCGCAGATCCTCCTTCACATCCCGCGCCGCGAATGAGCCCTCGCGCACGATGCGGGCGAAAACGGCAAGGGCCGCATCCCCCTCGAAGACGCCCGTTCCCTCTTCTGTGTTGACCGCCAGGAGAAGCCCCGTGTCGAACAGGTTGTCTTGGGAACGCTTTGCAAAGGCCACCGCCACCCGTTGGCCTGCTGCGAGCGCCCTCTCGACGAGCCGGGTTGCCTTGGCATGGTCTTGTTCGACGGGCTCCCAGGCCAAGGATGCCAAGACGGGTTGGGCCTTCTTCCCTATCAGGGAAAGCGCCTTTGTCAGATGGGCATTGAAGCGCAGCTTGGAGAAGGCCTCGGTCGCCTGGGCTTCGTCATAGGCAGGGAAGGCGATCGCCTCTATATCGAGAGGGAAATCCAGATCGCGCACGATGGTGGCCACCGAACGGCTCAGGAAGGCTGCCTCCTTGTTGTCGCGCAGGCTCTCAAGCTGCTTGCCTTTGAGCTTGTCGAGGTTCTCATACACGCCCTCCAGGCTGCCGAACTCCTGCAAGAGCCGGGAGGCGCCCTTTTCGCCGATACCGGGGACGCCGGGTATGTTATCGGAGGAATCGCCTTTCAGGCCCAGGAAGTCAGGAACCTGGGCAGGCTCTATGCCGTAGCGCTCCAGCACTTCGGCAGGCCCGTACAGGGCGATGTCGGTGAGGCCTTTCTTCGTGGTGACCACCTGGGTCAGGTCGCTTGCGAGCTGATAGGCGTCCCTGTCACCCGTCACCAGCAAGGTCGAATAGCCCAAAGCCTCGTCACGTGCCGCTATGGTGCCCAGTATGTCGTCGCCCTCCCACCCAGGCACCTTGACCACGGGCACGCCTATCGCATCAAGCAGCTCCTCTAACAGGGGGAACTGGGGTCTGAGTAGGGGGTCCATGGGCGGCCTGTGGGCTTTGTAGCGCTCAAGGGCCTCCATGCGGAAGGCGGGGCGCCCGGCATCGAAGGCGCAGACAAGCGCATCCGGATGGGCCATGTCGATGAACTTGAACAACATGGAAAGGAAACCGAAGATGGCATTGGTCGGTGTGCCATCGGGGGCGTTCATGGTGGGAGGCACCGCATGGAAGGCACGATGCATCAACGAGTTGCCGTCTATGACGGCGATCTTCTTGGTCATTAAGATACCTCCATCGACTCATTACGGTACTGCGGCCATCATATCACCCCGGCACCCCCAGCGGGCCCGGGAAGGTGAAATAACCCTCGAAAAGCCCCAAGTGTAACGGCTCCGTTGATCTTGGCTGATCCTTGCTGATGCGGCACGTGACACGTGACAGGGTAACGCGTCAGAGCAAGCGTCTCAAGCGGTTAGGAAGGCGGACAAGGGACAGGGCGCAGGCAGCGGGGCACGGGGGTGCAGGGGTGGACACAGGGACGGTTCATC
>JAIRPR010000097.1 GCA_031256895.1 Coriobacteriaceae bacterium
GATGATGTCGATTCCCCCACAAATGGACGAATTAAGGGAATCCTACTTGATATGTTACTGAATGAGACATATTATAGTCCGGTACTGTGTGTGGATTGCACAAGCAAGACAAGACGACCAAGACAGGAGACACCATGAAGCTACGTACAGAGACCCCCTCTGCCGAAAACTCCCACAACTTCACTATCGTAAGCAACAGCACGACGAAGGTCGGCACCACCCTTGAGAACCTGAAATCTGCCATCAGCGGCGAAACCGGGGCCAGTGCCAAGTACACCGCCTTTGCCCAGGCTGCCGAAGCCCAGGGATACAACCAGGTAGCACGCCTGTTCAAGGCGACAGCAGCTGCCGAACAGATCCATATCGGCCTTGAGTACGCCCTTGTTGCCGAAGTAGAGCCAGACTTCGAGAAACCCACCGCGCAAGGCGCAGCCGGCGAAGCCAGCGACCTCGACCTGATATCCGGCGCCTGCGGCGAGATCTATGAGACCTCCGACATGTACCCTGCCTTCATCAAGCGTGCCCAGGAAGAAGGAAACATAAAGGCCGTCCAGGTGTTCACCCGTGCCAAACTGGCAGAATCGGTACACGCCGAACGCTACCTTGCCGCCTACAACGACCTCGACTGCCCCGACGACGACACCTTCTACCTCTGCCCCTCGTGCGGCTACATCCATAAGGGCGAAGATTTCGAGAAATGCCCCATCTGCTTCTGCCCCAAATCCTCCTTCACCGCGTTCTAGGCTTGCCTGTCTCGCGCAAAAAGCGGCAACGGCTCCAAGCGGCGTGGTGACCCATGCATCCAGGGCGGCCCTCTTTCAGGGGGTCGCCTTTTCTTTTGACGTCACAAAAGCATCCATCCGCAAGCAGGCAGCTGAACCAAGGAAACGCCCCAGGCACTTCAAACAAGCAGCGAAAAGCCCTTGATGATGGCTTCATGGGGGCTTTTTCCTGTTCCGTCTGCTATCCGTGTCCGGTAAGAGACCGAAGCGGGGCTCAGCCTGGGCCATTGCTTGTCGAACCAGGCCAAGAAGCTCTCTTGGTCGTATTCAAGCGGCACAGCCTCGACGAAGACCGGGGGGGTGGTCGCCAGCTGGGCGCGATAGAGCGCCTGTGGGTGCTTTGTCAAAGACACGCGGGTGACCAAGCCTTGGCCCGGCAGACCGAAGTTCGGCATCCCTGCCGCACCGTTGTTGATGATGGCTTCAGTGACATCGAAGGGCCTCGACGGCACTTCGCCCGATAGCTGCCTTGGCAAGGAAGCTTCCTCTTTGGCTTCCTTGCTGGCTTCCTCTTCGGCTTTTTCGCTGGCTTCTCTTTCGGCTTCCTCAGGCCTTGTCGAAGATGCCTGCGGGGGTTCCCCTACGCCCGACATGCCCAATGCCGCCGGGGCACAGGTGTGGGATGTCGCCAACACGCCGATGTTATGGGCTGCCATCCATTCCTGAAGCTCATGTTGCCGCACAGCCTGCCCCAAAGCCTCATGGCTGCAGCCCCATCCGGCCAGCATACGTTCGTCGCCATGCACCACCGCAACAGACACACCGCCCACTTGGGCAAGCAAGGCAAAGGGGCGTTCATCGAACCTTGGATGCAAAGTCGGCAGCCCCTGGTAAGTCGCTTTGAGCTTACGGTGGATCCGGTTCGAGCGATCGACGATGCCTGGTTCCACTTCCGCTGGATAGGCACAACCGCATCCGGCACCCACCTCTCCCCTTCTTCGCAGTTCAGCCTCTACATTCCCCGCCAGCAAGAAGGCACCGGAAAGCTTTTCCTCGATTGCCTTGAAGGTCTCTGGATCGGTGTCGAACCAGTGCGCATCGCCGTTCACGGCTAGTCGGGCATTCTTTGCCGGGTCGCCCTCAATCAGGCGCAGCAGAGAATCGACTGCCCAGCGGTTCCCATAGAGGCCGCCTGCCACATACAGCGTGTCACAGCGGCATTGCGGCTTTGCCGCGAAGACCGCAGGATCAAGGCGGTAATCGGCTGGGCAGAAGCGCCCGGCCTCGCCTTGCCCGGGGCTTGCGGCCTCGCCTTGCCCGGGGCCTGCGGCCTCGCCTTGCCCGGGGTCAACAGGCTCGCCTTGCCCGGGGCCTGCGGCCTCGCCTTGCCCTAGGTCAACAGGCACGCCCCGGCCATGCCTACCCGTATCTTCCCGATGGAGCCGGATGTCGATGCCCTGCAGCTGGCCGTCCAGCCTGTCTTGCCCGCGACTGACGGGTACCTCTTGCGACTGCCCCGTCCCGCAGATCTGCCGTTTCTCATCTGGCAGCCGTAGGTGCTGCTTTGGGCAAGCCATGGCGTTTTTTCTCAGGCCTCGCTGGGCATAATGGCGTCATGTGCCACGATGTCCTCATAGCTTTCGGTGGAAGCACCGCCGCTTAGGGGCTCCCCTTCTGCGAGGCTGGCAGCTTCCCCGTTAGCTTCCCCGCCTGTTTCCCTTCTGTGCCCGCGCAACAACAGCCCGGGAACCGCATAGGCCACGCAACAGGCTACCAGCCCGTAGAGGTTGATGGCCAGAAGCAGGCCGTTCTTTCCTGCGCCTAAGGCGAGTTCAGCGGGCACCAGGCCGAAGGCATAACTGAAGCCGAGGACTATGCCTATCCAGAAGCTCAGATGGAAGCCGATGCGTGTCGGACTGATGAGCTTCGGCATCAACACCGGGAAGATGAACACCGGGGCAAGCCCCATGATCATGGTGCCGCTGATGGTTGTCGCCTTAAGGATATCGGTCCCGAACACCATAGGCAGGTTGCCCACCACCGCGAACAGCAACATGATGCCCATGCCCAGCTTTCGTGCGCGTTCGTTGGGGGTCTTCCCCAGCATCTTGGGCAGATCCCAGGCTATGAGCTTAGAGAGGCTTGCGAAGGACGAATCAAGCGTAGAGCTGGCAGCCGATATCATTATCAAGGCCATCACAAACAAAGCCCCCACGCCTAACACCTTCCCCACTTCTGCAGGCATGTTCCCGGAAAGCGGCATCCCCTGCAAGGCGGCATCGACGCCGATGAGGCTGAAAGCCAGGATGGCCACGAAGCCCAGAAGGCCCGAAATGGTGAATGCCCTCAGCATAACCTTGTTGTCGCTGATGAAGCCCCGGTCGGTCAACACCGGGTCGTGGAAGCCGTAGCTGAAGAGCTGCAACACGGTGACCAGCAG
>JAIRPR010000173.1 GCA_031256895.1 Coriobacteriaceae bacterium
GTCAAGGACGGCAAGCTCGTCAAGGTGGAAGGCGACCCCGAGAACCCCTACAACCAAGGACGCCTGTGCAGCCGTTGCCTGGCAATGACCGACGTCGTGTACCACGAGGACCGCTTGCAGTACCCGATGAAGCGCGACCGCAAGGACCGTGGACGCGACAAGTTCGAGCGTATCACCTGGGATGAGGCCTATTCCATCATCGAGAGCGAGTTCAAGCGGATCTCTGAGCAGTACGGACCTGAGACCATCATGACCTGCCAGGGCACGGGCCGCGACATCCACCAGGTCACCCGTCTCAACGCCTGTTTGGGAAGCCCCAATGAGGGCGTGCCCTATTTCGCGGGCAATTCCTGCTACCTTCCCCGCATCGCAAGCATGGCCTGCATGTTGGGCGATGCCGCGGTCATGGACTGCTCCCAGTTCCTGCCGCTGCGCTACGACGACCCCGACTACGTGGTGCCCGAGCTGTGCATCGTGTGGGGCCATCAGCCCTTTTACTCAAATGCCGATGGCTTCTTCGGCCATTGGTTCACCGACCTCATGCAGCGCGGGATGAAGGTTGCTGTCATCGACCCGCAGCTCACCTGGTTGGCCGCCCGTGCTGGCGAGAACTGGCTTCGCGTGCGCCCTGGCGGCGACGGTGCCTTGGCCATGGCCATGCTGAAGATAGTCATCGAGGAAGACCTCTACGACCACGACTTCTGCGACAAATGGGTGTTCGGTTTGGATGAGGTGGCCGCACGCTGCAAGGAATACGACCTCGACGAGCTGGCAGAGCGCTCATGGGTTCCCAAAGAGGACATCATCCGCCTTGCCCGTCAATATGCCGCAGCCAAGCCCGCTGCCATACAGTGGGGCGTGGCCATCGACCAATCGACCGGCGGCCAGCAGGCAGCCCATGCCATCGTGGCTTTATGGACCATCACCGGAAACCTCGATGTGCCCGGCGGCAATGTCATCGGTCATCCCTGCTGGGGCATCTCGCAGCCGAACTGGACGGGCTGCTGGGGCTACGATGTGCTGTTGACGGCCGATGAGGAGCCGGGCAAGCGTATGGGCGCCGACCGCTACCCCCTGTTCGGCGTAGGCTTCAAGAACCTCAGCTCCAACGCGACCTTCGAGTCGTGGGAACATGTGCCCGGGTCCGACGACGGCCTCTATGGCCCCTTCAAGTTCAAGGCAGCCTATTTCGTCACCAACAACTTCACCGCTTGCATGGGCGCCCAGACCAAGATGCAGATGGAGCGCTGGTACCGCGAGCAGCTCGAGTTCATCGTATGGTCTGACCTCTTCATGAACCCCTCCATGTTCGCCCTTGCCGACATCGTGCTGCCGGTCAGCACGTGGGCAGAGCGCATCGGCTTCGGCGGCTTGAACCCTTACAGCATCAGCTGCATCAACCAGAGCATCGAGCCGCTCCACGATTCAAAGCCCGACCAGACCATCTTCCTAGAGCTGGGCAAGCGGGTCACCCGCGAGGGCATCGTGCGCGGCACCAAGGTGGTCGACCCCAACAACGCAGAGGAAGTGGAAAAGGCTGCGGCGGCGCGCCAGCTGGCCATCGAGCAGACCGAGCACGGCATGCCGATGGACATACCCAACGAGGACGGCACCAATCCCGGCCTTATCGAGAAGATAAAGCGCGACTACGGCATCGAGGTGGACACCTCGGTGGGCGTGCAGTACAAGGACCTCGCCTATCCTTGGGACACGGTGGAGGAGATGTGGGACTACGCCCTCAAGCAGGGTGGGTTCACCTGGAAGGAGCTGCAGTCCTCGGTATGGAAGATACCTGAGTTCAAGTACCGCAAGTACGAGACCGGCGATCTCAGGCCCGATGGGCAGATGGGTTTTGCCACCCCTACCGGCCGTGCCGAGATATACTCGATGGTGTTCCACTACGCCGGCGGCGGCCTCGATCCCCTGCCCGCCTATGTCGAGCCCATCGAGAGCCCCTATTCCGAGCCCGAGCTTGTCAAGGAGTTCCCGCTTATCCTGACCACTGGTGCCCGGGTGCCCCACTTCTTCCATTCGGAGCATCGCCAGGTGGCCAAACTGCGCGCCCTTCATCCCGACCCCTTGGTCTACCTGCACCCCGAGACGGCCAAAGCCTACGGCATCGAAGAGGGCGAATGGATCTGGATATGGAACAACCATGGCAAATGCTACTACAAGGCCTCGTTCAACGACACCTATGACCCCCGCGTCCTCCAGGCCGAGCATGCCTGGTGGTTCCCCGAGCGCGGCCATGGCGACGATCCCGAGGACCCCGCCGGCCCCTATGGCGTGTTCGAGTCGAACTGCAACAACCTGGTGCCGCTGCCGGCAGGCGTGTCGGGCTTCGGTTCGAACTACAAGGCCATGGTATGCCAGATAGGCAAGGAAGAGCCACCCGTCCAGAACTATGCGGGGGTGGCCCCCGAAGTCCGCAAATTCTAGAGGGGATCCCCGGTTGAAGCAGAAGTCGTTCAGGCCTCCTGCAGACAACCGGGAGCACCTCTGAAAGTCAATAAGAAAGGAACATCATGTCATTCAAAGGATTCCTCGTTGACGTCGATTATTGCACCGGGTGCGAAGCCTGTGTGCTGGCCTGTCAGCAAGAGAAGGGCTATTCCGAGAAGGAATTCGGCCTGAAGATACAGAAGCTCGGCCCCTTGAAGATAGCCGAGAAGGACTACCAATACGATTTCATCCCTCTGTTCACCAAGTGGTGCGACCTGTGCGCCGATCGCGTGGCCAAGGGGAAGCAGCCTGCGTGTGCGCAGCACTGCCAGTCACGCTCACTTGAGTTCGGAGACATCGAGAAGCTTTCTGCGCGCATATTCCGCGAGAAGCAGTTCGTCGTTGCCCTCAAAGAGGATTGAGGCTAGACCAGGCCCGATGCAGCTCAAATGGCCGCATCGGGCCTGTCTTGTGCGCAATGGGCGCCAAGCCCTACGACAGGGGTGCCAAGCCCCGGATTGAAAAAGGAGGAAATTATGAGTGTGGAATCAAAAGCTGCCCCGGCAGCAGAGCAGAAGGCGACAGGCAAGGCATGGTTCATGCTGGTCATCGTGTATCTGCTCAGTGTAGCGGTGCCGATTCTCTGGTTCTCGCTGCCGCCGATGCTGGCGGACAACACCATCCTCGGGGTGTTTCTGAACGGCGATCAGACACAGGTCGCTGCTGTCGGTAACACCATGAGCATGGTGTCGCTCGGCGCCATGGTGAGCGCAGTCCTTGCCACCTTCCTGGTCAAGGCCATCAAGCTGAAGAACACCCTGCTGCTTGGTGCGCTGCTGGCTATCGTGGGAGGCGTCGTGATGGCGCTTTCAGCCGGCGATGGCATGAAGGGCTCGGGCGACTTCACCATCCTGATAGTCGGTCGCGTCATCGTAGGCCTGGGCGTCGGCCTGGTGGGCGTGACCAGCCCTACGGCAATAACCACCTGGTTCCCGGGCAAGGTGCGCGGCCTGGCCATCGGCATCTGGGCAACTTGGGTGCCGGTCGGCATCATCATAGCCACCAATCTGCTGGTGAACCCGCTCAAAGGCGCCTTCCCCGGCTCGCACGGCATGGAGCCCTTCCCCTTCTCATACAGCCTGCCCCAGGTATCCTGGTGGGTCATGATAGGCCTGCTGGTGGTCACCACGCTGCTGGTCGCTGTCTTCTACAAGGCCCCCGAGACGAACACCGGCGTGTCCGCCGAAACGAAGCCCATCAAAGAGGTGCTGCCCTTCTTCAAGCAGTACCAGGTCATCATGCTGGCCATCGTATGGCTCGCCTTCAACTACGTGAACTACTGCTTCACCACCTATGCCCCCATCTACTTCGCCGGCGGCTTCGGCGATGCGGGCATGGGCGCGGGCAATGGCATCATGACCACGGGAGAGGCTGCCTTCTGGGGATCCATCTCTTCGGCCTTGGGCATCCTGGCTCCCATCCCGGCAGCCATCTATGACCGCTTGAAGCGCAACATGAAGTGGGTCATCATCGCATTCGGAGCCCTGATCTTGGCGCTCACGGCGGTGACCGGCTTCCGCAACGAGATGGGCCCGTTCAACGGCTGGACCATGTTCTACCTGTACCTCGCCTGCAACGCCATAGGCAATATGTGCCTGGTCGGCTGCATACGGCCTTATGTGCCGCTGCTGGTCGGGCGTGGCGGTGCCACAGCGGTGACCCTTGGCCTTTCGCTGGTCACCTTCCTGC
>JAIRPR010000045.1 GCA_031256895.1 Coriobacteriaceae bacterium
GGTCGATCTGAGCCGGGTTCCTTATGTGAGCGAGTCAACAGGAACAACCACTTTTTCCGGGGATGATGCGATGCCATCAGAGATGCCTGATGGCGATGTTCCTGCAACGGACGGCATGACAGTCCTTGATGAAGGCTCCGAAGCTGAGACTCCCTGAGCCAGGGAGGCGGACGACGACAGTCTCACACCAACCACGCTCGCACACCCTGTTGACGGCTCCGCAGGCGAAACCCCCGGAGCCACTGATAAATTCCGCTTCAGCTTTCACCCTGACCATGCCTGATGACGGCTCCGCAGGCGAAACTCCCGAAGCCCCGCCCCTGAGCTACGGATGGCCAGGGAAGCCCGATCGGGCTAATTGAGGAAGTCCTCCAGGATCTCCTGCTCCGCTTCTTCCTCGGTCAGCCCAAGGGTCATGAGCTTGGTTATCTGATCGCCGGCAATCTTCCCGATGGCCGCCTCATGGACCAGTTGGGCCTCTTCGCTGGCTGCCTTGATGCCGGGGATCGCGGTCACCTTTGCCTTGTCCATGATGATGGCATCGCATTGTACGTGCCCACGGCAAGCAGCCTGACCGATGACCAGGGGATTGAAGGTCTGGGAAGAGGTTCCTTGCGCAACGCTGCGTGAAACGACCTGTACGCTGGATCCATCGCCTTGCAATTCTATCTTCATGTTCGATACAGCCGTCTGGTCGTCATGGGTGAGGAGCTTTTCCGTGAGCACCAGCTTGGCGTCACAACCAAGCTCGGCCTCGGTGTCGCGCACCGTGGAAGAGACCCCGCGTATCTGGGTGAGCTCCATCTCGCAGAAGGCTCCCTCTTCCAAGTAGACCTTGGTCACAGGGTTCAAGATGCGGCTTCCCCTGCCGGGCCCTTCACCATAGTGCTTTTCCACATAACGGGTGCGCGACCCCTTCCCACAGAAGAAGCTGTGGATGCCATCGTGTTGGGAAGGCTGGTGGCTCTCATTGTGTATGCCACATCCGGCTATGATGGTGATATCGCAATCCTGCCCGATATAGAAGCTGTTGTAGACAACGTCGGTGAGGCCGGCCTTGGTCAGGATAACGGGGATGTAAACAGTCTCGCCTTTGGTGCCCTCCTTGATGTGGATGTCGATGCCGGGGCTGTCGGACTTGGTGGATATCTCTATGTTCGCTGAGGAACTGCGCTCAAGGAGCTGCCCATCCTTGCGGATGTTGAAGGCGCCTTTGGGCATGCCGTGCAGATCGGCGATCTCTTTGAGGAGTGAGGCATCAATGGGGGATAGGTCGGCTGTCATAGGAATGGCCTTTCGGTCGATCGGGGTAACGGGATGACATGCCAGGCGAAACGTTGGAGAAGGCAAAGGCCTGTTCCCCGTTTGCCTAGCATGTCGTGGGTATCTCGGTAAGATGCAGCGCAGTGGGCTGCGTAAAGGTGCAGATAGGGTTGTCTTTGGCAAGGAATCCCAACTGGGGGATTATGTGCGCAGCAGATCCCTGTGCCTCAACCTTCCCATCCTTTATCCAGATGATGTCATCGGCCAGCTGGATGATGCGTTCTTGATGGGATATTATCACGATGGAGCGGCCATTGCGTGCCGCATGGATGTCGCGGAAGGTCTCAGTCAGGCGGTCGAAGCTCCACAGGTCGATACCGGCCTCCGGCTCGTCATATATGGCAAGCTTGGGGTCGCGAGCCAGGATGGTGGCTATCTCGATGCGCTTCATTTCGCCACCCGAGAGGCTTTTGTCTACTTCGCGGGTGAGGTAGCTTGCCGAACAGAGGCCGACCTTTGCCAGGTACTCGTTGCAGGCCAGCATGGGAAGCCGCTTCCCAGCGGCAAGGTCCAATATCTTCTTCACCTTCAAGCCCCTGAAACGGGCAGGCTGTTGGAAGCCATAGCCGATGCCCAGCCGTGCGCGTTCGGTGATGGGCATACGGGTGATGTCGTTACCATCGAACAGGATGGTGCCGGATGTCGGTTCCTCGACCCCCATGATCAGCTTGGCCAGGGTCGACTTCCCCCCGCCGTTCGGACCGGTTATCACGGTGAACCTGTCATCTTCGATACGCAGTGAAAGATGGTCAATGATGCGCTTCGTCTCATGCGACCCCTCGCTCGCAGTCACCTCGAAGCACAGGTCTATCAGTTCTAGCATATTCGTCTCTCCCAATTCCTGCTGCTCTTTTTGCAGCCCTACTATTCTGCCATAGTTTAGCTGATTTTCAACCGGAATTTGCCATGAGCGAGATTTGCCACAAGGCCTGCAGATGCAATTCACGGGTTCCCTGTGTCGGGTGGCTCGCGGTAAGGACATCTTCTCGGCTCGGCTCTTGCAATCCGGGTACCTTACTATCACGGGCTGAACCGGGAATGAAGAGGGGGCTGCAGATGCAAGTCATTTGTGTCCCGGCACTCAGGCGAGAGGATAGTTGGCCGTTGACCAGGTCATACACTCGGTGCTTGCCCCTTTTGGCAGCTTTGCGTCCCGGCACTCAGGCGAGGAGATCGATGACCTCGAAGCCTTGTGTGGAGGCCTCCAGAATAGAACGGCTGCCGAACACACAGATGGCCTGCTTATCGGCGACTTGGTCCAGCACCGGGGACAAGCCACGCAAGGCGGGCAGGCATGCATCCAGGATCTCCTTGCGGGTGACGCCCCGCCAAGCAGGATCGACCTTGCCGAAGAACTCGGCGTCCTGGCGCCGGGCCGTCTCACGCGGCTTCGTCGGGGCATCGAAGCCTGCGACCGAGCTGATGATATAGCCGCGCAGGGCATCTTCATCTGGTGCAAAGGAGGCAAGCCAAGCCCCGCTGCCATCGAAGCGGCGCAAGGTGTCGTCGAGGTTCGGGTCGCGGTAGGAATGGAAGGCCATGCTGCCACTGCGATTTGCCCTGAAGCCCGCCCCATAGGCTCCGCCTTTGACGCGCACCTCGTTCCACAGGTAATCATAGGAAAGGATGCGTCCTGCTATATGCCACAATCCCGAGTAAGGTGTCTGGAAAAGACGGCGGTCGTAGCCCTTTGCGGTAAAGCAGATGTCGGTGGGCACCACAAAGGCCTCGTTGCGCACCAAGGGATCGGGCACAGCGGGGAGCCCCGGCGCCCCGTCCGCCTTCAGGGGCATCCGTCCACCCAGGCTTTGCTTCAGACCGAAATCGCCTGCCTTTTCCCAGTAAAGGCTGCGGTCAGTGATGCTTCCGGTGAAGCTGCTGATCACGTTTCGCGTGAAAACCTTCCCCAAAAGGCCGTCCAAGCGACGTGCCAGCGCCTCGCGTTCGTCATCGAAGCGATCAAGCAAGCCCCTCAGCTGGCGGTAGAAGTCGATGCCGGCAAGCTGTTCGCGTATGATGCCCGACTTCGTGTAATAGGAGGCACAGCGTGAAAGGGCGAAGTTATGGCCTGCGTTGATGAAATCCTGTTCAAGGGCGATCCTGATTTGCTGGAGGATGTCCTTTATCTTGGAGGCGTCACCGAAGGAAGTCGAAGACCATATCTCTGCAGGAAGGCTGACCTGGTGGCCGACCTCTTGGGAAAGGGCGCTCGTGCCCACTACCAGCTTGGGTGAGCTTACCGTGGGGTCGTTCTCGTCGCCATAGACCTCGACGAAGAAGCGCAAGGCGCCAAGGTGTGCCTGGGTCAGGTAGTCGAGCTCATCGGCAGTGTGGTGCGCGGTGTCCAATTTGCCCAGCAGACGCATGAGGATGCCCACGTAGAAGAGGTCTTCGATGTCCAGGTGGCCTATATCGAAGTAATGGTAGGCATAGTTTATCTGACGGGTCGGTATGTGATGGTACAGACAGGGAAGAGGGGTTTCTTTCAGCAGCTCAAAGCAAGGGTCAGGACGCATGTCCTTGATGTCGTCAAGGCGCAGCAAAGGCAGGCTGGCAAGCCCTTCGGGGGAATCGGGTGCCTCCTGGAAACGGCGTAGGGCGGCTTCTTCCTCGATGATGGCATGGCATTCCTCAGCCGTCAAGGCCTCTTTGATGGCGGCAAGGCGCAAGGATTCCAAGGCGTCCCCGGAATCAGGCACGGGCACAATCTCGACGTGGGCTTTGTGGCTTGCCTCGAGGAAGGACTCGCGCAGAAGCCTCTCGAAATAGCCTTGCGATATGCCTTTGCGCAGGCGGGCGAAGGCATCCTCGTAGCGAAGGTAGGCTGTTGCCAGCGAATCGTCGTAGAGCCACCCAGCCATGCTCTGCATGGCCAGGACCACGCCGTCGGACATGCCGAAATCGCGCTCGCGCAGGGTGAACTCGGCATGTGAGAGCGATGCCTCCAAGCGGTTTGCGGGGATCCCTTCCGCGCACAAGGCCTCAAGCTTTGAAGCGACGAGAGCACGGAACTCTTCAGCGACATGGGGCTTCGAGCCTTTCAGCTGGATGATGATCAGGGGTTGCAATTGCTCGCCCACCAGGTAGCCGTGGGCGTCGTCGGCCAGGTGTGCATCCAGGAGCGCCCGCTTGAGAGGGGCTTCGTTACTGCCCATCAGGGCATCCATCAGGATGTCGAGGGCTATCATGCGTTCGCGGTCAGAGATGTGGCCAGCCACCACTGCGATGGCCTGGCAGGCGTTCTCGGGCGAGGTCTGCATCTCTTTGATGACACCAATGCTCACGAGCGGTTCTTGGAGCTCGAGAGGGAAGGGGGCGCCGGGCAGGCTGCCCGGGTCATCGGGTCGGCTGCCAGGGGCGTCCGGCAGCCCGTCGGCCGCACTGGCGGCGCCACCTGGGGTGTTCGCACTGGTTGTGTCATCCGGCAGCCCGTCGGCCGCACTGGCGGCGCCACCTGGGGCATCCTCCAGCCCGCCGGCCGCACTGCCAGGGGCATCCTCCAGCCCGCTGATCGCACTGGCGGCGCCACCTGGGGCATCCGCGTTGTCCGGAAAGCCGACCGCATGGCCTGCGGCGGGGGCAGGGGATAGATAAGCGCTGTCCAGGAATGAGAGCACGCGGTCGATATCGAGGTCGCCATACAGGAAGAGGTAGCTGTTGTCGAGCCGGTAATGGCGCCGGTGCGCGTCGAGGAAGTCCTCATAGCTCAGGCCGGGTATGGCAGTGGGATCGCCACCCGATTCGCGTGAATAGGCGGTATCGGGGAACAAGGCCTGGCACAAGGTGTTGTAAAGGACTGAATCAGGGTCGGAGAGCGCCCCCTTCATCTCGTTGAACACTACGCCGTTATAGCGCAGGGCGCTTTCAGGCGAGTCGAGCTCGTAGTGCCAGCCTTCCTGTTTGAAGATGTTCCCATCCTCGTAGATGCGGGGGTGCAGCACAGCATCCATATAGACGTCCATCAGGTTCAAGAGGTCTTGCTCATTGGTGCTCGAGACGGGATACATCGTCTTGTCAGGGAAGGTCATCGCATTCAGGAAGGTCTGCATAGAGCTCTTCAGCAGGTTCACGAAGGGTTCCTTCACGGGGAACTTCCGCGAGCCGCACAAGACCGAGTGTTCAAGGATATGGAAGACGCCCGTATCATCGCGCGGGGGCGTCTTGAAGGTGATGGAGAAGGCCTTGTTCTCGTCTTCTGTCTTGAGGTAGAGCAGGCGTGCGCCGCTGTGGGCGTGGCGCATGCGGTATGCCTCGCCTTCGAATTCGCCTATCGTGGCTGATTCCTCTATCGTGAACCCATGGGCATTCGAGCCGGTCCTCAGATCCATGTTCACCAACTTTCTTGTACGGTGGAACGGCGCCTCCAGCTTGGGGCGCCCCTTGCTTAACCGAGCCGCTTCTCCGGCAGCAGGTATTCGTGGCTGTCATGTATTATATCCTGTCCGAAGGCCATTGACAGGGCGGTTTCGCCGATATGGGCACCAATGGGGGCTTGGAGCCCTTCGGCAAGCCAGAATGTTGATTGCGTTCATGGGTGCTTCGTCTTGTTGCCTGGATGTGGACATGACTGCGAACATCGAAGGGGACAGTTGCCCTTGCCCCTTTTCTCCCATGGATATTATTTGGATGAAGGCATCCAGGCAAAAGCTTCTGGTAAGCTGAAAAGCTCCGTGAGGAAGCAACCCATTGCTTCTCCGCAAAGGCTGCCGGTAAGGCTGCCGGTGAGGCTGCCGACACGGCTGCCGGTAAGGCTGGCGGTAAGGCCACCCGGTGAAGCTGCCGACACGGCCACCGCAAAGGCCACCCGCGGCGAGGCTGCCGCAAAGGCTGCCGACACGGCCACCGCAAAGGCCACCCGGTGAGGCTGCCGACACGGCCACTGTCAAGGCAAAGGAAAGGACCGAAGCCATGGCTCATGAAAAGGGCTTCTCAATCATATCGATGGAGACTGACGAAGACGAGCTGGTCATTCATGCAGGCATCAAGCCTGGCCATGACCCCGCAGGAGAAAGCCACGCTCGCCCGGCTGCTCGGGAGGCCACTGCCGCACCCAATACCCCCTTCGATACGGATGTGCCTGCTTTTTCGCAGGAGCTGCCTGTCGCTTCTCACACAGGAGCGCGTCCAGGCCCGCATTCTGCGAAGGCCGAGGCGCCGACACGTTCCGGCCAGCCTACGGCACGACCTCCGAAGGCTGCCCCTGATGACGGTTATCGACCGACTACCCGCGAGGACCTTGATACGGTTGGCCCCTTGCCGAAGGCGCGAATGGCAATCATCTTCGGCGGCTTGGTGCTTCTTGTCGGTTTCCTCGTATACTACTTTGCTTTGCGCTAGAATATACCCATCGGTGTTTATGCTTCACCCAAAGATGAGGAAGGTTAATGAGCGATGGCTAAACATGCCGGAATCGACAAATCTGCCAGAGCAGCACAAGAACCATCGGCCTTCGCCCCCGAGGAAAGAGGCTTGGTGCTTGTCGGTGGCGGTCGCATGGATGATGGCGACGAAAGCATAGGCAGCCCCGGTCGTTTTGGCCGCAAGGGCAGAAAGAACCGCCAGGGACCGGAGGGAGGGTCTTTGGGGCTTACCATCCACCAGAAGAAGTCGCGGCGTATGCGCCGCGTCCTCACGGCGGCCATCATCTTGTTGATAGCATTGTTGGGCGCCCTTGTTTATTTCTCCTATATGTGGATCACGGTGGGGTCGCTGGAGCTTGGCCAGTTCAAGATAGAACAAGAGGTGCGTGAGCAGCCATCCCATGACATCGATGAGCTGAAGGGGGATGACACCAAGGACAACGCGACGACCACCGTGAAGAAGACCGAGGTCCCAGGCCTGTTATCGCTGTTGGGGAAGACCCAGGAAGAAGCCATCAACTTGGTCGGGCATGGAGCGACCGTCGTCTCTTCCATCCCGGTGAATGAAGAAGGCAACCCCGTCAAGATGAACGTGAAGCTCTCGCTCACCGACGAGCCGGGGGACGCCCGTTCCGGAACGCCCACGGTGTACCTGGGCTTGGGCTGGAACGGCATGGTCATCACCGCTGGGTACTCGGTAGCCACGTCTTCCTTAGGCTATGGGGCATTGAGCTTCGTCGATGCCATTGAGAAGGAACACATCATCGAGCTGACGCTTGCCGAAGCGGGCCTGGCCGTCGCGCAGGGGTCGGCAACCGTTCCAACGGACAAATCACTCTACAGCACCTACGCCTCTGACAAGACCACGCTGGTCGAAGAGGCATGCTCGTTCTCAGGAACGGTCGAACAGGGCGGGGCCCCCTATGAGTGGTCATCGGTGCTGCGTTACGATTACATGGCCGCCAACGCCTCGGGCAACCTGGCAGACACCATCCGCCAGGTGTACGTGTACATCAACATCCCCGCAGCATTGTTGCCACCGCCCCCTCCGCCCGAGCCGGACCCTGCTGCCGAGACCCCTCCGGCATAGAGCAAGGCAAGCCCTTTCGGGGAAGCCTTTGGCGAAAGGTTCATAAGGAACATATGTTTCACGTGAAACATATGTTCCCGGTCGAGCCTCGCAACCATGCCGCTGGCTTAAGGCGGGTCAGGTCAGGTCATGACAGGGCAGGTCAGGGCTTGACAGGTCGGGTCAGAGTAAGCCCCTTTGGGAGGATCCTTTGGCGAAAGGTTCATAAGGAACATTTGTTACACGTGAAACATATGTTCCCGGTCGAGCCTCGCAACCAAGCCGCTGGCTTAAGGCGGGTCAGGGCAGGTCAGGTCAGGGCAGGTCAGGAACGTTGTCTGCGCCTCAAGGGCTTGGTCATTGCCGTGAAGGTGTTGCCGCCTTATCTTACTCGACGCAGGTCAGGAACGTGGCTTGCGCCCCGAGGCAAGCGAGAAGGCCATGCTTGTGGCGAGGGTTGCAAGGATAATGCCCCCCATGACCAGGTACAGGCCGCTGAAGCCTGTCGCCGCGAGCAGCAGGCCGCCCATCATGGGGCCTGTGCTGTAGCCGACATCGGTGAGCAGGAAGAAGGTGTTGGTGGCCATGCCCTTGCGGGCTGGTGGCGTGATCTTAGCCACCTGCGACAAGGTGGCGCTCTGTGCAGCACCCGCCCCCAGGCCGACCAGTATGCCGGACAGGATGAGCAGGAGCGGGCCATCCATGAAGGCCAATATCAAGAAGCCCCCAGCCAAGAGCAGCAGCGCAGGTGCCAGCACGACCTTTAAGCCTCGGGAATCGAAAACACGGCTGACCAGTGGCCTTGACCCGATGATGACGATTGCATAGGCGATAAAGAACCAGCTGGTGGCCTCGGCGATGCCTACTGTTCCGGTGAACTGGGCAAGAAAGGCCACAATCGAGCCATAGCAGAAGTACACCATCATGGCCACCGCCGAGGCTGGAAGCACCGGTGCCTCGATGAAGCCTGCCAGGCTGAAACCCTTGAGAAGCAGGCGCTCTTCGGCATCCAAGACCACCCGTTTGAGCCGCAACAGGGGGGCAAGCATCAGGCAGGCGGCCAACAGCAGCGCACAGAGGAAAAAGATCGCCAGGTAATTCCCCATCAGGCTCAGGGTAATCGCGATCAAGGGGCCGAGTGCTGTGGCCACCGTTGCCGAAAGCTGATAGTAACCCATGCCTTCGCCCACACGCTGGGGCGGCACGATGTCGGCCACTATCGTCGAGGTCGCCGATACGATGACCCCGAATCCGAAACCGTGGAAGGTGCGCACCACCAGGAACCAGGCAAGGGTTGGGGCAAACGGATAGGCTGCTGAAGACAAGAGGGCAACGGCAAGCCCGATGACCAATGTCTTTCGGTACCCCAACAGCCCCAACATCCTGCCACAGACAGCCCGCGACAGCAAGGCGCCGACCACGAAGATGCCTGCTGCCACCCCGCCGCCTGCATCGTCTGCGCCATACGCATCACGCACATACCCCGAACTGACAACGGTCAGCAGATAGAAATTGCTAGCGTTGACGAAGTTCGTCAAGGTGATTATGACGTAGTTGCGGGACATGATCCGCGGCTTCTTGTTCTCCATGACGCCAGTATACCTTATGGCAGGCTTGATAAGAAGAGGAAGGCTGCAGAGGCAGCCGTTGCGCCCGGTGTTGTGTTGGAGTTGCTGGTTTGCAGGAAGGCTGCAGGTCACCAGTCGCTCCCCTCCCAGAGGGCAGCAGGCTACTATTCACACCCCCTCTCGTGTTGGCGACTGCAGCCGTTGTGGAGATTTAAGGGAAATCAGGGAACACATTGGAAATAGTTCCCTTGTTGGAGTATTTTTCAACCACTTAGGTTTTCAAGCACTGAGGTTTTGACGGCTTGACCGGTTCGAGTGGGTGTCACCCCGTCATGCTTGAGTCCGTCATGCTTGGTTTCTTCGGGCTTTGGTCAATCGGAGTCCTGGCATCTCGCGAGTCACGTGTGCCTGGTAGTAGGGCATACGGTTTTCGCCTGCGGGCGATTTTAATCATGAAAGGTTATCCATGAGACGTTTCGGTTCACTTTGTCTTGTATTCTTCCTGTCTGCCAGCCTCAGTCTGGGGTTCACGCTTCCCGCTGTCGCTGCGTACGCGAATCCTTCTGAGGCCTATCCTGCAGAGCTTGCGCCCGATGCGCCCGATGCCACCGATGAAGGTATGCAGGATGGCGTTGATTCAGCCCTCGATGGCACCGCTGCCCCCGCCACTGAGGCTGACCCAGATCCTGCGGGGCTTGAGCCGGACACGGATGACGCGGCATCCATCAATTTGCGCAGCTTCGATAATTCCCCCGATTTCGAATCCGTCGAGACCAAGGTGGACCCCCGCAACGGGCGCGAGTACGAGGACGGGATGGTGTTGGTGGTCCTGAAGGACCAACCAAGCACCGAGGCCATCGACGCACTGCTCGAAGAGGTCCCTTCCGTCGAGGAAGGCCCCCTGTTGCTTGAGGACCGCCCGGACGGTACCACGCTCATCCTTGCCGAGGTGTCTGATGAGGCCAGCGTGGTGGATGCCGTTGCCGAATTGAACGCACAGCCTGAAGTCGCTTACGCGCAGCCGAACTACATCTACCACCTGGATGAAGAGTTCCTGTCACCGGCTTTGCAAGGGCAGGCCTCTCAAGGGCAGGCTCCCCAGGGGCAGGCCCCCCAAGGGCAAAGCCCCGCTTCCGGCGTCGATGGGCAATCGGTGCCTGAGGAAGGCGTCTCCCTGGCTCCTTCGGGCGTCGCCGGCATGTCCAACGACCCGTACCTCGCAAGCCAGTCCTACCTTGACCTCATGGGCATCGACAAGGTCTGGAACCTTGCCCATACCGATGGGGCGGTCACGGTGGCGGTCTTCGACACCGGCATATCGGCCAGCCACCCGGATTTGACGGGGAACCTGAAGGGCACCTATGACGTGCGCACTGGTGGCCAGGTGAGCTTTGACGTCGATCCCAGTGGGCACGGGACCCATGTATCGGGCATCGTGGCCGCACGAACCGGCAACGGCCTGGGGGTGGCAAGCGCCGGTTGGAACCCCGGCCTCTTCCACGTGTCGCTCTTCTACCTCAACGGCAGCAACCAGCCGGTGAGCAACTCGTCTTATCTCAGCGCGGGCATCAACTACCTGCTCTCGCGGCCGATCGGCTCCACCCGGACCGTTGCCCAGGCCTACAACATCCGCGTCATCAACATGAGCCTGGGCGGGTATGGCACCACCGCCGACGACCCGGCGCTCACCGCCGCCATCAACAATGCCACGAACTCCGGCATCCTGGTTGTCTGTGCCGCAGGCAACCAGGGTAGCGATACGGGCACGGCGACGCTGCCGTATCCCTCCATCCCCAGCGACTACCCCCAGGCGCTCAGCGTTATCGCTTTGGACACGAACGGCAATCGCCGTGCTTCTTTTTCTAACTTTGGCCCCGAGAAGGACATCTCAGCCCCGGGAACGTCAATCTACAGCACCACGAGCAGCAACGCATATGGCCTTAAGAGCGGCACCTCCATGGCTGCCCCGGTGGTCTCCAGCGTTGCTGCGCTGCTGTTCTCGCTGAAGCCGTCTGCAACGCCCCTTGAGATAAGGACGCTTCTGCAGTCGACGGCTACCGACCTTACCGGCACAGACCCTACCGGGAACCAGATGGCAATCGGCTTTGACCCCTACACAGGCTATGGCAGGATAGACGCCTATGCCGCCCTCAAGTCGCTGGCAACGGCCAGCCTTAGCGTGAACGACGACGTCTGCATGGTGCAGACCAACCTGAATCAGGCAACCAGCCCCAGCAAGTGGGACTTCGCCATAACCAGCGGTTCGGCCTATGCCACCATCGACGCCGCAGGGGTCGTCCATCCCACCCAGTATGGCCAGCCTGTCACCATCAGGGCAACCCTGAAGGGCGACTTCCCCCTCACAGCATCCGTCACCTACACCCCGCGCACCTTGACCTTCAACTATACCGCCCATTGTGAGAACAAAGGTTGGATGTCCAGCGTATCGAACGGCGGCATGGCGGGCACTTCGGGCGAGTCCTTGCGTATGGAGGCGCTGCGGCTCTCCCTCAAGAACATGACCGGCTATGCGGGCGGGATAGCCTATCAGGCGCATGTCGCGAACATCGGCTGGCAGGAAGAGAAGAGCATCATCACCTCAGGCTACGATCCCGGCACCGTCCAAGGGGCCATCATGGGCACCGAAAGGCGTTCCTTGGCCATCGAGAGCGTCAGGTTCAGGCTGACCGGTGCCCTGGCTTCGCACTACGACATCTATTACCGCGTGCACGCAGCCCATGCCGGCTGGCTGAACTGGACTTCAGACGGCGCTGTGGCAGGGACCTCGGGCCTTGCCCTGCAGGTGGAGGCCATCGAGATAAGGCTGGTGGAAAAAGGCAGCTGGTCGCCGGGCGCCGTTGACGGCCCCGCCTATATCAACGGGAGCGCCTCTGGCCTTGTGGGCGACATTTCCTATACAGCCATGGCGCATGTGCAGAACATCGGCAACCGCTACACCTACAACAACCGCGGCAGCGCTCTGCTGGGCACCCAAGGCCAAAGCCTGCGCATGGAAGCGATAAGCCTGAACCTGAACAACACGACGGGATACAGCGGGGGGATAAGGTACGTGGCCCATGTCCAGAACATCGGATGGATGCCGTGGGTGAGCGAAGGCCAGCTGAGCGGCACGGCAGGCATGTCCTTGCGGGTCGAAGCCTTCGGTATCGAGCTGACCGGCGATCTGCGCCAGCATTACGACGTGTACTACCGAAGCCATATCCAGAACATCGGCTGGACGGGATGGGCGAAGAACGGCACCTTCACGGGAAGCGCCGGGTACTCCTATCGCATGGAGGCATTGCAGGTGGTCATCGTGAAGAAGAACACCTTTGCACCAGGGCTGACCATCGGCAGCTTCTATCAGGCATAGCACCCGGGATCCACGCCCGGGAGACCTTCGGAGATTTGTGAGGAAATGATTCTTCGGGGCTTATGGGAAGCCGCGAGAACTGATAAGATGACAGGAAGAAGAGAGCCTGCCCCAAGGGGCGGACACCGTATAAAAGAAAGGGCAGCACCGTGAAGAGTTCGAGGAAGGCATTGGGCATCTTGGTAAGTGTGGCGCTCGGGATGCCAGGGGGCATCCAGGCCGCCTGGGCAGGGGAGGCCCCTTTGACGCCTGCCCTGTCTGTTGGAGGGGAAGCCCAAGCCGTCGGGGCGCCTGAGCAAGGCACAGGCATCGCTCCAGGCGAAGCATCTGGCGGTCAGGAGTCAAGCCAGGGCACCGCACCGGGCGAAGAAGCCCCAGGTCTTGGCCAGGATGGCTCTGGCCTGGGCGATGCCACGCAAGGCGGCGCCGGGGAGGGGCTGCTGCCTGACGGCGGCGAAGCCGGTGGAGCCGGCGAAGCCGATGAAGCCGATGAGGCCGATGAGGCCGGGGAAGGCGCCCTGGCAGGCACGGACGGCACCGAGGCGCCTGAGGCCTTCGCACCCGAAGGCGAGGACATGGCGCCTGCGGCCGCGGCATCCGTCCTGCGCTACCAGGCCCACGTGTCGGGCGCCGGCTGGATGGCCGAGGTGCAAGAAGGCGCAACAGCCGGCACCACCGGCCAGTTCCGCCAGATGGAGGCCTTGTGCGCAAGGCTCGACTCGGCTCCGGCCGCAGGATCTATAAGCTATTCCGTGCATGCGTCCAACATCGGCTGGATGGCCGAGGTGCAAGACGGCGCCATAG
>JAIRPR010000105.1 GCA_031256895.1 Coriobacteriaceae bacterium
GGCAGCGTGCATCCACCCGAACGGTCGAGGTCCTGAGGACTGAAGCGGCCGGGCGACGTCTTGCAGCAGCGCCCGCCGCAAGGGACACAGAGCGCAGCATCTTCCACCCTGTCGGGGGCTGCGTCATCCATCAGCTGGCCCACCATGCACTCCTTCGGTCTTCCAAGCGGCTACCGTCTCCCTTATGCTGGCGTCATCGCTTGCGAAGCCCAGGGTGTCGATAAGCTCCCGTGCGCCGTTCGCAAAGGCGTCGTCAACAGGGGCGCGTATCAGCTGGCGCATCAGTTCGTCTCTCCATGGCCTGCCCGTACGCAGCTCCACCGCTTCACGCAGGATGCCCTGGTGTTCGAGCCAGAGCTCTTCCATGCTGGTATCGCCGGGCATCCGGCAGAGACGGCGGTCGGCATGGGGCACCATGACCGCGCATTCGAAGGGGCGCTCATCCAAGGCCAGGGCACAGCCCTTCGCCCCTAAGTGCACGCAACGCCTGTCGCCGCAGCACAGGCAGAGCGCCTGTTTGCCGATGCCGCGCGCCCCCAGTGTGAGCAAGGGCACGACAGGCAGCCAATAGACGGCAACGAGCGAGGCGTTGATGGCGGCTTGTCCTGCATCTAGCATCCGGGAAACGGCATCTGTGCACACCCCACCGAAGGCATCGAGGTCATGGGGGGCGTAATTGCCCGGGGCATGCAGGCAGCACAGACCGCCACATCCTGCGCACAGGGCGGCATCCTCGACCCGTTTCAGGCCTGTTCCTTCCCCATCGCCCCTGGCTGTGCCTTCTCGCATGCGCAGGGCGGCATCGCGATGCCCTTCCCTGCGCACCCTAGGCAGCCTTGTCGGGGCTGGGCGCTGATTTTGAAGGCAAGGCCTTGCGAGGGCTGAACCCCATGTTGATGGCCAGGCCGGGGCAGTGCTCCTTGCACAGGCCGCACTTGGTGCATTCGTGCATCCCGTCCGAGAAGTGCGGGTCTAGTCCTTCTGGGCAGACCTCTTTGCAGACCGAGCATTCCTTGCCTTTTTTGAGCAGGCACTTCGTCTCATCGACCTTCGGCTTGAAGAAGCGGTTCGGAATGCTGAGGAGCGACATGACCGCCCCCAGCGGGCACCAGCGCAGGCACCATTTGCGCAGCACCAGCACCTCTAAAAGGACAATGGCCGGAAACACCAGCAGCATCCAGCTGGGCTCGTTGAAGCCCACCAGGCGCCAGAAGGCTATCAGGGTTGCGAAGGTCAGCCCCACCGGGCATACCAGGCAGAACACCGGGAAGCCGAAGATCGCCGCCGAGACCAGCGTGCCGCCGAGCACGATATGGCGCGAATCAAGCTTCTTGCGCTTCTCGGCGCAGCTGGCACAACCCGAAGGGCACCCTGCCTTCAGGCTTGTGCGCTCGTCCACCGAAAGCGCAGCATTGACCAAGCCTTCCGGGGTCTTTGCAGCGTCGCTTCCCTCTGCCGCCGTTTCGGGGCTGGATTGCAGGCGTTGGCCTGCCAATTCTGCAGCATGTGCCTTTTGCACTGGCACTTCCGCATCCGGCACTCCCGCATCCTGCACTCCTGCATCCGACACTTCCGCGTCCTGCACGCCGGTGTCTTGCACGCCGGTGTCCGTTGCTCCCCCGGCCATGGTCTTTTTGCCTTTGCCTTTCGCCCGCCGGGTGAAGAAGCCGCGCAAAGGAGGCACCGGGCATACCCAGGCACAGAACACCTTGCCGAACAGGAAGCCGAAGGCCAGGGCAAGCACCAGCACCACCAGTACCCGGGGGATGACAAGCCCGCTCGCCAGCATGGCCTCCAAGGCGCCCAACGGGCACACCGAGGCCACAAAGGTCCAACCGAACGAGGAAGGCGTCCCGCTTCCTGTGTGGAAGACCAAGCCCAAGACCACCAGCACGGGAACAAGCACCAGGGTTATCGCCCGGGCAGTCGTTATCTTCATGGCCGCACCTCCTTGCTGTGCTCTATGTTGATGCCCCTCTTGCGCGATCCGCTGAAGGATCGGAACTTGTGGGAAGGGCAGATGTACTCGCAATAGCCGCACCCGTTGCACTTCGGCAGGTCGACCACGGGCTCTTGCCGTTCGTTCAAATAGATTGCCTGATAGGGGCACTCGTCCACGCAGATGCGGCAGCCCCCTGCCTTGTTGAAGGCAAGGCATTCGCCATAATCGATGACCGCAGGCCCTATCCATTCCCTGTCCGGATCGAAAGCCGCAAGCGCACCGGTCGGGCAGGCTTCGATGCACAGATTGCAGAAGTTGCAGTATCCGATGCGGAAGTCGAGCCGCGGTGTGCGGGTGTTGATGAGGCCTTGGCCGTTCGCCACGCTGATGACGTCAAGGGGGCAGGCACTACGGCACCGGTCGCACCGGATGCAGGCGCCTAAGAGACGTGCCTCGTCCTGGCCTCCCGGGGGGCGCAGGATGGCACCCTCGCCCGCGAAGGCCTTCACCGTGCCACCCAAGGCCAGCACGGCAGCGGCACCGACGCCTCCCACCAACACTTCCTTGCGGGTCAAACCCTTCTCGCTCATTTTCCGTCACTTCCCATCATGCAGGTGCTCGTGGTTCGGATTGCCGTTCCACCTTCTGGTACGCTGGCTGCTGGCTGTGTGCCGACTGCTTCCGCCTGTCCACCCGTAGTTGTTGCCTTCACGCCGTTGGCTGCTGCTGACCTCACGCCGTCGGCTGCCGCTGCCTGTGTGCCGACGGCTGCTGACTGTGCGACAGGGGGGCAAGCCCCGCTTATCTCTTCGATGAGGTCGTCTATCATCCCGAGGTCGAACAGCATATAGCCCTCGGTTATCTTCATGACCCCTTTGTAGAAGCGGGTCTTGACGAGCAGGGCGGCAAGTTTGGCAAGCTCCCTGAACCAAGGAATTATATGGCTTTCTATGAACTCACGGGAAAGGCGCAGGTTCTCTATGGCTTGGGCTGCGTCGCCTGCTTCCAAGGCTGCGGCGGCACGTTGGCTGAGGATGCTGATGAACTCGAACTCGAAGGCCAAGTGGTCTTCGGGCAGGTGGGCGTCCTTGCGCAGGTCCAAGGCCTGCCTGCGGTAAGCCGCATAGACCTGGTCGCGCGATCCATGGTAGAGAAGGCCGGAATCACTCAGGAAGAGCGAGGACACCGGCATGGCCGAGCGGCCTTTCCACAGCTCGGCGCCGCCGAAGCTGGCGGTGTAGTCAATCGCAAGCAGCTGCTTAGTGCCGCTGTTACGTTTGCGCAGGTATCGCGCCATATCGTTGAAGCCTTCCCCCAGCAGGCCTTCCTCACCCGCATAGGCGAACAGGTCACCTTCGGTCATGCTGTCTATCTGGGCTTGGTCGAGCGGGGCGAAATAGAGGCCGGCAAGGGTCATATAGAACGCACTGCGGCTGGCCAGGACTTCTTTGCATGCGTCGAAGCAAAGCGCGGGGACTGCCACAGCAGTCGATGTCGGACTTTCCATAGGCGTACCATCCTTTGTCGTGTCGATCGGTGACGTTGCCGGCTTGGCTGCCAGGGCTGCCCGGGGCTGCCAGGACTGCCAGGGCTGCCCGGGGCAACCGGGGCTGCGAGGGCTGCCCGGGGCAACCAGAGCGGACTTGCGCTTCCTGGGCAGCTTGGGCAACCGGGGCTGCCTGGGGCAACCGGGGCAACCAAAGCGGACTTGCGCTTCCTGGGCAGCTTGGGCAACCGGGGCTGCCAGGGGCAACCGGGGCTGCCCGGGGCAACCGGGGCAACCGGGGCTGCCAGGGGCAACCAGGACTGCCCGGTCACCCTGAAGCGCCCACGTTGCCCCGGCAGCCTGCCGCACAGGCGGCGGGGACGGCAAAGAGTGCAGCCCCCGCCGCTTTCAGCCTAGAAGATGAACAGGCCGCGGTTCTGAAGCGCCATGTCGAAGGCATCGAGGAAGCCGTTGCCTGCCGCCCACATCAGGGTGCGGATGGCGATGCCCCCCACGAAGGCCGTGACAAGGCCGACATACAACAGGGCGGTCTTGGGTTTCTCGACCGACTTCATGAATGCCACAGCGCCGACCGCCACAAGCGGCACGATGCTCCCGAGCACTACGGCGCAGCCCCAAAACACCAGGGCGTCCAGGTTGTCCAAGCCCACGAACAGCCCATAGGCCACAAAGCCCACGACCTGCAGGATGGCCACCAGGAACACAATGAGGCTCAAAGGCCTCGTCGCCGGGCCCGTTTCCTTCCCGGCCGCCATGGCAGCCAGGAACACGAAGCCGCCGAAGGCCACTGCGCTCGCCCAGTAGGCAAGCACCAGGGTAAGGCTGTTCCACGAGGTCTGTGCTTCGATGCCCGAATAGCTGCTGCCCAATGCGTAGCAGAACACTACTGCCACCACCAGCCCGATGACGCCTACCACCTTGGAAGCCGGGCCTTCGCCATTGACGACGACCGCATACACGATGGCGGCCACCGTGGTGACCCCCAGCAGCAGAAGCTCCAAGGATATGGGCGAGAACGAGAAGATGTTCGCGGCGGCGGCCATCACATTGGCCGGCTGCCCCAGATGGAGCACCGAAGCGATGCCCCCCACTACCAGCAGCACGATGGCTGCGATGCTGGCGATGAGCCTGGTCTTCTTCTGCACCTCAAGGAACTCCGAGATGCCCGCGAAGGCCAGGGTGGCAGCACCGCCGCCCGCTAATATGCTGAATAATACCAATGGCCATTGAGTCTCCACTTACACCAGCTCCTTCCATTGCGCGTACTTCGACGAGAGGATGTAGGCTGTCGCTGGCTTGGCGTTGCCGGGATCGGGCAGATAGTGGATATCCGCAGGGTCTGCGGCTGCCAAGGCCTGGTATGCAGCGCTCTTGGGGTCATCAAGGTCGCCGAAGAAGCGGGCGCCGCAGGAGCAGTTGTGCACGCAGGGCGGCGCGGCATGCGCCGGGTCGAGCGTGTCGTCCCAGTTCTCGACGCCGTCAGAGGTGGCGGTCAGGTGGTTGCACAGGGTGCACTTCTCCACCACGCCTTCTTCCTTGTTGTACTGGCGCACGCCGTAGGGGCAGGCATACTGGCAGTATTGGCAGCCGATGCATTTCTCTTTGTCGATGAGCACGACATTGTTCTGTGGGTCGCGGTACGAGGCGCCCGTCGGGCAGACCTTCACGCAGGCCGCGTTCTCGCATTGTTGGCACATGATGGGCAGCCAGTACATCTGGATGTCGGGGTAATCGCCCACCGGCCCTATGGCCAGCACACGGTTCCAGTAGTTGCCCAAGGACACGTTGTTCTCGTGCTTGCAGCTCACGATACAGGAATCGCAGCCTGAGCACTTGTTGAGGTTGATAACCAAGCAGCGCCTAGACACTTTGCATCCCTCCTTTGAACTTCGGAAGCGCGGGCAGAGGAGTCGAAGGCTCGGCCAGCATGGTATCTGCTGTGCCCGCGTATTGGTTCTTGTGCTGAGGCAGGAAGGGCTCGAACTCCTCTGGTTCCACCCATATGTTCTCCGGCCTTGTGGATTTGGCGATCTTCACCTGGAAGCCGCGGTTGGTGTACGATCCGAACACCTCGTTGTTGGGCGCGGACTCCTTGGTGAGCACATTGATGTTGCACTGCCGCCAACCGCCGTCCTTCTTGGGTTGTGACGCATCGAAGGCCTCCGGGTTCCAGAAACGCTCCATCCACAGCACCTTGGGGTGCTGAGAGCGGGTGACGTAGGCGCGTCCCCGGATCGAGCCGCGGCGCGAGGTGACCTCCACCCAGTCCATGTGCTCGATGCCGTACTGTTTTGCGGTATCGGGATGTATGCGCACGTCTGGTACCGGATAGAGCTCGCGCGCGAAAGGTGCGTGGCGCATGGTGCCATGGTGGAAGTAGTACAGGCGGCCGGAGGTGATGGCCAAGGGGTACTCGGGGTCGTAGTTCGGCTCGGTCTCGAGCGGCGTCTCGACCGGCTCCACATGCTGGCAGATGGGCGAATAGGTGCCCTTGTAGTTGTTGAAGCCGATGTCGGGATCGGGCTTCACCTGTTCCACCGGATAGGTGTAAGGCCAACCGGTGTTCGCCAGCTTGATAAGCATCGAGCAGTAGACCTCGCATTTGCGCGACTCGGTCCCAAAGCCCTTCGGCAGGCCGTCGTCGGCTATGACCTCATGCTGGTCGTAAGCCCAGAAGATATCGGGCGGCACGACCACCAGGGTCTCGTCGTTCACGTACTTCTCCTCGTCGGCCAAAAGGGTTGCCATGTCGGGAGCCTTGTAGCGGGCAAGGAAGGTGTCGGCCTGGAAGGTCTGCTCATCCGGACGGGCATCGGCGTTCAGCCAGCCGTTCGGACGCGGTGCGCCATTGGGGCCGGGGGCCTGCACGCCCAAGGGGAACTTGAAGGTGTACTGCGAGGAATCGACCGCCGCCGTTGAATAGGTCGAGTTCACGTTCTCGGGGCTGGCTATGCCCTCCTTCGCGCCGATGGCGCCGATGACCACATCGTCGAGGCGCTCGTTGAGCTTCTCGGATACCGCGATGGTTATCAGCTGGGGCGGCACATAATTGGGCACGGTCTCGCCCAGGTGCACGGCAGGGAACATCGGCCATTGCAGGTTCAGCTGCGTGCCCGCCATGCGCGAGGTCTCAGCCCATTCCTCCATCGGCAGCACGAGGTCGGCGATCTCGGCCTGGAACGAGGTTATCATGGGGTACTGGCACACGCAGAAGTCTATCTCGTTGAACACGTCGTACCAGCTGCTGGCATCGCCGAGCATGGCCAGCTTGTTGCCCGAGGTGTCGAACCACACACGCGGCTTGTAGGGCAGGCCTGTCTTGATGGCCTCAAGCACGGTGGGGATGTGCGAGTGCGACCAGTTGTAGAGGCCTTTGTAGTTGCGCATCCCCAAGCGGTCAAGCAAGAGCTTGTTGCGGATGAACTGGAGGGACTTGTCGGGGAACTCGTCGGCGCGCTTCTTGTTGGCCTCGGGGGTCATGCCGATGGTGTAGCCGACCCCGTCCTGGTAGGCATTGCCCCACACCGGCCGGGGGTTGGGTGCGTTGCGGGCGGGAACAGCGCGGGGGTTCTGGGTGAGCGTGGCCCCCGGCTTGTTCACGTATCCCATTATCATGTCCAGGCCAAGGCAGCCCAAAGGCACCTGTGAGGCGTCCTGTTGCATGTCGGTGGCGACGCCGTTGGCAATGCCTGCCACACCGCTCCTCGGGTGCGCGTACAGGTTGACCGCAGCCTTGTTCGTCTCCGCAGGCACCCAGGCCACACGCTCGGTTTCTTCAAAGGTCCAGGGCTCGGCCTCGTCGTAGTAGATCTGGCCTGCCGACTTGCATTTCTTGCCCTTGACGTCCACAGCGTCCGCGAATATCTCGGGATCCACCAACGAATCCTCGGGGGCGCTGAAGGCGAAGGGCGCCAAGGCCTTGGTCTTGAGGTCCCAGCACACGTACACCGGGGTGTCTGCCGGTGTGGTCGCCACATAATCAGGCCAGACCTCTTGTGCCGTGAAGGGCAGCAAGGTGTCGGGGTTGATGATGAAGGGCAGGTTGGTCCAGTACTTGCAGAACTCCTCGTTGTACCATTTGTTGTGGAATATCTCGCGGAACCACGACAACAGCAGGGCGCCATCTGCCCCTGGCCGCACCCGCAGCCAATAGGTGGCCTTCACGGCGTCCGGCGAGTAGTTCGGGTCCACCACGATGGTGTCGGCCCCCAGCTCACGCATCTCAGCCACAGCACGGCCGGATTGAGCGGTCTGGCTGACCGCCGGTTGGGCGCCCCAGCTGACCAATAGGCTCATATCGTTCTTCAGGCCAAGCGCTGCCTGCTGCGGGTTGATGCCCTTCCACGGCTCAAGCGTGGAACTGTCGGCGATGGACTGGTTGTCCCCCGCGTACATCCACTGCGCCAAAGAGACACGCGGCAGATAGCATTGGGCACAGCCCGGCTCGATGACGTTGGGCGATCCCAGGCACATGTTCATGGTGTTCGTCAAGGCGAATGAATAGCCGCCGCCGCCGCCGGTCGAGGTGAAGTAGGCATAGGTGCCGTACTTCAGGATGGCCTCGGTTATCTGGCTGGCCGCGTATTCGATTGCCTCATCCCAGCTGATGCGCTCCCAGGCCATGTTCTCAGCCCCACGCGGGCCGGAACGCTTCAAGGGGTAGAGCACACGGCGTGGGCTATACAGCGTGTGCAGCTGGTTGGTCCCTTTCATGCACATGCTTCCCAGGCTGGTCGGCGCACGTTTGTCGCCTTCCATCTTCACAATGACCCCGTTGCGCACATACAGCTTGCAGGGGCAGTTCTGGATACATCCATGGCATGAGGAATAATACATCTTCAATTCAGAGTCATCGGCTGCCCAGGCTTCTTCGGACTCTATCAAAGAGCCTGGTAATCTGGTACTCAGCGCAAGCGCAGCGCCGGTCAACGTAACTCCTTTTACGAAGCTTCGGCGCGTCAAGGTAGCACCTTGCATATCAACTCCCTTCGTCAGTTTCCCACGATCGCCCTA
>JAIRPR010000123.1 GCA_031256895.1 Coriobacteriaceae bacterium
ACGACGATCAGACGACCACAAGGATGCATCATTGATGTTTGCTTCCAAGCTGCTGAGAAAAAGAACAGAGCCAGACCCTACGAGCCGCACCCGGTTCGCCATCATGTTATCGGTGTTCATCTTCCTGTGCGTGGGCTTCTTCCTTCTGACCTCGGTTCCCCGCAACCTGCGTTTCGGCGATGCCGATAACGGGGTGCTGGACCTGAGGGGTCAGGAGTTCGCAGACAATGTGTACACGCTTTCGGGCGAATGGGAGTTCTATTATGGGAAGTACCTGGGGCCCGAGGACTTCGCTGCAAGCCGCGCTTCAGGCGCCTTGGCCTCTGAGCCAAGTGAGGCGGAAGTCCCGTACGGCACATCGGCTGCAACCCCTCGGCTCGACTACGACGGCATCTTCGTCAAGGTGCCCAACTCCTGGGAGACCACCGGCTACCCCCTCTATGGCTATGCCACCTACCGCCTGACCCTGTTGACCGAAGACGTCTTGGACCTCTCGTTCTATTTCTCGGAGCTGCCCGATTCCAGCATCATCTATATCGACGGGAGGAAGGTGGCCGAACTCGGTCACCCGGGCACCACGAAGGATGACACCGTAACGGGGGTGCGCAATTTCTTTGTGCAGATAAGGCCTGAGATAGGCGGGCAGACCGAGATAATCGTGCAGGTGGCGAATTTCGGATGGTTCGTCTCAGGCATGTCCTATTACCCGATGGTCGGAAGCCCCGATGCCATCATGGGCGACTTCGTGGGCCGCCGCGTCATGCTGGGGCTGGCAATCGGGGTGCTGATAACCATGTCCATCTACCAGACCTCCCTTTTCTCTTTGCGTCTGAAGAAGGTCTACCTGGCTTTTGCCCTGACCTGTCTGACGGCTGCCCTGCACTTCCTTACCTCCACGAACAGCCTTGTCACCATGATCCCCACTTCCGTGATTGACACCCCTATCCGCACCGTCTTCTATGCAAGCGTCATCGCGCAGGCGGCAAGCCTCACCTTCTTCACCTACGAGGTCTTCCTCTTGAAGGTGCGCAAAACCACCTTGGCGATCTATGCCGTCCTCTTTTGCGTCCCTTACCTGGTATACCTCCTCTTGCCTTATGGCACCATGAACGTCCGGGTGGTGCTGCTGTTCTGCCTGGTGCCCATGGGCGCTGCCTTCATCAAGGCGGTCCGTTTGGAACGGGTGCGCAAGGACCGCAACTGCCGCCTTTTCCTGGGCGCCCTTGCCATCATGATAGTATGGGACCCCGCCCAGACCATCCTGTTCGGAAACCACTTCTTCGTCTCGGGGATGATTCCCACCTTGTTCCTGCTCTTCTGTCAGGGCATGGTGGTCATCATCAACTATGCCGAGATAGAGCGCAACCGCAAAGAACTGCACGCCCAAAACGACTTCTACTGCCGCATGGCGCACGACCTCATGACCCCGATAACCAAGGTGTCCACCAACATCCAGATAGCGAACCTCCAGTCAGCAACCGACCATGAGCGCCTTGCCCGTTCCCAGGAAGAGATAATGGGCATGAAGACCCTTCTGGACCTGGCCCTGAGCGAGGACCGCAAGAAAGGCCTCGACGAACTGGACGATTCCCCAAAGCCCGGCAAGCTGACGGCCTGGTTCAAGGGAAGGAAGGCGAAGCCGACAGGAACCGGGACAGAAGACGGGCCGACGGATTGCGCAGAGGCGGCAAAAGGCCCAGAAGCGGCGATGACGCCGTTGAGGGGCGCGGCAGATGCGGACGCGTCACCCAGCCAGGCGGCAGATGCGGGCGCGTCACCCAGCCAGGCGGCAGATGCGGGCGCGTCAGCCAGCCAGGCGGCAGATGCGGATTGAAGCAGCAACAGGAACAGGTGCAGAAAAGACAACAGCAGTCGCAGGAGAATCCGGGGAAGCAGGAGAATCCGGGGGATCCGGGGAAGTCGGACGAAGGTATCCAGATTGATACCTTCGATGGCTTTCTTGCCGAGCGGCTTTCATATATAATGAGTTGATTTGATGTGTGGTCGCCTCGGTGTGCCCTCGATGCGGTCAACCGGAACAAAACCCGCATTCATTTCGACGGACCGTTTGATGAACCTGACTCGTTGGCGCCTTGTGCGCTCACAGGATCACCAGGACTTTGAACGCAAGGGAGAACCACACCGATGCCTCGTCCCAAGTTCCTCAAGAGAAGCCTCGACCCAGACCCTCGAAGCCTTACACGCTTCATCACCACCTTGACGATATTCGCCCTGATAAGCCTCGGTTTCTTTTGGCTGACCTCGCTCCCGCACGATGAAAGGGTGGGAGATGCGGTAGAAGGGGTCCTTGACCTGAGAGACAGGGATTTCAGCCATTCGACCTATACCCTTTCGGGGCAATGGGAGTTCTATTACGGCATGTTCCTGACCCCACAAGACTTCGAGCAAGCAAGCGAAAGCACAGGCATCGTGAAGGCTGGCACTACCACAAGCGCAGGCAGCCAAGACGACCGCAACGGCAGCGGCAATTCCCACAGCAGCGACAATGCCAACGGAAGCGAAGCTGCCGGGGATGGCACGGCATCTTACTCTGCCCCGCCGCTTCCTGAGGGCACCTTCATCCATGTGCCGCAATCGTGGAGCGTAGCAGGTTTTCCCCTTTATGGCTATGCCACCTACCGCCTTACCCTGTTGACCGAAGGCGAGCAGGAACTTTCCATCTACTTCCCCGAGATACCCGATTCCAGTATCGTGTATGTGAACGGCGAGAAGATGGCCGAGCTGGGCCATCCCGCAGCCACCAAGGAAGAAACGGTCACCGCCGTGCGAAACTACCTGGTGCATTTCTGGTCACCCTCTGATGGCAGGACCGAGATAATCGTGCAGGCAGCCAACTATGGCTGGTTCGTTTCTGGGCTGTCCTATTTCCCCATCGTGGGCAAGGCAGGCCCCTTGTTCGATGAGTTCATCGGCAGGCGCGTCATGCTGGGCATTGTGATAGGCATCCTGTTCGCCATGTTCCTCTACCAGATATTCCTCTATTCCCTGCGCCACAAGAAGGTGTACCTTGCCTTTGCGCTGACCTGCCTTGCAGCCGCCCTCCAGTTCTTGACCGCAACGAACAACCTGGTGGACATCTTCTCGTCCAATGTGATAAACAAGCCTATGCGGGACTTCTTCTATGCCATGCTGCTCTCACAGGCGGTGACCCTTACCTTCTTCACCTACGAGGTGTTCCTCATGAGGATAAGGCGAAGCACGCTGCTCATCTTTGCGGCCTGCTTCTGCCTGCCCTACCTGGCCTACCTCTTCTTGCCCTATGGCATGGTGAATGTCCGGGTCGTCCTGGTGTTCTACCTTGTGCCCATGATGGCCTCGTTCGTGAACGCTATCAGGCTGAAACGGATACGGGCCAACCGCTACAACAAGGTGTTCTTGGCCGCCCTTGCCTTGAGCATCGTGTGGTACCCGTTGCAAGCCATCATCTTCGGCGACCACCTGTTCATGCCTGGTGTGCTGCCAAGCCTCTTCTTGCTGCTGTGCCAAGGAATGGTGGTCGTGCTGAACTATGTCGAGATAGAACGGCATGAAAAAGAGCTCCGGGCACAGAACAGCTTCTATTACCGCATGGCACATGACCTCATGACCCCGATAACCAAGGTGTCCACCAACATCCAGATAGCCAATATGTCTCACGAGACCGACCATGAGCGGCTCACCCGTTCCCAGGAAGAGATCATGGGCATGAAGCGCCTCTTGGACCTTGCCTTGAACGACAACCGGGAAGACGACGAGAAATGGCAGAGCGATCCCGAAAGGCATTCACATACAGAGAGAGAGAGAGAGAGGAAAAGGTGACAAGAACCGGGAATGATAAAACAGGGAAAACGTAAGGACGAAGGGGGGACTGATATGAAAAGGCTTACCAGTCATTTCGAAGGTCCAGGTGGCTTTGTCGTTCCCTGTGGGAAAGACCAAGGATGTTAGGAAGCGGCTATGAAGACGATCCTGTGCGTTGAGGACGAACGCGAGATCCTGGAGAACAACTGCAAATTCTTCCAGGGACAGGGCTATCATGTCTTGGCTGCCATGAACTTGGCGCAGGCACGCGAGCATCTGCGCCTGCACGCGCCCGATGCCATCATCCTTGACCTCATGCTTCCTGACGGCAACGGCCTGGAGCTTTTAAAGGAGCTTCGGGACGACGGCAACAAGATACCCGTTCTGATACTGACGGCATGGGGGGACCCCTCCGATGTCGCGCAAGGACTCAGCATGGGGGCGAACGACTATGTCTCGAAGCCCTTCACCTACGAGGTCTTGCAGGCGCGGGTCGAGACCATGTTCCGCAACATCAGGCAGCTCCCCGACGTGCTTGAGAAAGGCCTTCTGGAACTCAAGATCAGACCCATGATCCTGCAGTTCGGCGATACGCGGGTCAAGCTGCCCCCCATAGAGTTCTTCTTGTTGCAATTCTTCATGGAAAACGAAGGGCAGCTGGTCAAGGCGGAAAAGCTTTATGAGGTGGTATGGGACGCACCCATGCTTGAGAACGACAGCTCGATAAAGAACGCCATCTCGCGCCTGCGCAAGAAGCTGCTGGGCTCGGGCTTCGATATAACGGTGGAACGCAACACGGGCTACCGGTTCGAGCGGGAATAGGAAGCTGCCCCATGAAGCATCAGCTTGGCACTTTTGACCCTTTGAGCCCCTTTTGGGGCATTCTGGGCCTTTCTGAGCCTCTGAGAGGCCAATTCAAGGTCCGAAGGTATCAATCTGGATACGTTCGGTGTTTTCCCCTTGATATGGTGCATAATGTACCCAACTTAATAAACCAGCCATTTTTCACCGCCGGGTTCTCTTCCCCCCCACCACCACGAGAGAGCCTCCTGGTCAGCAAGACCCCGGGTACTCACCGCACACCACCTCCAACACCCGGGGTCTCTTCTTTTGTCTAAGGAAGCACCGATTGAGAAGCACCGCGAAAGAACCGCGCCGTGCAACCGCAAATACCGCGACCGCTTCCCTAGGCTAACCGCAATCAGCTATCAATCAGTGCTTCCTTGACCCCCGTGTCAGCATGGTACAGTATATCCCTAAACCTTGGAAAAATGAAGTAGGAAATCAGTGTTCTTGAATGAATCTGCCCAACCATGGGCTCTTGTTGCTGCGTGTTGCTCCTGCCGTTTGCGTTTGTCTTGCTTTCTGTTGCATCATCCGGGGGTGCGGACAATGCGACAGAAACCACGTTGAACGGGAAATCTGTTTTTGTGAGAGGTGAAGGTGGGAAGTCTGGCTCAAGCAACTGCCCATCCACCAAGAACACCGGGGCATACAGTAACTAAGGCCTGCCAGTTCCCTGCGGACTTTCCCAGGGATTCCCCTTATCAGGCCGTTTCCCTTCGCTTAAGCTGTGGCATCTGACCCTGCAATCAGGCAGGGCTTAAGGCTTGAGCATGGCGATGGAGAAAACTGCGGCTCGAGAAACAGCAAGGCCGACCACGAAAGCAAATTTGAGGTCGATTATGCGGGTCGGCCTTGCGAGAAAGGAACCTCCACGAAGGCTCATTACCGCCTTCGTGGAGTCGTAGAATGGCGATGATGGCTTAGTGCTTTGCGCCTTCGTCATCTTCCCCGATTATAGAATGTTGGTCGGGGTCGTACACCAGGCCGCCATGCTCGCGCCAGAGGAACATGAGCTTGGTGGGCGCAAAGCCTTCGACATTGGCCAGGTACACATGGAGGAACATGAATATGATGAACACATACATCAAGAAGTAATGGATGATGCGCATCGACATGAGGCCACCGACCAGGTTGACGCCCGCTTTGAGTGCCGGTGCATCCATGATGGGCCCCCACAGGCTAAACCCGGTATAGGCCATCACGATGATGAGCAAGGGAATCGCCAGATACGAGATCTTCTGGGGCACACCGAGCTTCGCAGAGAGCGGGTGGTCCTTCTTCAGGAAGAGGTAGTACTTGATCCACGCGCCCAGCTGATGGCGGTTGTCCTTCTGGGGAAGCCAGGTCTTGTAATCGGCGACCAGCACACGGGTGCCGCCGGTCGGCGCGGATTTCACCACAAAGGCCAAAATCACCCGGACGATGCAGTTCAGCAACAAGACAATGCCGCACAACACGTGGACGCCGCGGGCGACCCCCATGAAGTTGGGCCAGAAGGGGAAGTGGATGCTGAAGCCGGTGACGATCAGGAAGATCATGGACACCAGGTTGATCCAGTGCGTGATAACGAAGGGAATGGGATGTGCTTCACGGTAATGAGCCAGATGTGCCATTTTACTTCACCCCCCAGGGGCTCGTGACGGTCTCGAACTTCTTGCCCGTCGCAGGCTCTGAGACATGCACTGCGCAAGCGGTGCAGGGGTCGAAGCTGTGGACGGTGCGAAGCGCATTGATGGGCTTCTCGATGGTTGCCACCGGCACGCCTATCAAGGCCTCTTCCAAAGGCCCGTTGTTGCCTTGGGCATCGTGCGGAGCCAGGTTCCAGGTCGAGGGGATGATAATCTGGTATCCCTTGATCTTGCCGTTCTCGACCTTCTCGGAATGATAGAGTGCGCCACGCGGCGCCTCCCAAAAGCCGGTGCCGCTGCCCGTTATGGTGGCGGGCTTGCGGAAATACTCGGAATCGCCGCCCTTCAAAGCTGCGATAAGCTCGTTCACCCATTCCTTCATCAGGCCTGCGATATAGAGCGTCTCGATCTGGCGCAAGGCCGTGCGACCGAGCGTCGATTGTGCGACGGCTATCTTGCCGGGAACGCCCAAAGCCTTGAGCAGGCCGTCGATCTGTTCCCTGACAAAGGGCACATTGCGCTTGTAGGCCACCAGCAAACGGGCAAGACCGCCTGCTTCCATGGACTTGCCTTCATAGGCAGGAGCCTTCACCCAGGTATAGCGGTCTTTGACGTCATACGAGGTGAAATCAGGCTCGGTCACGAAATAGGGTGAGGTATAGGTGTCCTCGCCCTTGTACCAGGAATGCCCTACGTATTCGGTTATCTTCTCTTCCACGACATCCGAGACGTTCAAGCCTTCGTCCAGCACGCCGGCAGGGAGGTAGCGCTTGTTCATCTCCATGCTGGCATCTTCGAAGACGCCCCAGGCGATGTAGCGGCCTACACCCTTGCCCCAGTTGAGGGCATCGGTGTAATAGGGTGCGAGCGCCAAGGTGTCGGGTATCATGGTGGCCTCTACCCAATCGTAGATGGTGTTCACCAGCGACCACAGCTCGTCAAGCTTCTCTGCGGTGGGAACAAAGGTGATACCGCCAGGCATAAGGGTCATGACATGCGGCATCTTGCCACCCAGGATGCCTGAGATCTCGGAGGCCTTGGCCTGCATCTCAAGCGCCTCAAGGTAATGCGCGGTGCAGATGAGGTCGAGCTCGGGCGGCAGCGCATAGGCGTCGCCTCCGTCGGCATCGAACCAGTTGCCTGAAAAGATGGAGAGCTGGTTGTTCTTGGCGAACTTCGCCAAACGGGCTTGCAGGGCAACAAAATCGCTGTTGGTGGAGGTGCCTGCCTCAAGCGCCAGTGCCAGGGCATCAGCAGGGTCCGCCTTCAGGGCGTTTATGGGGTTCACGTAGTCGAGCGCCGCCAGGTTGTAGAACCACAGGATGTGGCTGTGCAGGAACTGGGCGCCTTCAAGCAGGTTGCGCAGGATGCGCGCATTGTTGGATATGGTGATGCCGTATGCCTTCTCGCCGGCGATGGTCGAGGCATGGGCATGCGAGACCGGACAGACGCCGCAGATGCGTTGCACTATCTGGGCGGCGTCTTCAGGGGTGCGGTCCTGGACCACCAGCTCCATGCCGCGGAAGCAGCCGCCGGAAACCCAGGCGTCGCTGACCTTGCCGTTGGTGACCTCCATCTCGACACGGAGATGGCCTTCGATACGGGTGATCGGATCGATGATTGAACGAACCATTTAAGCCTTCCCTCCTTCCGTTTCCTCGGCCTTTGTTTCTTGGTCTTCTGAGTCTTCGGGAACCTTCTCCACGACGACGTCATAGTGGCCGATGGCGCGGTCGGGGTGCTTCTCGTCCCATTTGCGCACCTTCTCGAAGTCGGCGCCGCCGTCCATGCGCCCGGATATCTTCATGCCGAAGCCATGGATGACCAACGCTGCGGCCACCAGGCCGGTAAGGGTCAGGGCAACGGTACCCGGCTGGAAGACGAAATCGCCGATACGCAGGTCGCGATGACGCTTGAAGAAGGGCGTGTTCACCTCGACCCAGTTCTGGCCGGAATTGGAAGGGTTTGCCTCGCAGCAGCCGATGCAGGGGGCGCCGGATTCGACGCACCAGCTGCGGCGGCGGTTCCAACGCACGATGCCGCAGTTCGACTTGGTCTGTGGGCCACGGCAGCCGACAGGGTAAAGGCAGTAGCCCAAGGCCTCTTCCTCGCTGCCGAACTCATAGACGAACTCGCCGTTCTCGAAGTGGCCGCGCCGTTCGCAGTTGTCGTGGACGGTCTGGCTGAACATGAGCGCAGGCTTGTTCTCGTCGTTCAGGGCAGGAACTTGTTCCATAAGGATGACCTGGGCAAGCACGGTTGTCAACCATTCGGGGTTGGCAGGGCAGCCCGGGATGTTGATGACCGGCTTGTCGATGCCGGCCTTCTTGAGGTACTGTTGGACGCCGCAGGCCTGGGAAGGATTGGGGTACGCGGCCATCCAGCCGCCATTGACCGCACAGGAGCCCAAGGCGACCACCGCGAAGGCGTTCTCGGCCGCCTCGATGAGGGTCTCGGTCCCGGGCGTGTCTGCAACGCGCAGCGCCTGCCCTTCCCATCCCTCCAACACGGCCCCCTCGTACACCAGGATATATTTCCCGGCACATTCCTTGATGGTCTGCTCTTTTGCCTCCTCGAGCGAAAAGCCCGCTCCAGCAGAGAGGGTCTCAGAGTAGTTGAGCGAGATCATCTCCAATACCACTGTGGCAGCATCTGGGGTATCTACCTGCGCAAACGATTCCGTACAACCGGTACAGGATGCAGCCTCGATCCAGATGACCGGGTACAGGTTTCCTTTGGCATTGCCGATAAGCGATTCGACTGCCTCCGCTACCTGCGGGATTGTGAGCTGGGACACGCCAGCCGCTGCCGCAATGGCGCCACAAAGCTTCATGAAATCGCGTCGCGTCACGCCTCTGGCTTCGAGCATCTCATAAAACCCCGATATAGTGGCCTCTTTTTCCATGTGTACACCTCCTCAGGTGTCTCGTCCTATTATTGCTTGGGTTATTGTGCCCGAGGAAGCCCTCCGAATCGGCCACATGCAAGCAAAGTGCGAGAAATATCCCGCAAGTGGCACCGAAATGTTACGTCAATCCCAGTTCGTAACAATTTTTCCGACTGTGGACCCCCATCACGCGAGCGTTTCACCGGGCCCCCAAGGTGAGGGCATTGGAGGCAGTGGGGCTTGACAGGCAGGCAGGCGGTCGGAGCGGCGACCAGCGAGGCGGGCAGACAGGCGGGCGGGCGGGCGGGCTGTGCCTGGTGCCGCAAGGGGCCCTTGCCGGGTACGGGCGGGCTGTGCCCGGTGCCGCAGGGGCCCTTGCCGGGCGCGGGCGGGCTGTGCCTGGTGCCGCAGGGGCCCCAAGGTGATAGATTCTTCGTGAAGAGACAAGAAGACCGTGCCATACAGGGGGCTCTTCACGCACAATGGTTCTGGAAGCCAGAAAGGCTGCTAAAAGGACCGGAGGACACCATGCCGAAAGAGAATCGCATTGCCTATTTGGGCCCAGCCGGGACCTATTCCGACGAGGCCGCCCGCGCCTTCATCACCCGCATCGAGGCCGCAGACGGCGAAACGGGCATCACGCCCTTTGAGTGCTCGTCCTTCGATGAGGTCTTCGATTGCGTTGAGCGAGGGCGTTGCGAGTTCGGCGTGGTGCCGACCGAGAACTCACTGGAAGGGGCGGTGACCGCCACCCTGGACAACTTCGCATTCAAGGGCTCGGTAGCCGTCTTGGGCGAAGAGGTGCTCAGCATCCACCACTGCCTCGTGCTTCACCCGGATGCCCGGCTCGAAGAGGTGGACACCGTGGCCTCGCATGTGCAAGGCCTTGCCCAATGCCGCCGCTACCTGGATGAGCACCTGCGGGGACGCAAGCTGGTAACCACTTCTTCGACCGCCGAGAGCGCCCGGTTGGCAGCAGGGGACAAGAAGACCGCCGGCATCGCCAACGCGTTTGCGGCCGGCCTTTACGGCGCTGTTGTCCATGAGGCCGACATCGAGGACCATTTCGGCAACCAGACCTCTTTCGCCCTTATCGCCCATCAGGGGGCGGCGCAGGTCTTCACCGGGCAGCGCTACAAGACCTCGCTCGCGTTGTTCCTGCAGGCAGACAAGGCAGGCGCCTTGCTGATGATCCTCTCGGAGTTCGCCTATGCGGGCATCAACCTGACCAAGATACAATCACGTCCCACCAAGCGTGCCTTGGGCGATTACATGTTCTTCATCGACATAGAGGGCTCGACCCAGGATGCCCCTGTCCAGACCGCGCTCAACTGCCTGCGCCTCAAACTGCGCGAAGTGAAGGTCCTCGGCAGCTACCCTGTCGGCTAGGAGGCTGCACTGACCGAACGGGCGGGCCTTCAAGGCCGGCCTCATTGCCTTGTAGGCTGCCGACTGGGTCCTTGCCCGTTCGTGCGTATGACGTTCAGCTGAAGAACAGGTGCTCGATCAAGATCTTCGCCCCGAT
>JAIRPR010000186.1 GCA_031256895.1 Coriobacteriaceae bacterium
CTTTTCCAAGAAAAGGCTGCTTCCCTACTATCTCAAGGTCAAGGAAAAGGACCCCGGCCGCTGGTCTGGCTGGGCAATCAGCCCGGACCTGGAGAAAGCCTTGATTGCCGTCCTTCAGGTCAAGCCTCGGCGCACCGCTTCGGGAGTCGCCACCATCACCGTTGTCACCAAACCCTGGGGGTGCTCGAGCGACTGCCTCTATTGCCCGAACGACCTGCGAATGCCTAAGAGCTACCTGCATGACGAGCCTGCGTGCCAGAGGGCAGAACGGAACTGCTTCGACCCCTACCTCCAGGTGGCTTCGCGCCTTCGCGCCCTGATGCACATGGGGCATACCACCGACAAAGTGGAGCTTATCATCTTGGGCGGGACCTGGAACGATTATCCCCCTGATTACCAGCTGTGGTTCGTCAAAGAGCTGTTCCGGGCGCTCAACGAATCCAGTGCAACAGGGGAAGGTTCCGCCGAAAGGCGAAGGTCCTACCGTGCATGCGGCCTTGGCAACCGCCCCGATGAGCCGACATCCCAGGCAGTTGCCCTCCAACAGGCGGTAGACGATGGCTCGCTATCCTACAACCAAGCCCTGGCGCAGTTATACGGCGCTGGCACGCCCTGGGAAAGCATCGCAAGCTGGCAGAAGGCCAGCTTCGATGAGCTTTCCACGCAACAGGCCAAGAACGAGGCCTCACGGCACCGGGCGGTCGGCCTGGTGGTAGAAACGCGTCCTGACCTCATCAGCCCTGAAAGCCTCCTGCTGCTTCGCCGCCTTGGCTGCACCAAGGTGCAGATGGGCATCCAAAGCCTTGACCCAGCCGTCTTAGGTCTCAACGACCGTAAACTCGAAACAGGGGCACTTGAGCAGGCTTTCGAGCTTCTCCGGGCTTTCGGCTTCAAGATACACGTGCATTTCATGGTGAACCTGTATGGCTCGAACCCCGAAAAGGACAAGCACGACTATCTGCGCCTTGTCAGCGAAGCGCCTTACCAGCCAGATGAAGTGAAGCTCTACCCTTGTTCGCTTGTCAAAGGCACAAGGCTTTGCCAGCTCTATGACGAAGGGGATTGGCAGCCCTACCGCGAAGACGAGCTTCTTGGCATCCTGGCAAACGACGTGCTGGTTACGCCCCCTTTCATCAGGATATCCCGGATGATACGCGATATATCCGCCCATGACATCATAGCGGGGAACAAGAAGGCCAACCTGCGGCAAATGGTCGAACGCATGGCGCAGGAATCCGGTGCCGCAATAGCCGAGATCCGCCACCGGGAGATAGGCACCGAAGAGCCCGAACTGGCCGGGCTTTCCCTTGACCTGGTCTCGTACCGGACCAGCAACACGCATGAGCATTTCCTGCAGTGGGTCACTCCGCGAAACAGGATAGCGGGCTTCCTGCGCCTCTCTTTGCCAGACCCATCTTACCTGCGCACACATCAGGCAGTGCTGCCTGTCAGCCCTTCCGAGGCGATGATCCGCGAGGTCCATGTCTATGGCAGGGTGGCAGGCCTCCAAGAGACCGGAAGCAAGGCGTCGGAGGTAGGCGCACAGCACCTCGGGCTTGGCAAACAGCTTATCGAAGCCGCTTGTGACATGGCGAAAGACCGGGGTTTCCAGAAGATCAACGTGATAAGCGCCGTGGGTACGCGGGAATACTACCGCAACCTGGGATTCAAGGACAACAGCCTCTATCAACAGAAGGAGCTGCTTTAAGAAAGGGAACTGTCACCGGAGGATATCCCGCAATCACCCTGGCACTTCCCTACCCCCGTGCGGTCACAGGCTCCTTTTGAGGGACCACTTCATCCCGATGTTCTCGGTCACGACATAGCCGCGCTTCTCGGCATCCAAGGCCAGGTCCTTGAACTTCCGATAGCCGGAGTTCTTGAAGTCGATGAGGTGTGCGACCTTTTCGAAGGGGATCCGTTTGCCATCGGGGGGAAGCATGTCTATCAGGGCTTTGAACACCGAAGGTATGGTGGTGTCGCTCTTCCCCGTCAGCTCGAACACGCCGTCCCTATAGATGACCTGTGTGGAATCCTTCGCATCCTGGATGAAGGCGAACCAGGACCCATAGCCCAAGGCCTTCTCATCGAACTGTGGGTTCAAGAGCTTCATGCGCGACTTCACCCCTCCTGACGCAGGGACGTTGCCTGCCTTGAGCATGAGCCCCACCGTTTCCTTGAAAAGCTCGAAGGCCCTTTCCTTGCTCAGGCTGGTGTCCGCGGCATCTGCTTCGGCGCCTTCCTGATCGTCGAAATCCTCGACCTCCTTGATGATGTCGCGGTAGTCGAGCGAGTGGTCGGCCATCTTGATGAGGTCCTCGGAAGCAGAGTTGTTGACGTCGCACACCACCCAGGTCTCTTTGCCATGCTTGCGTTGGGTCAACAACAAAGGCCTGAAATCACCATCGCCCGAGACCAGGACGAAGCGGTCGATATTGGGGTATTGGAATATCAGCTCGGTGCCGTGGGCTACCAGCGACATGTCGGTGCTGTTCTTCTTGCTGCCATGCGGCGTGTGTATCAGCTCGAAGTTGTTCGATGCCATCTCGTGCGCGATGCCTGAGATGTTGGGATTGCTCCAATCCCCGAAGGCCATGGCGTACGAGAGCCGCCCATCGGGGCTCACAGCCTCGAGCACCGCCTGGATGAAGTTCATCCCTGTTGGCGGCGTCACGTTCTCGATGTCCCACAATATGCCGATGTTCATTGGTTCTCCCTTTTCATCCCACGCCGAAGAAGCCGTTGTTGGTGACCGTGAGCAGGAATGCAATAACCACGATGAGGACGAACACAGCCGTGATGCTGTAAGAGAGCGGCTTGTTGTCAAGGATCTTCTCAGGAAGGCTGTAGCGCCTTATGCGGTTGCCTTTCTCGTCTGTCACGTAGCCGTCCTTGATGCTGGCCTTGAACTTCGCTTCTTTCGCCTTGCGTTCGGCCTTCATGTCGGCCAGCTCGATTTTCTCCCTTTCACGCGCGGCCTGATGCTGCGCACGGCGTGCCTCTTTCTTGATTGCCCTCAGCTCGCTTTTCTCGGTCATGCCCTCTTCCTTTCATGCCGGCTTGCGGCATTGGTGCGTCAGCCGGTCATCGGCCCCTTTCCTTGTGCTGTGGGGGTGTTTTCCCGCACAGGCCTATTGTAACGCAGAAGCAGCGGGGCTTTGGCATAAAGCCCCTTTTGCTCGGTCAGTTGAGAGGCGTCCGCGGGCTTTCTGTGCCTTGTGAGCCTTGTGGGCCTTGTGGGCCTTGTGGCTCTTGTGCGGCTTGCTCGTCGGGCTGGCCTTGTGGGCTTTGCGCACCTTGTGTGCCTTGTGGGCCTTGTGGCTCTTGTGGCTCTTGTGTGCCTTGCTCGTCGGGCAGGGCTTGTGTCTCCTGCCATTCTTGCGCGTCCTGGGGCGGCTGGATGCCCGGGAAGCCTTGCGCGTCCTGGGGTGGCTGGATGCCCGGGAAGCCTTGTGCGTCCTGGGGCGGCTGGATGCCCGGGACATCCGGAAAGCCCGCAAAGCCCTGGTTACCTTGGTAGGACTGGACGCTTTGCCACATCTGCCGCGCCTCGAAAGGCAAGGGGTCTTCCTGTCCCCGCCAGAAGGGCACCTCGAACTGCTGCGTCCAATACCCGAGCGCCCGCGTGGTCAATGCCGTTATCCACATGCTGGCTACCGTAAGCAGATAGACAACCACCAAGATGATGCCAATGAGCAGCAGCAGTTGGGACAATGCCACCGCACGGTAGCCATACGCCCTGAAACCGTTGATACCGGCCTCGAAAAGCCCATGGAAACCGAAGAAGTAGACGGACAACAGGACGGCGGCAAAGATGACGCCCACGATCAAGCCTGTTATCAGGGTCATGCCGACGATGCGCAACAAGCCCTTGGAATCCTTTTTGATCATCGCCCAGACCCGCTTGAATTGGAAGCCAGCCGACAGGCTGCCATAAATGCTGATGCGCATCGACCCAACCCATTGGAACAGCGTGACCGCGAAACACATGACTATAAGGACGATATAGTTTAAGGCAAAAAGGAGGATGAACCCCAACCCGTTGCTCATAGGCCCAACTACGGCGATCACGCCAAAAGCCACGATGACTTGGAAGAGGCTACACGCTACCTGCAAGATGATTGACAAGACGAAGCCCAAAAGGAAGAGGTAAATGCCCCTGGTATAGAGCATCCCGTCCTCGTTGCCGAAGATCTTCTTCGGCAGAGGGCTTTTGACGCCCCAGGCAATGTCGCGTGCCCAGCCATACAGGTAGCCGTAGATAACGATAGACCCGAAGATGGGAACGAACAGCAAGAGCCCCATCAAGAAGAACTTGCCGAGCCACCCGGGAGACCCCTTTATGTCGTTCCAAGCCTGGCGGTAATAGCCTGTCTGCATGATGATCCTTTCTTTGGGAAACAGCTGGCCCCTCTGGTAGTCGCCTCACAAAAAGGGCGACTCACCTGGCATGTCCGTATCGATGATGCAAGGTTGCCCTTTGAATCTTCTCTCATGGCACCAACATCCCTGCTACAGTGCTGCGGGTTATGCCGGTCCCTTACCACTCTAACGAAGGGAAGAGGGAGCGTTGCTCCCTCTTCCCCATCCGTTTCCTAAACGTAAGCTTCCGGTAAGCTTCTGGTGAAGTACCCGGAGGCATTCCCTTATTTCAGGGTGATGGCAGCACCGGCAGCTTCGAGCTGCTTCTTCAGGTCCTCTGCCTTTTCCTTGGCGACGCCTTCCTGGACCGGGGTCGGTGCGCTTTCGACCAGGTCCTTTGCCTCTTTCAGGCCAAGGCCGGTTATCTCGCGGACAACCTTGATGACCGCTATCTTGTTGTCGCCGAAGCCTTCGAGGACCACATCGAAGTCGGTCTTCTCTTCAGCGGGCGCGGCATCGGCAGCAGGCCCTACGGCAACCGCCACCGGGGCTGCGGCAGACACGCCGAACACTTCTTCCAGTTCCTTGACCAGCTCTGAAAGCTCAAGAGCGGGCATCTCCTTCAACGCTTCGATAATCTCTTCACGGGTAACAGCCATTTTCAGCTCCTTTTCATCAGTCCTGGCCATCCGGTGTGCCAGGCATCCATTTTCGGTAGGGACGACGGCTCAGGCTGCCGTCCTTCGGCTCATGCTGCGTCCAGCCGGCAGATCCCTGCCGTTTCGCTCTTGCAGCGGGTGCGGCGCGAAAGCCGCTTCCTGGCGACAGCTAGGCTGCCGTCTTTTGTTCCGCAATCTGCGAAACGGCACGTGCGAAGGCCTCCATGGGGCCGTTGAGCACGCGTACGACCTTGACCATGGGGTTCGAGATCGTGCCCAGCAGCTTGGCGATAAGCTCTTCGCGGGAAGGCAGCGAGGCGACGGCCTCGACCTGTGTCGCGTCGAGGAAGGCGCCATCCATCATTCCGCCTTTGATGGCAAGGTTCTTGTTGGTCTTCGCAAAGGTCTTCAAGGCCTTCGCAGAAGCCACCGGGTCCTCGCCCGCGAAGACGAAGGCAGAAGGGCCTTCCAAGACTTGGTCGAGTGAAGGTAACCCCAAGTCGTTCAAGGCGATGTGCATCAAGGTGTTCTTGTAGACCTTGATGGAGGCATCTGCTTCGCGGATGGCTGCGCGCAGGCTTTGCAGCTGCTTCACGGTCAGGCCGCGATAATCTACCACCCACAGGGCGTTCACGCCTTGGAGCTCTTCCTTCAGTTGTGCCAAGGTCTCTTGGTTGTGCAGGTTCGGCATCGTGTTTACACCTCCTTACAAAGGATCGGGTCCCGCCCCAAAGGGTGGGTCGCCCTCGTGATGCCGCAGGCCAAGGCTTTTTGCGCCTGGTGCCTGCAAAAGAAGACGGCCTTCGCACAAGACGCGAGGGCCGCAATGAGGATCAAACATTACAGACCACCTCGGCAGGCCGCTTGAAGCGATTAAACCTCTCGGTACCGGCTGTCTTGGGCAGCGGAACTATTTTTACATAGCCGAACCATTTTAAGTCAAGCTGCTTGCTTGTCAAGGGAAAAGCCCCCATGCCCCACAAAAGAACAGGAGCGCCCTTACAATTCACCTGTTTGCCAGTGATAACATGGCCCCCTGGACGTAAAGGGGGGGAAGGGCGGTCCAGGCGGGACACGGGGACGGTCCCTCTGTCCCAGATGAACCGTCCCTGTGTCCCGCCTGAACCGTCCCCGTGTCCCGCTGCTGTGTCCCGCTGACGCCCCCCTGTCCCGATAATCAGAACACCTTCAGCAGATCGCCTGGTGATATCACTTTAAGGGGAGAACCTTCAAAGTGCTTCAGGTTGCGGGTGACGATATATTCCGCCTTGTGTCTTTTGGCACAACAGGCAAGCAAAGCGTCCTCGTAGTCAGACAGAGGCAAATCCAGCGCTCTCTCACTGTCCGTGCCATTCACGTCCAACACGTCGAGGATCGTGATGATTTTTTGCACGCTTTGCTTTGCTTGTTCTGTGCTGTGGAGCGTTTTGTTCAAGATGTAATAGATATCGGTGATGGAGCTTGCGGTCACACAACCTGTGACCTTTTCCTCTGCACAAGCGACGATGAGTCTTTCGGCCGCTTCACGCCAGGGCTCACGACTGAGGCAAGCATCCAGTATGACATTGGTATCAATCAGCAGTCTCATAGCGCGCCCGCCTCTCCTCTCGGGCTTGCTCCAAAGAAATGCCGCTGCTTTCGGCAATCCCGAACAAGGATTTCGCAAGCTCGACTTTATCCTGCTTTGTGCTGGACAGCTTGGCTACGCTCTTCCCGTTTTTCGTAATGAAGATGTCTTCGCTGGCGACAAGGGTAAGATACCTTCCGATGTTGCTCTTGAACTCAGTTGCGGTTATCAGCAAGACGATTCTCCTTTCAAATCGTACACTATTAGTAATATAGACTTGCCCCGATATTATATGCCAATCGGACAATTTTGTTAACTAAATTCGTTCGATTCATTATTAAGGTGGACACAGGGACGGTTCATCTGTCCATTTTCCCATCTGGGAAAATGGACAGATGAACCGTCCCTGTGTCCCGCTGACACCCCCCCTGTCCAACGAGATGCCCCTCCCCTCATTTCCCTGTGGCATCGCAGGCTGCACAAAACACCGCTATCTGGGCGATTAGTTCGAACGGGAGCGGCTTGTCATGCGGGAGCTGTATCGTTCCTTTGCTGGTCCTGTACCCCGCAAGGGCTTCCGTGAAATGCTCTATGGCCTCCACACCGGGATAGATGCCTATATGGCCTTTGAACGCCGCGAAGTGTATGAGGTTGCGCCTTCCCCGGAATGTCGGCATCTGATAGCTTATCTTCTCCTGGGCCTGCGGAAGCGCCTTTTTGATGACGGCATAGACCTCCCGGAGACGGGGCTGCAAGGCCTCATCCTGTGCAGCGATGTATTCGCCTATAGGATCGGCTGCTGCTCTCGCAATCCTCTTGCGTTCCTGTGACGTGTCCATGATACCGGGTTCCACCTTCCGTGACATCGATTTCTTTGCTCGATCCCATTGTCCATCAAGACTGCAGAGGCATTGGTGATAAGGAGCCGTCTTCTCCTGACAAGTCGGTCAATGGCAGACCTTCTATCCAGGAAGTTCGACAAGAACCCTGAAACCAAGGAGCGTCTTCTCATGGCTGGCCTGTCGGGGGCAGGCTGCGGTAGAAGCAGCTGACCGAGCCGGTATGGCAGGCAGGGCCTGCAGGCTCCACCAGGGCAAGCAGGGTGTCGCAATCGCAATCGTAGCGAAGCTCAACTAAGTTTTGGACATTTCCTGAGGTGGCCCCCTTGTTCCAAAGCTCGCTTCGGCTGCGCGACCAGAACCACATCGTGCGTGTTTCCCGGGTGCGCTGGAGCGCTTCCGCATCCATCCAGGCCATCATGAGGACTTCCCTGGTCTGGGAGTCCTGCACGATACAGGGGATGAGCCCGGCCTCGTTGTACCTCAGTTCTGGCAGTTCCCTGTTCATCTTTCTCCCTTCCGCCGCCCTGCGGCTCAAATCGCCTTGAAAGCCTGTGCGCCCCTTCAAGCCTGTCTCCCTTCTTCCTTCAGGCGCCTTGCCCCTTGTCTCAGAGCCGCACCGGGATGCCTTGGGACCTCATATGCTCCTTCACCTGACGCACCGTGAGCTCGCCGAAATGGAACACCGAGGCTGCCAGCACGGCATCGGCCTCGCCTTCAAGGATGCCCTGGGCGAAATGCTCGAGGGCACCCACACCGCCTGAGGCGATGACGGGGATATCGACCGCCCGTGCGACCGCACGGGTCAGGGCACAATCGAAGCCTTCACGGGTGCCATCGCGGTCCATGCTGGTCAAAAGTATCTCCCCTGCACCGCGCTGTGCCGCCTGGCTTGCCCACTGGACAGCATCGATGCCGGTTGCCCTGCGGCCGCCGCTCACATAGACCTCCCATTTGTTGGGGTTTCCGGCAACCGCCTTCGCATCGATGGCGCACAGGATGGCCTGGGTGCCGAAGGCGGCAGCTGCTCGCGTGATGAGGCTGGGATCGGCTATGGCGGCAGAGTTGAGGGACACCTTGTCGGCACCTGCCGCAATCATGGCGCGGATGTCGTGCAGGGTACGGAAGCCGCCGCCCACGCAATACGGCAGGTGGAGCTCCTCACTTGCACGGCTTGCCATGTCTATCGTGGTCTTGCGTCCTTCGTGCGTTGCGGTGATGTCGAGGAACACGACTTCGTCTGCCCTTTGCTCATCGTAGCGCTGGGCAAGGCCGATAGGGTCGCCCGCGTCGCGCAGGTTGACGAAGTTGACGCCCTTGACCACCCGGCCTTCCTTCACGTCCATGCAGGGGATGACGCGTTTCGTCAGCATGGAAAGCCCCCTTGCCTCTTGGTGGCGGTGGGGCATTCCCCGTCGGGCCCGTTTTGGCCGCTTTGGCCGCTTTGGCCGCCCGGTCCGATGCCTCCGTCGGGCCCGCTTTGGCCGCTTTGGCCGCCCGGGCAGCCGGCACAATTATCGCAGGGGCCTTCCGCCAACAGCCGTGCCAGAGATTCCCGGGTGAGCCTTTCACAGGCGGCCACCGCCATGGCCACATCAAGCGTGCCCTCGTAGACCGCGCGCCCCGCTATGACGCCTTCGATGGATGCTGCCACGCTGCCCAGGCGGCAGATGTCGTCCATACCTGACACCCCGCCCGATGCGATGACCGGGTGGCCGAAGGCGCTGGCCATGCTCACATAGGCTTGCTCATCGATGCCGGTCTGCATGCCGTCGCGGGCAATATCGGTGTACACCAGGTGCCTGAAACCGAAGGAAGCCATGCGCACGGCCAGTTCTTGGGCAGGGATGCCCGCCCCTTCGAGCCATCCGGCTATGGCAGCCTCACCCCCCTTCGCATCGATGCCTGCGGCAAGCCGGGAGCCGTAGCGTTTGACGGCTTCTTGGGCGAAGCCAGGGTCGGTGACCAGCGAGGTGCCCAGCACCATCCGGCTGGCCCCTGCGGCATCGAGGCGCGCGAGCGTGTCCATCGATCGGATGCCTCCGCCGACCTCTATCTTCAGCAGGGTCTTTGATGCTATGGCCTCTATGATGGCAAGGTTTGCGGGCTCGCCCGTGCGCGCGCCGTCGAGGTCTACCACGTGCAGCCAGGCTGCCCCGGCCTCCTCGAAAATGCGGGCTTGGGCAACGGGGTCGTCATGGTAGACCGTCACCTGCCGGTAGTCGCCTTTTGCCAGGCGGACCGCCTTGCCCCCCAGGATGTCGATTGCAGGAAGGAGGTACATGGGTTCAAGCCCTTTCTACTATGTCCAGGAAGTTCCGCAGCACCAGCGCTCCTGCATCGGAGGACTTCTCGGGATGGAACTGCACGCCGAAACAGGTGTCTTGCCAGGCAATGACGCTGGGGAAGGTGGCCGCATGCGTGGTCGTTGCCACGGTCGCCGGCGTGTGGGGCGCGATATAGCTGTGGGTGAAGTAGAAATGCTCGCCGGGGCTTATCCCGTTCAAGAGGGGGAACGTTCCCGCATTCCAGGCAAGCCCATCGGTGTCCAGGTTGAACTCAAGGGAGTTCCAGCCCACATGGGGCACCTTGTAAAAGGCTCCCGTGGCATCGAAGGCGGGCATGCGCAACACCCTTCCCGGCACGATCCCAAGCCCCCGCGGATAGAGCGGCGCGGCCTTCATCGCCGGGGCGCTCGCCGCTTGGGCGCTCGCCGCTTGGGGGCTTATCGCCGGAGCGCTCGGGGCTTGGGGGCTCGGGGCTTGGGGGCTCGGGGCGCCTTCCTCACCTTCCTCGAAAAGCAGATGCAGGCCAAGGCATATCCCCAGGAAGGGCACGCCGGCAAGGATACGGTCGCGTATCACCTGCATCTGCCCGGTTGCCACCATGGTCGCTGCGGCATCGGCAAAAGCCCCCACGCCCGGCAACACGATTGCCCGGGCGCGGGCAATGACGCACGGGTCGTCGGTGATCTGCGCCTCGCCGCCGACATTGCGCAGGCCTCGCTCGACGCTTTTCAGGTTCCCTTTGCAATAATCGACGACGGCTATCATCAAAGGCTGCCTTTTGTCGACGGCACCAAGCCATGCCTTCGCGGGTCGATGCCGACCGCTTGGGCAAGCGCTCGGGCTGCCGCCTTGAAAGCCGCCTCGATGATATGGTGGGCGTTCTCTCCCGAGAACGACTTGATATGCAGGGTGACGCCCGCGTTCGCGGCGAAGGCTATGAAGAACTCCTTGGCAAGCGTGGTGTCGAAGGTGCCGATGATCTCGATGGGGAGTGCCACGTCGTAATGGAGCTGCCCGCGCCCGGATATGTCGCAGGCCGCCAGCAGCAAGGCCTCGTCCATGGGCACGAAGGCGTCACCGAAACGGGTGATGCCCCTTTTGTCGCCCAAGGCTTGCGCGAAGGCCTTCCCCAGCACGATGCCCACATCCTCGACGGTATGATGGGCATCCACCGCGAGGTCGCCTTCTGCCTTGATGCGCAGGTCGAAAAGCCCATGCTTGCCAAAAGCCTCCATCATGTGGTCGAAGAAGGGCACGCCGGTGGATATGTCGGTCTGGCCTTGGCCGTCAAGGACGATCTGCAGTTCGATGTCAGTCTCCTTCGTCGTGCGGCAAAGCTGGGCCTTGCGGGCTATGCCCTGCCCGCCAAAGGCCTGGGCGGTGCGGGGCGCAACCCCGTTCGCACCGCTATCGTTCGGTTCCCTGTTTCCCCCGCCATCGATCTGCCTGAGGGCTTTGCCGCAATCGTTCGCGTTCATGGCTTTCCCGTCATTGGTCGGTTCCCCGTTCGCGCCGCTATCGCTCGCGCTCATGATTCCCCCTTATCGGTCTGTCCTCCCAGTGCCTTTCCCAAGGCAGCCAGGAGCTTCTGGTTCTCTGCGGCCGTCCCCACCGTGATGCGCAGGCAGTCCTTGAGATGGGGGGCACGGGAAAGGTCGCGCACCAGCACCCCCTGGTCGTAGAGCGTCTGCCAAAGCTCTGAGGCGTTCGCCACCCTGACCAGGATGTAGTTCGCCTGTGAGGGAAAGGCCGTGACGGCCGGCATTTCGGCAAGGCTTTCATACAGAAGCTCGCGCTGGCTTATCAGCTCGGCTATGCCAGGGGCAAAGGCTGAACGGCCCTTGAGCACACAGGCCCCTATGAGCTGCGAGACCGCATCGACCGAATAGGGCTGCCGGATCCGGACAAGCTCCCGGATGACCTCGGCGTGTGCCATGATATAGCCCAAACGGACCCCCGCCAGGCTGTATGCCTTCGAGAAGGTGCGCAGCACCGCAAGGTTCCGGTGCCTTTCCAGCAAGGGCAGGCACGTCACTCCGCAGAACTCGAAGTATGCCTCATCGACCAGCACCAAGGCATCGCTTGCCTCGAGCAGCCGCAGGATGAAGGCAGGGTCGGCCACATCGCCGGTGGGGTTGTTGGGGCTGGTCACTATCGTATAATCGATATCGCCCTGAGCCAGGCGGGCGCACACGGCTTCCTCGTCTAGGGTAAAATCGCCCCTCCGAGGGATCTCTATGACTTCTGTCCTGGTCAGATGTGCGTTTATCTCGTATACCGAAAAAGTCGGCGGAAAGTTGAGGAAGCGCCTCCCCGGCCCGCCATAGGCAAGCGCCAGGTCGAACAGAAGCTCGTCGCCGCCGTTGCCCACAAGGACCTGGCTTCTCTCGATGCCGTTTGCTTGGGCTATGGCATCGCGCAAGGCGTTGGCAAGGGGATCGGGATAGCGGTTGAAGGGCAAGGCTTTCAAAGCCTCCATGACGTCCTTGCGCAAGGCATCCGGTATGTCACAGGGGTTCTCGTTCGCTGCAAGGTAGGCATCGGCAGGCAGGAACTGGGGGTCGTAGGCATCGAATATCGGTGCCCGGGGGGCAGGCGGCCTTACTTTGTCCATGGATTACCTCCTTTTTCCGCCTTCAGGCGACAGGGGCGGCTTGATCGATAGGTGCAGCTTGACCGACCGGAACAGCTTGACCGACCGGAACAGCTTGACCGACCGGTGCAGCTTGACCGACCGGAACAGCTTGACCGACTGGAACGGCTTGACCGATAGCTCATTGCCTTGCCCCTGGCCATGCGGACCGAAACGCCTTCCATCATGCGGGTTGGAATATCCCTCCGTTCAAGGGGCGAAACGCCTCTCATGCAAAGCCCCCTTCCAAGAGCCTCTTGCGGTACTCGACGCTGCGGGCATGGGCCCACAGGCCCTCATGGTCCGCAATGGTTATGATGGCCGCTGCGTCATCGACGAGCGCTTGGGGGCTATAGCGGATGACGCTGGACTTCTTCACGAAGTCGTCCACCGAAAGCGGCGAGGAAAAACGTGCGGTGCCGCCGGTCGGCAGGGTGTGGTTGGGGCCGGCAACGTAGTCCCCCACTGCCTCGGGGGTCCACTTCCCCAAGAACACCGCCCCCGCATGGCGCACCAACCCCAACAGGTCGAAGGCCGAGTCCAGGCATATCTCCAGATGTTCAGGGGCTATCACATTGACTGCGTCGAAGGCGGCAGCTATATCGGGGCATACCACTGCAAGGCCTTGCCCGTTGAGTGATGCTGAGGTTATCTTGGCACGGGTCGAGGCCGCAAGATGCCCTTCGATCGCCGCCTCGACCTCATCAACGAAGGATTCGCTGAAGGTCACCAGGTAGGAAGCCGCCAAAGGGTCGTGTTCTGCCTGCGCCATGAGGTCGATGGCCACCAATGAGGCATCGGCAGTGTCGTCAGCCACGATGCAGACCTCAGAAGGGCCTGCCACCATGTCTATGCCCACATCGCCCGATACCAGCTTCTTCGCGGCCGCCACATAGGCATTGCCGGGGCCGGTTATCTTCGCCACCGGGGCGATGCTTTCAGTGCCATAGGCCAACGCGGCTATGGCCTGGGCACCACCGACCGAGTACACCTCGGTGACCCCCGCTATCCTGCACGCCTCAAGAATGGCGGCGTCAAGGACGCCCTCCTTGGTGGGCGGGGTGACGCAGACTATCCGTTTCACCCCCGCGACCTGAGCTGGTATGGCGTTCATGAGTACCGATGAGGGGTACAGGGCACGCCCGCCCGGCACATAGACGCCCACGGAATCCAAGGGGCTTACCCTGCTGCCCAGCAATGCGCCGTTCTGCTGTACCGTGAACCAGCTCTGCTGCTTCTGGCGTTCGTGGAAGTCGCGGATCCTTGCGGCAGCATAGGCCAAGGCCTGGGCAGTTCGAGGCTCTACCCGCTCAGATGCCGCATCGATGGCTTCTGCGGGGACACGGAAGGCACGAAGGGCGACAGAATCGAAGCGCAGGGTGTACTCAGAGAGGGCGACATCTCCCCTTGCGCGGACATCCTCGATGATTGAGGTTGCCGCCATCAGGGCTTCTGCGTTGAAAGCGCCAGTACGTTTGAGATGGCTCTCCGAAAACGCCTCCCCGGCTTCAAGTATGATGCGACGCATGCTTGGTTCCTCCTGTCATCCTTTTCCTGAGGTGCTTTTCCCAGCCGCCTTCGTCAGGGATCCCGTCAGCGTAGCCCCGGCCGAAGGGAAAGCGGCCGAAGGGAATTCGGCCGAAGGGGAAGCGGCAGAAGGGGACGCGGCAGAAGGGACTTCGGACAAAGGGGCTTCGGCCGAAGGGGCTTCTGACGACAAGCATCCAGGCGAAGACGGCGCCGACGACAGGGCCTCGGCCAACCCCACGATGCGTGCGTCCGTGCGGAACGTGGCTGCGTTCGCGAAGAAGCGGGCGGTAGAGCCTAAGACCTCATCAACAATGACCAGGTCGTTTTCGCGCAGGGTCTTCCCCGTGGCGGTTATATCGACGATACGTTCCGCCATGCCGGTCAGAGGGGCAAGCTCGATGTTGCCATGGAGCCTCACGATTTCCACCTGCATGCCTATCTGCGCATAATAAGCCTGGGTGATGCGGGGATACTTGGTGGCCACCCTGATGGATCCAAGCTTACGATAACGTTCTTCCACTTCAGGGCCTGTGCCCTTTGGCTCTGCAACCACGAACCGGCATGCGCCGAAGCCCAGATCGACAAGCTCCACCACATCGGCATCAGATTCCACCAGGGAATCCTTTCCGCAGATGCCGCAATCGGCAGCGCCCAAAGCCACGAAGACGGGGGCGTCGGTAGGCCTCACGATGATGTACTCGATTCCTTCGTTCCTCAAGATGAGCTGGCGGCCTGGGTCGTCAAGGCCGGTCGTGTCCTTCCCGGCGGCTTTCAGGGCGCATATCGCGCCGGCATTGAGCGCCCCTTTCGGCACTGCGACACGCAAAGGCCTGGTATCCAAGGGCCTGTCCCCTTCTGCCTGCAGCCTCAGCGCAGCCATGACCGATTCCAAACAGAAGGCGAACCCTGCCGCCGGGCGCCTTTGCCCATAGGCAGCAAGCATGTTGTCGTAGCGGCCCCCGCTGCCAAGCGACACGCCCATGCCCGGTGCATATGCCTCGAACACGATGCCGGTATAGTAATCGAAGGAGCTCATGACCGAGAAGTCGACCGACACATAGGCCTCAAGCCCCGCCTGCATCAGCTGGTCATAGCACTCCTCGAAATCATCAAGCCCATCGACACAGCCAAGCGGGCCGACAAGCCCTCTGACTGCGTCGATGGCGCCCTTGCCTCCCCTGATGCGGGGCAGGGCTTTTATGGCTTCGGCGAGCGACGCCTCAGCAGCGCATCCTGCAACCAGGGCGTCAAGTTCGACGAAGTTCGACCGATGGTAGGATTCCAACACCTGGCGCTTCCAGGCCTCAGATTCGCCGCTTGCCTCCAAAAGGGCACGCAAGACCCCGGCAGTGCCGATGGTCAGATTGAACCAGGATAGCCCCGTCGCCCTGAGCGCCTCAACGAAAAGGCCTACGACCTCGGCATCTGCCGTAGCCCCGGCCTCACCGATACATTCTACCCCGAATTGAGTCATCTCGCGTGGCTGAGCCTGCCCTGCCTCCGCTTCGCGGAAGACCCTTTGGTTATAACGGAAACGGAACGGCCCGCTCTGGCCTTTGAGGCGCGTTGCGCACATGCGGGCAATCTGCATCGTCACGTCGGGGCGCATGGCCAAGAGATCCCCTTGGGCATCGAAGAGCTTGAAAGGGGCTCCGGTGATGCGGCCGCCCGCCTGCAGGACATCCATCACCTCGAGCGTCGGCGTCTCAAGCGGGGTATACCCGCTCCTTGCAAGGCACTGTTGCACCTGCGACGAAATCTCTTCGCGCAGGCGGGCCTCTTCGGGCAGTATGTCGCGAAACCCCGCAGGGGTGACGAAGTCCATTACCGAGCTTCCTTCCTTTTCTTGCCTGTCCGTGCCGGCGCCTGCCTGTCCGAGCCTGTTCTTTTCCGCACGTGCCGGTGCCTGGCTTTCCGTGCCGACACCTGCCTGTCCGTGCCTGTCCGTGCCTGTCCGTGCCGGCGTCTGCCTGTCCGTGCCGGCGCCTGCCTGTCCAAGCCGGCGCCTTCCTGTCCGTAATACTATACCTCAGTATTGTGCTAAAGTGGTAGGGCAAACTTTCTCCACGAAACCTCCGTAATGCCGTCCCTCCCAAAACGTCACCGTTCATGGGGCAGCCAACGACAACACGGCACCTCGATTGCCTCCAATCGATCAGGGAGAGAGACTTGCAGGTGAACCACCCTGCTGGCTGACCCGTGAACGGTCAACCACAGAACCGCTTATCTGCAGCTGTTCTTCAAATCAAATCGGTTTTCGTCATCCTTTGTACCACGATCATCAAAAGGACCGCTCCAAGAGTTGTTCTTCTCACGTTCGGCAGAGGTGGAAGGATGGGCTGTTCAGATACACGCTCATTCCCGTCAGGTGCTGGACTCAAGGGTTCTGCATCCGTCATGCCAGGGTCGATCGCACCCACAACATCCCTGCGATACAGGCAGCCACTGCCACCGTGGCAATCACCTTTGCAAAGCGGGGCCAATCCCCCTTCCAGCACAGGTAGATGCCCAATGGCCAAAAGACCAGCAGCAATACGATGACCCAGAAGGTCTGCTGGTACCATTGCTTGGCACCGGGCGCTTCGAGCAGGTCGTTCGCATCTCCCCTGAGGTCCTTTCGCTGCCAATCCCCTAAACGATGGCCGTCCTTGTCCTTGAGGTCTACCATGTCTTCTCCTTGTGTAAATGACTGACCGGAATACTTTGCTTCAGTCCTTGGCCTGTACTTTTCGTGTCCGAAGCCTGTTCTCTGAATCAAGCGGAAGGCTGACCCAGCTTCTTCTTCAGAATCTCGTTTATCATCTTGGGGTTGCCTTGTCCGGCAGTGGCCTTCATGCATTGGCCGACGAAGAAGCCGAAGAGCTGCACCTTGCCGCCCAGGTATAAGGCCACTTCATCATGGTTCTCAGCCAAGACGCGATCGACGGCTGCCTCTATAGCCCCCAGATCGGAGACTTGTTCCATGCCCCTTTGCGCCACAATGGCAGCAGGGTCCCGGTCTTCTTCAAGGACGGCCGCAAAGACTTCTTTGGCCTGCTTGGACGAGATCGCCCCGGTATCGGTCAGGCGCACCAGGTCCAAAGCACGGGCAGGCGTCAGGAATGTCTGGGCAAGCTCCAGGCCGTCGTGGGCGTTCAGGTAGGCAGTCAGATCGTTGATAAGGAGGTTCGCCAGTGGTTTTGCAAGGGATGCGGCCGCACCGGGTGCGGCGGGGGCATGCCCGGCAACGCCGAGCGGCTCTGCCCCGCCAGCCGCCGTTGCGCCTTCTCCAGCAAGGGCATCAGGCGCCCCGCCTTCTGCTAAGGCCATGGCCTTGTCGAAGAATTCCGCGACTGACCCGTTCTCCACCAGATGACGGGCATCATAGGATGAAAGGCCGAATGACGATTCAAAGCGCCCTGCCTTTTCATCGGGCAGCTCGGGCAGCTTTTTGCGCACGCTTTCGATGAACTCGTCCGTCAGGTCGTAAGGTGCCAGGTCCGGCTCGGGGAACAGGCGGTAGTCGTCGGCGGTCTCCTTCACGCGCATCACCAAGGTGCGCTTTGCCGAGGGGTCCCAGTGGCGGGTCTCCTGGTATATGATGCCGCCTTCCTCAAGCACCTCTGCCTGACGGCATATCTCGAAGGCAAGTCCGTCATGGAGGTTCTTGAAGCTGTTCATGTTCTTGAGCTCGGTCTTGGTGCCCATGCGCTTTTCGCCCCTGCGGCGCAGGCTCACATTGCCGTCACAACGCAGGCTTCCTTCCTCCATGGAGCAGTCGGAGATGCCCAAGGCTAGGTATATCTGACGCAGCTTCTGCATGAACAGGCGCGCCTCTTCCGGGGTGCGCAGATCAGGCTCGGTCACCAGTTCAATCAGGGGCGTCCCGCAACGGTTGTAGTCGATCATCGAATGGGTTGCCCCCGCAATACGCCCTTCCGACCCGCCGACATGGTTCATCTTGCCGGCATCTTCTTCCATATGGATGCGCGTGATGCCGATGTGGGCGGTATAGCCGCCGTCCTGTACGGCCTCGGGCAGGTCGATGCGTTCCTTGGCGGCGGCCCCATCGACCGCCAGGTCGAGATGGCCCCGCATGCAGAAGGCGATGGGGCCTTGTGTGGTCTGGAAGTTCTTGGACATGTCTGGATACATGTAGTTCTTGCGGTAGAACATCGAACGTTTCTCGATGTCGCAATTGGTGGCAAGGCCGGCAAGCACGATGGATTCTATGGCCGCCCTGTTCGGCACGGGCAGGGCGCCGGGCAGGCCCAGGCAGACCGGGCAGGTATGCGTGTTGGGGCTGGCACCGAACTCCAGTTTGCAGCCGCAGAACATCTTGGTCTCCAGGGTGGTCAGCTCGGCATGGATCTCGAGGCCGATGACCGCCTCCCAATCCTTAAGAACCTCTTGGAGCATCCTCATAGCGCATCACCTTCCGCAAAAGCGGGGGCGACGGCTGCCTTGCCCAAGACGGCTTCGAGCGCCGCCGCCACCCGCAGCATGTTCTCATCTTTGAACTGGGGAGCTATCAGCTGAACGCCCACGGGCAACCCCGTTTGGACGCCCGATCCGACCGGCAGGCTCATCCCCCCGTTGCCGGCGATGTTGATCGATATGGTGAACATGTCGGACAGGTACATCGAAGTGGGGTCCGAGATCTCACCGAACTTGAACGCGGTGCGCGGCGCAACCGGCGTCAGGATGCAATCGACATTGCGGAAAGCCTGCGTGTAATCCTGTGTTATCAGGGTGCGCACCTGTTGCGCGGGATAGTAATAGGTGTCATACACGCCCGCTGAGAGAAGGTAGCTTCCCAACATGATGCGCCGCCGCGCCTCGGGGCCGAAGCCTTGTGCGCGGCTGGCCTCGTACTGGGTGCCCAGGTCCTTATGTCCGGGGTCACAGTAGCCATAGCGCACCGAATCGAAACGCGCCAGGTTGGAAAAGGCCTCACAGGGGCCAAGCACGTAGTAGGCGCTCATGGCGGCAGCGGCATGGGGCAGGTCGACTTCCACGATATGTGCGCCCGCAGCCTCAAGGAGCAAGGCTGCTTCTTCCACCTTCTCCCTCACCTCCGATTCAAGGCCTTGCGCCCCCATGAAGGCAGGCACGATGCCTATCCTGGTGCCCTTGACCCCTTCTGACAGGTTCGCCGTGAAGTCGGTCGTCACATGCTGGCTGGTGCAGTCCAGCGGGTCATGCCCAGAGATGGCGTTGAGGGCACGGGCGGCGTCCTCGACGCTGCGGGCAAAAGGCCCCACCTGGTCAAGCGACGATCCGAAGGCCACCACGCCATAGCGCGAGACCACACCGTAGCTGGGCTTCACCGCGACCACACCGCAGAAGCTGCCCGGCTGGCGGATAGAGCCGCCGGTATCGCTTCCCAGTGCCAGCGGCACCATGCCCGCCGCCACGGCCGCAGCGCTGCCCCCTGAAGACCCGCCGGGCACACGCCCCAGGTCCCAAGGGTTCCTCGTAGGGCCGAAGCAGGAAGTCTCGGTGGAAGACCCGAAGGCGAACTCATCCATGTTGAGTTTGCCCATAGGAATGGCGCCCGCTGCTATCGCCTTGGCCACACAAGTTGCGTCATAAGGGGAGAGGTAGTTCTCCAACATCCGCGATGAACAGGTGGTATGGGTGCCCTTCTGGTTCATGTTGTCCTTGAAGGCCATCGGCGCCCCGGCAAGCGGCCCACATTCGTCCAGCCTGCCACAGGCGATGGCAGCGTCGATGCGGGCAGCCTGCTCGAAGGCAAGCTGCTCGGTGACTTCCAGGAAGGCGTGGATGGAAGGGTCTATGGCCGCGATGCGGGCTAGGGTTGCGGCAGCCACCTCGTGCGCCGAGAAGCTCTTCGCGGCAAGACCGGCCTGTATCTGGGCCACGTTCATGAAGGGGCTTTCTTTGGCCTGGACGCTCATGCGCTCTCACCGCCCAGTATGGCGGGGATGAGGAAACACCCTTCCTCTTGCCGTGGCGCGTTCGCCAAGGCCTCATCCTGTGAGAAGCCCTGCCTTCTGACATCCTCGCGCATGACATTGGACATGCCGCCGATAGGGTGGAAGGTCGGCTCGACCCCTTCCAGGTCGTATTCAGTGATGGGTCGCAAGCTGTCGATGATGTCGTTCAAGTCGATCGTCATCTGTGCGACCTCTTCTTGGGTCAGGCCTATACGCGCATAGGCGGCTATGGTGCGCACGTCCTTCTCATTCACATGCTGGGTCATGGGTTTGCAAACCGTCCTTCTTATCAATGCGTCAAGCGCCGAAGTTCTGCACCCATGATAACAAAGAAGCACTATAATGGGGGGGTCAGCGGTAAATACAGCAAAAGAAAAGGAGATTTCCATGGATGACGTCCTTGCGTACCTGAAAGAGGCGAAGACCTACCATCTAGCAACCGTCAAGGACGGCAAGCCCGAGGTCAGGCCTTTTGGCACCGCCTGCATATTCGAAGGCAAGCTCTATATCCAGACCGGCAAGGCGAAAGACGTCTACCGGCAGCTTTCCGAGAACCCGGCTGTCGCGATCTCTGCCTGCAAGGAAGACGGCACCTGGCTGCGCATCTCAGCCACGGCAGCAGTCGATGACCGCATCGAAGCCAATCAGGCGGTGCTCGACGAATACCCCGAGCTTGCACCCCTGTACAAGGCCGACGACGGCAACTGCGTGGTGTTCTCCCTGGAAGACGCCGTAGCGACCTTCTTTTCGTTCACCGAGGCGCCCAGGCAAGTGGCTTTCTGAGGCCTGGCTGCCTTCGTGGCCGTTCAGGCGCTACGAGGCCGCGTTCTGCACTGACTGCAACGAGCTTCTGAGACCCGGCAGCCTTCGTGGCCGTTCAGGCCCTCGTTGCGTCGAGCTTTATGGCACTGCGGTCGAAGAGTGCACGGTAATCGCCGCAGAGCCAGCGCTCAAGCTCGTTTTGCAGCAGCACAAGAGGCATCCTGTCATGGATCGGCATCATCGTGGCGTTCGGGGCTGTGGTCATCATCGAGAAGCAGTCGCCTTCGTATATGCCGGCAATGAAGGTCACCGGGGATGCCGGCGTCGTGAAGAGGTACTGTTGTTTGATGGGCTTGCCGGTTCTGGGGCTTATCGATGCCTCTGTGCGGTGCGGCTCGAAAAATCCGAAGACGGGGATAACGCAACGCCTGTTCATCAGCGATTCGAACCACATCTTGGAGGGGTCAAGGGCGCTGTCGTCCCGGGTGTTCACGATAAGGCTCTTGCTCCACGGGCGCCGGTAGCCCCACTGCTTGATGGCAGGCGCCATGCACCCGCCCTCCCCCACGATGAGGCCCACCTTCGACCCCGGGAAGGCAGAAGGCCTTACCGCCGGCCAATCGGGCATGAGGTTGATTGCCCGACCTGCCCGAACCTCTTGTATCACTTCGTCGATCAGATCGCGTGGCAGGGGTTCTATCTGTACGCACATGATGCCTTCCTTAATGACTATACATGGAAGAAGCCCACGGGATGCACCGTGTTGTCCTCTTTTATGTCGAGACCCTGGTAGCATTTGTCGAGCAGAACCGTGCCCCGGGTCACTACCGTGTTGCCGAAGCGCCTGCGCAGATCGTCGATCACGAAGTCGAGCCTTTCCCGCTCAAGCGCCTCATCGGGAAAGAGCGGCAGCTGCATCGGTTGGAACAGGGGCTCAAGGCCCGTCACGCGCACCGTGATGGCACGGATGGGGTGGTCGGCGTCTATCCTGTGGCTGGCAAGCAGCAGCTCCCAGGCAGCTTTCGCGATGGCGCCGGTCGATGCCGTCGCCCGGTAAAGCCGCACCTGGCGGCCGAAGCCTTCCAGGGTGGCCCCGTCACGCACGCCGATGCACACGGTATGGGCACGCATCGAATCACCGCGGAGACGCTGGCCGACCGATTCTGCCAGCAGATAGACGAGCGCCCGGGCGTCATCGGGGCTCGTGATGTCGTGCGGGGCCGTCAGGCCGTTGCCATAGCTCTTTATCGAGCGGGCCACATCATGGAGGCCGGGGTCGTATGCCTTGACGGGGCTTGCGTCCTCTCCCCGCGCAAAGGACCTGATGTAGAAGCCCACCTTCCCGAAACGGCGCTTGAGGTAGCAGTCGGAGGCGCGGGCCAACCCGCCTATGGTGAAGATGCCGCTTGCGTTGAGCTTCCTCTTTGTCGCACTGCCGACGTAAAGGAGGTCCTCGACGGGGGCGCCCCAGAAGACATCCTGGTAGTTCTTGCGGTTTATCTCGGTGATGGCATCAGGCTTGCGGTAGTCGCTCCCGAACTTCGCGGTTATCTTGTCCCAACCTATGCCGATGCTCACGGTGATGCCGAGCTCTGCCTTGACGCGCTCGCTTATCTCTTCGGCGACCATGCGGACGTCCCCGCCAAAGAGCTGGAGCGTCCCCGTCAGGTCAAGCCAGCACTCATCCAAGCCGAAAGGCTCGACACGGTCGGTGTATTGGCAGTAGATGTCCCTGGCCATCTCACTGTAGCGCTTGTAGAGGGCGAAGTTCGGGGGAAGGACCACCAGGGAGGGGCATTTCTTCCTGGCTTCCCAGATGGCCTCCGCCGTCTTGACCCCGTACGCCTTGGCTTCGGTGCTCTTGGTCAGGATGATGCCGTGGCGCAGCTCCTCCTTCCCCGCGACCGCTACCGGCAAGCCGCGCAGCTTGGGATCCTCGGCCTGTTCGACCGAGGCATAGAAGCTGTTGCAATCGACATGCAGTATGCAGCGGTCAGACATGGCGGCTGCCCTCCCCTTCATGCGGCTGCCAAGCATGGCGGCTGCCCTCCCCTTCATGCGGCTGCCAAGCATGGCGGCTGCCCTCCC
>JAIRPR010000077.1 GCA_031256895.1 Coriobacteriaceae bacterium
ATCGAAAAGACGCATGTCCCGTAGCGTACGATGGTAGAGACAGAGCCGCCCCTTTGTGCCATGCCATGAATCTCGGAAAGCTTCACCTCAAAACCAGCTGCTGCTGCCGTATGTGACAAGAGGTCCGCCGCCAGTATGGTTCCTTGTCCTCCTACCCCGCAGAGCAACACCGTTGTGCACTCATTCATACAAGCCCCTTCCCATTTGTCGGTGAACGCACTATGGAAGAAAACGCGCAATACTGCCCGCATTGGCTACAACCGATGCACAGGGAGGCATCAATGACAGCCTTGCCGCTATCCTCTGCGCGAGAGAGGGCGGGGCACCCCAGGGTGGTGCAGGCACCACAGGCACGGCAATCGTCCTTAACGACGAAGGGCTCCTCCCGTTTGCGTTCCAACAGTACGCAAGGCGCACGGAAGAGCAGCACACTGAGGCCATCAAACAAGGCAGCGTCCTTCAGGGCGGTCCTGACGGCAATCGAGTCGTGGGGATCGACAACCCTGACATCCTGCACCCCCAATGCTAAGAGCAGGGCGGTAAAATCAAGTTCGCGCGTTTCGCGGCCTTGCAAGGTCTGTCCGTTGAAGGGGTTCCCCTGTCTGCCGGTCATTGCGGTGGTCCGGTTGTCCAAGATGGCCACTATGCCGTTGCCTTGGTTGTAGATGGTGTTCATAAGCGAACTGATACCCGAATGTGCAAAGGTGGAATCCCCGATGACGGCTACAACCGGACGGTTTGGAGCGACTTTGCGCAAAGATGATGCCAAACCGAAGCCATGCGCCATGGAAATGGAGGCCCCCATGTCGACACAGGTGTCCATAGCTGAAAGCGGCGGCAGCGCACCCAGGGTATAGCAGCCTATATCGCCGCACACAATGGCCTTCATGCGTGCCAGTTCCTTGAACACCAGGCGGTGTGGGCAGCCAGGGCAAAGCGCAGGCGGCCTTCCCGGCAGGCTGATCGGTGCATCACGATGCGGTGCCGAGGCTTTTCCGAATGCCTGGGCTATCAACCGAGGCGTCAGCTCTCCGGATGAAGTGAGGGGGAATGGAGTCCTCTCCAATTCGATACCCAGAGCACCCACCTGGGAGGAAAGGTAGTCCGATGCCTCATCAACCACAAAGAGGCGCCCGACCGAGGCAGCAAAGCCTTTCAAGGCCTCCTGGGGAAGTGGCCACACGACACCCAGCTTGAATATCGTCGCTTCAGGTATGGCCTCGCGCACATGCTGATAGACTGCTCCAGAACAGATAATGCCTACAGCATGTTTCTCGCGGGTCAGCGCCCCTGCAGCATTGCCGGGGGCATCGGTCATAGCCACAGGCACCGACCCCCCATATGCCTCCAATGGATCATGGCACCCAGCCTTGGCCGTTCTTTCTCCTGTCACAGGAGGCTCCACCCGGTTGAAAGGACATTCTTCCACCCATTCAGAAAGCAAGGCCACACGCCTGTCCAGGTCTGTGCGTCGCGGCTTGGCATAGGCAGGCATCATGACCCACTTCGCAGGATCGGTCGTATAGTCACGAATTGCTACGGGTTCCCTCTCCCCTGTTCTGACAAGGGTCAGGGTGTGCGACACACGAACGGTGGAACGTATCATAAAAGGCAGATCGAAGCGTTCTGAAAGCCCGAAGGCAGCACGGGTGAAGTCCAAAGCCTCCTGGGAGTCTGCGGGCTCGAACATCGGCAACCGGGCAGAACATGCATAGAAGCGTGAGTCTTGTTCATTCTGAGAGGAATGCATGCCTGGGTCATCAGCTGCCATGATGAGCATACCGCCTCCGACACCGGTATAAGCAGCGGTGAACAAGGGGTCTGCTGCCACGTTCACACCGACATGTTTCATGGTGACCAGCACCCGAGCACCCGCCGCCGAAGCCCCCAAGGCGACCTCAAGGGCGACCTTCTCATTGGGGCACCATTGCGCGTAGACGTCGTGCTTCGCTGCGAAGCACTCCATGGCCTCAGTTGATGGCGTACCGGGATAACCAGTGCCGATGTGGGCGCCTGCTTCCCATGAGCCTTGGGCGATAGCCTCGTTTCCCGATAATAATATCATCGCTTGTCTCTCACTCATATTGTGCACGTTCCCGTTTCTCTCAGGATAGTTGCTTAGGCTGCGGGGATTCCTGATACAACAGGCAGAACGCCCCGATTTGGATGATGTCCCCCGAACCAAGCATGGCCTCATCAATGCTCTTGTTGTTGATCCAGACCCCATTAAAGGAGTTCAGATCGCTGATCCGGTATCCGTTTGCTGTCCGATCTATCCGGGCATGGCTGCGGGAAACGGTCATATCGTTCAAGAAAATCTCGCGCTGAGGGCTTCTGCCAATGACATATGACTCGTCCTTGAGCGCAAAGACCATTTCTATCTGTGGGCCACGGATCACGCGAAGGCTGGCCGTTGTGGCAGGCTGCTGCTGCTTATGGCTGAACTCATCAACCGTGAGGGGCAATGGCTTGAAGCTTTGGGTCGATCCGAGAAGCTTGAAGCCGCACTGTGGACAGACGGGGTCGTCCTTGCTGACCTCAGAATTGCAGACCGGGCATGACTCTTTCATATGTTACCTCGCATTTCTCGGGGAATCGTGGTGCCATGGGGCAGCTGTTGCCGCTTCGGACAGCGCAGTCTCGGCTACCCCCTGGTACCAAGAATCCTCCTGGTTCAAAGGCCACGAACACCACCGAGGCCTCGAAGGACGCCTTCTCTTCCTGCTTGCGCTTGCCATCAGTTGCCCCTTGTCCTATCGTCAACCAAAGGCGTCTGGTTGATCAGTACGCTCTCTGCAACCTGAGGCTGCCCCGAGAAGCCCCTGAAGAAGCGGTCCCACCAGATGCCGATGCCCTGGAAGAAGTCAGGGGCGCGCAAGTCCTCGCAGGCTACAATATCCACGGTGAGCAACAGGTCGTTGCGTTGTTTGAAGGTGATGGAACCCACTACATCGCCGGTGCGGATGTCCCCCGTCAGTTCCTTGTATTGTATCGTTTGGTTGATATTGCCGTTCAGGTCGAAAATGGCTATCTCCTGGGCAGGGTCGGCCAAGGTCGCCTTGACCCGTTTGTCTATCCAACCGGTATGGGCGACCTCGGCTACCAGTGGCACGTTTTCTACCTGCCCTTGGTATTCCCTCGTGGTGGTATGGTCGCTGTGAGCCAGAGCATAATCGACCTGATGGGCATAGTACCAATCGAAGAGTGTCGCCGTGTCGGCAAAGCGGCTCTCCTCGTCTGTCGACTTCAGGGCAACGGCATACAGGTAATCCCCCCCGCGGTTCACCGCTCCTGCGAAGCAGTAGCCTGCTGCGTCAGTGAACCCTGTCTTAATGCCGCAAGCGCCTTCGTATTGCCCTAAGAGCCAGTCGGTGCTGATAAGCTCGAAAGCCTCTTGTGAGTTGTCGGCATGGGTCACCGTTATGCTGGCCACAGCAGTCCCGACCACGGTGCGGAAGCTCTCGTATTGCATAGCCGCCCGTGCCATCAAGGCCACATCGGAGGCACAGCTATGTTGGTCTCCTTCGTATTCTCCATCATCGAGTCCATGGGGGTTGCGAAACACGGTGTCGGTCAGGCCCATTTCCGCCGCTTTGGCATTCATGCGTTCAACGAATACCTTCTCGGCAGCAAGGCCTTTGGCAGTCCCCCCCGACAGCCTCTCCCCCACGCATTCCGCAATGGCCACGGCAGCATCATTGCCTGATGAGAGCATGAGGCCTTTCAGGGCAGCATCGAAGCTCAAAACATCGCCTTCCTGCAATGAGGCAGAGCTCTCCCCGATAGAGGCAGCACGCTCGCTCACCACGACAACAGTCTCGCTGGTCGAGTTCTCGAGTGCCACCAAGGCGGTCATGATCTTGGTTATCGAGGCAATCTGGATAGGGGCATAGGCGTTGCGGTCGAAATAGACCTTCCCTTCACTATCCATCACAATAGCGTACTGGGCTTCTATGCTGGGGCATTGGGCAAGTGAAAGGCCACGCGAATCAACGCTTGTCCCCAATACGATATCTGCCTTGCGTACATCGGCGAACGCCTCACGGGTACCCGGAACCCCCAGTATCAAGGATGCACACAGCAGCAGGGTGAGGAACTTCCTCACTTGATGACCGTGCCGGGCCCGAACACCAGTGTCAACGCCCTGCTTGTTGCGTGTTCGCAGCAGAAGGCAGAGCGGCCTCGAAGGCTTATGCACTGGGGTCGTCTTGCCCATCGGTGATCCTTGCCCCCTAAGCCTGATAGAGCTCTTCATCGCTCACCAGGGAATAACCGGCCTCAATCAAGGTGGCCTCAACGGACTCATCATCAATCTTCAGCACATCGATGGCATAATCCCGTTCCAGAGAGAAGCAGTAGCCGTATTCCACGTTCACACCGTGCTTGTCCAACAGCTCGAGGAGCTCTGCCAGGCCGCCTTCCCTGTCCGGCACCCTCACACCCAACACGTCAATGACCTTTGCCCGGTATCCGGCGTCCTTCAACGCAAGCGCTGCATCGGCCGGCCTGTCGCAGAAGATGCGGGCGATTCCGAAATCCTCGGTGTCAGCCAGGAAGAGTGCGCGCATATTGATGTTGGCATCTGCCACGGTTCGGCACACCTTTGCCAGATGGCCTTTTTGGTTCTCAATGAACACCGTCAGCTGAGATATCATGGGTTAGCCCCTTTCTCGCAGGTCAAGGATACGTTTTGCCTTGCCTTCGCTCCGGACGATGGTTTTCGGCTCTACTATCCTCACCTCGATGGATACTTGCAGGTTGCTCTTCAGCTCGGCAGCAAGGCGCTTGCGCAGCGCCTCGAGCCGCCTCACTTCATCGAAGGGGTATTCGGGGACCGTCTCGACCAGGAGCTCCACATGGTCGAGCGGGCCTTTGCTGCTCAAGACGATTTGGTATTGGGCGGTTATCTCATCGAATTTGGTGATGACCTCCTCTATCTGCGAGGGGAACACATTCACCCCGCGGATGATCAGCATATCATCGGTTCGGCCGGTGATACGGTCTATGCGACGGAAGCTTCGTCCACATTCACACGTTCCCTCGATGATGCGGGTGATGTCACGGGTGCGGTAACGGATCAAAGGCGAACATTCTTTGGTCAGCGTGGTGAACACGGCCTCGCCCCAAGTGCCATCAGGTACCGGCTCCAGAGTGTCGGGATCCACTATCTCGACGATGAAGTGATCCTCACATACATGCAGGCCTTTCTGGCAACCACACTCACAGGCGACTCCTGGCCCCATGACCTCGGAAAGGCCATAGATGTCGAGCATCTTGAGGCCCAGCTTCGTTTGAATCTCCTGTCTCATGCCTTCGGAGCAAGGCTCTGCGCCCAGTACAGCCGCGGATATCTTGAAGTCGGTGGCTGGGGTGAAGCCCTCTTCAAGGGCGGTATCTGCTATCAAGAGCGCATAAGAGGGCGTGCAGCAAAGGATATCGGTATCAAAATCCTTCATGAACTGCACTTGGCGCTTCGTGTTGCCTGAAGACATGGGCACAACGGTGCAGCCTACGGCCTCGGCACCCTGGTGTGCTCCCAGGCCACCGGTGAAAAGGCCGTAGCCATAGGCTACCTGCACCACGCTCTCAGTGGTGGCCCCTGCGGCCACCAGGAACCGTCCGAAACAATCCCCCCAGTTCTTGAGGTCGTTTTGCGTGTAACCCACCACCGTGGCATTGCCGGTCGTGCCCGAGGATGCGTGGATGCGCACGACATCGTCGCGTCCTACTGCGAACATCTTGAAAGGGTAAGCGTCCCGGAGGTCTTGTTTTGCCGTGAAGGGCAGCTTGGAAAGGTCGTCAAGCGCATTGATGTCGGAGGGCTTCACCCCTGCCGCATCGAACGCTTCCCGATAGAAGGGAATGCGTTCGTACACGTAAGCCACCAACGCCTTCAAGCGTTCCAATTGGAGCGCTTGAAGCCCATCGCGTGGCATGGTCTCAATCTCGGGTTGGTAATATGAAGACATTCTTCCTCGCTCCTATCCGGTCCTATCCTGTCAGCTTTCCTTAACAGGCCGCACGCCTGTTGTGTTTGTCCTGCCGTCTTGCTGCCGTCTTGCTGTTGCCTTGTTGCCGTCTTGCTGTCATGTGCTCCTTGTTCGCCACAGTCTCAGCTCCCAAGGGGTCCAGTTGCCACGAACCTGCGATCATCTTTCATGCCGCATGTCCTTTGACTGTTGGCGCTAGCTTGATGCACGCCTGCTTCTGCAGAGGGCTTCACGAGCGCCGCAGAATCGTCAAGTCTCTCTGTGCTGCACAAGCCTGGTGCCCTGACATGAAGCCTGAGACTCAATCCTCGCCTTCCGCGCCCGTGCCTGCCTTAGGCCCTTCAATCTTGACCTCGTTCTTTGGGTCATAACTGGAAACGAACAGATCCTCATGAAGAATGTTTCCATAAGGGTCCTTTACCGTACGCACCACGTTAATACGCGACCCGTTCTCGCCGGGTGTCTTGATGTAGCTGTATCCCGGTGCCAAGCCCTCGTCGGTCAGGGTGGTGGTCTTGAACTTCTCGCCTTCCTGCCATTCCCCTGTCTCGGTGCTGACCATATAACCGGGGCTGATCCCGTACAGGGTAACGGTGATGCTTGAATCAGTATAGCTTGTCACCATAAGGATATCAGAGCTGGTATCGTTTTTCCACTTCAAATCAAGATCCGGCCAACTCACGGCGGCATCGCGCCCTTCCGGGTAGCTGGCAATGTACAAAGTGTGGTTGTGGCGTTGCGTGACCGGGTAACCGGCATCATAGACCGCATTGAACACGGTTGTCGCGACCTGGCATATCCCGCCTCCGATCTCATCGACCAGTTCCCCGTCGATGATGGAGCCAGCCCCTTTGAAGCCTGCCTCCTCATTGCAATTGCCCGCCGTGCCATTGAAGGACCAGATGCCGCCATCGGCCGGTATGACCGAATTGCTGATGAGGTCGGCTACCAGATGGATGTTGTGGTTGCGGTTCTCCACATTGCTGGTGTATTCGGTCGTGAAGGAAGAGATGCGCGACACGACGCCTTTGTTGATGGCATCCTCCAAGCCGATCCGCGCCGGCACCGGCGCAGAGCCGACTTGTATGACTGGTTGCTGTTGGGGCGCTGCGGTGCCCTTGAACAGAATCGCATCAAGCGAGTCCAAGGCTTCGGAAAGAAGCGGGTATACTCCCGTGCTTCCGGATGACACTATGGGCGCACCGTTCTCTACGGTGAACCGGATCCTGACATCATTGCCGTCAAAGCTTGCCTTCAAATGGCTGAGCAGGCTTCCCTTGGCAGAATCGTAGTCGAGGTATGCCCGCAACACCCACTTCCCCTCGACTTCCTCAGCCTGGGTCCGAACCCAGTTTCCCAAATCTCGTGCCTTTGCCGTCCAGACCAGGCTACCATGGACGAATTGGGCCCCCTGACTCAATGAGGCGTTCACCCGGTCGCAGGTCTGCTGGGCAGTCTCGCGGGTGATCTGCAGCGGCGCATATTCAGCGTGCGCGATGAAAAAGGGGACGGTCTTGGTGCTGTCGTCGTCAGAGCCTCCAACCACGCTGGCAGACAAGGTGGAAGCGGCGTTGGCCGAGGAACCGATGGCGCTAGTCCCCTTCTCGCCCTCAAGCCCCAAAAAGGCATTGCTGAGCTCCTGAGCAAGCCCTTTCCTATCGACCATCATGCCATCGTGCCCTTCGGTGACCGCAGCCTCGCCCTCGACAATCCTGATGTCGAAGTTCACCCGCGGGTTTCCGATGCTCGCATCGATCTCTTTTGCAAAGGCTTCCAGTGCGAACCCATCGAAAGCCAAGGACGGAGCCACGGTATGGCCGGACAAAAGCGCCTGAATCCGATTGAACACCCCTCCCTGCTCGCGGCCATAGGCCAAGGCTTCGTCAAGCATGGCTTTGGTGTCCAACCGGGCGCCCAGGATCGCCGCATCGGCCTTCCAGGCCACTTTGTTCCTCTGGGTCTCCTCCACAGAATGCTGTTCGGCGAACTCCTCGTCTTGGCTTTGCGCGAATGCGCTTTCCGGATCCCTTGCTGCTTCCTCGTTCGCGAACACGTTCACTTCTGCGGCAGCCAGACGCTGCCCATAGTAAGCCTCGAGCTGGGCGGCAGCCTCTTCTGTGGATTTCCCGCCCACATCGACCTCGCCTATCTTGATGCCGGGGTATATCCTTCCCCAATTCATGCCGAAATCAACCACGCCTCCCAACAAGGCCAAGGCCAAGATGACGCTTGCAGCCAAGGCAATGCGCGAACGGCGCAGCAAGCGGACAAAAGCAGCAAGGCATCTTCGGATGGCACGGAAGACGAACCCTAGTGCTGAAAGAATGGCAGCAACGACACGGGAAAGGATGCCCGTAGGCTGGCTCTTCGGTGAATGCGGGCCCCTGCTTCCTTCATTCGTCCATAGCATCTGCCTGTTTGGCGGGGTACGGGTG
>JAIRPR010000085.1 GCA_031256895.1 Coriobacteriaceae bacterium
GGGTCATAGCAGCCCTTGCGGCGGCAGAGGCAAAGGCAAAGACGCTCGTCGTTGAAAAATCGCCGACCATAGGGCTGATGCGCGAATACCTCGGCGTTGTGGGTGCCCGATGCCAGAAGGAGGCAGGCTGCACGATAGACCCCCTGGCAGTCACCAAGGAGTTGATGCGTTATGCCAGCTATCGTGCAGATCAGCGCTTGATCAAGATGTGGGCAGATGAAAGTGGCGAAACCCTGGATTGGGTGATGGGGCACCTGGAACCAAAGGGCTTTTCCCTCGTTGCCGAGACCGATGTCGGGGACGGTTATCATGACATCTACCCTGTGTACCCCATCCAGACCTTCATCCAAACGCCCAGCATGATTGCCAGCGGTATGCCCAAGGACCACGAAGAGAACGATTCATTGGAGGCTTTAGCCGAGCTCGCTGAAGAATTTGGTGCAGAGTTCCGCTTCAATACCGCGTTGGTGCAGTGCATCGTCGAGGAAGGAAGGGTCACCGGGGCTGTGGCTAAGTCCAAGGAAGGCCACATCCGCATCAACGCCAGCAAAGGCGTGCTTTTGGCTACGGGGGGATATGAGGGCAATCATGACCTGATAGCCGCCCTTCAACCGATGACCTATGGCTCCATCTGCCTTGACAACGGGTATCCCCAGAATATCGGCGAAGGCATCCAGGCGGGAATCTGGGCTGGCGGACGCAAGGATGCATCAACGGCATACATGCTGTTCGATCGCGGTTGCCTTCCCCCCGACGGATTGGCCGGACTGCCCGCCCCGGAAGGCGACATGTTCTGGATGGGCAGCCAGCCCTGGCTGAAGGTGGATCTGGAAGGCGAACGCTTCTGCAACGAAGCCGCACCATACGACTTCCCCATCCACGCAATCAGCTTGAGTAAGGGAGGCATCTGGTGTCCCATTTGGGATGCGAACTGGCAGCAGAACATCACGGAGTTCCACACCCTGGGCTGTTCGCGCATCGACAAAAGCCCGACTGAGGGCATGACCCAAAGCTTCCTCTTCCCTATGATAGAAGGCATGAACGGCGGGCTTATGGAGAAGGGGTACATCCAACAGGCAGACACGGTGGAGGAGCTGGCTGAGAAGCTGGGTCTGCCGCCCGCTGCCCTTGCGGCAACGGTCGATCGCTACAACAAGCTTGCTGAAGCAGGTCAGGACAGTGATTTCGGGAAGCCTGCGAAGGACCTCATCGCCTTGAAGACCCCGCCGTTCTTCGGAGTCAGGCAAGGAGCCCAGAGCCTCTGTTCGCTTGACGGCCTGCTCATCAATGCCGATTGCGCCGTCATCGACGGCCAGGACAAGGCGATACCCGGCCTCTGGGCAGCAGGGAATGTCTCCGGCGGGTTCTTTGCGAACAACTACCCCGAGCTTTTGATAGGCGTGGCCAGCGGCCGCACCATGACACAAGCCCGACACGCGGTCTTGAACATGTTGGGAAAGTAAGAACCCCTTATCACCGGCTGACCGCTCCCTCGCAGAACCGGGCGGACGTGCCAGTTGCCCCGTGCAGCCAGCGGCTGACCAGTTTTCCAAAGCCAGCCGCTGGCTGCTGTGGTTAGCCCATGCGTGTCTGTGCCTTGGGCGCTGTTGCGTCCCAGCTTTCCAAAGCCAGCCGCTGGCTGCTGTGCCTTCGTCAGCCTTCGTGCAGGTTGCCAAGCTGTTCGCTCAAGTCGATGAGGTCTTGGCGGCTGTGCACCCCCGCCTTGGCATAGATGCGGCGAAGATGGGTGTCCACCGTGCTCTTGGTGATATAGAGCTCTTGGGCAATGCGCTCTGAGGTCCTTCCCTTGAGGATGAAGGGCAGGACCTCGGCTTCGCGCCCAGAAAGGCCAAAGCCACCGATGATAGCCTGGCAGCGCAGCTCGAAATCGTCGGTATGGGTCACAAGCTTCGACAGGCTGTCGAAATCGCGCTCGGTGAACAGGAACACATAGGAGAACAAGACCAACAAACCCGCGAACACCACCACAAAATAGGGGGTGACCATGCCAGGCTGGGCGGTATTACAGGCATTGGCCAACACGACGCCCACCAGTTCCCCTCCGAAGAGCGCTGCAAAGCCGCGGGAGAAGGAGGCCAGCACGCTGGTCCTGGTCAATGCCGCCAACACCAGGAACAAGGATATCAGGACCGCGCTCAAGCCCAGATAACCTGCAAGCACGACAGCCTCCCCTGACACCAGCGATCCGACAAAGAACGGCGCAGGGACCGTAAGGAAGCCCATGAGCATCACGAACACGGCAACGCGGTATGCCCGGTTGAGCGCTACTCCCTTCTTGAGGCCGTCTACGAACAGAAGGGATAAGGTCCCAGCCGCAAAGGCGGCGAACAAAAGGAGCGCTATCGCATAGTTCGGCATGGCAGCCATGCCAGGGTCTGTGTTGAAGGTCTCCATGAAGCCGGCCGCCATGCCGAACAAGAGGGTGCCAACCAGGATCTTCACGGAAAGCAAGGCGGTCTCGCGAGAATCATCCCTGTCCAAGAGCGCAGATGTACCAGGCAGATGTGTACTTGCCATGGCTTCGGATGGCTTGACGGCACCCATAAGGGCAATGGCGCTCACGAAAGGAAGAACGCGAAAGGCCAAGTCTGCCTTTGAGATGGGTATGAAGAAGACCAACAGCCCGAACAAGGCACCGAGGAAGGATGCGAAGAACACCTCAGGGACTGCCTGGGTGGTCGATGCCTCATCGAAAGCGCGCCCCCATGCTGCCAGAAGACAAGCACACGGCAAGCCGGTCAACACGCTTTCGACCAGCAGCCATGCACCGGGCACCTGCTCAAAGAAATAGGGGATCAATGAACCCATAGCCAGCATAAGGGCACAAAGCAAGATGAAGGGGCGAGCAAGCAGGGCTGTTCTCATCCTTGACGGGGCTGCCCGAAGCACCAGGAAGGCAAGCAGCATGAAGAACAGCGCCCCTATCAGGTCGATGCGCTCAAAGGAAAAGACACCATAGCGGGCTTCCCGGTTCAAGCCCATATAGAACAAGAAGAAGACGAAGCCCTGGTTGCATGCGAAGCCCGTGATGCGCCGCAGCGACAAACCTTTGACAAAGCCCCGTGTCTGCGCCATGCCTTTCTTCCTTCCTGTCGTGCCTGTCATACCGGCTAGCCCATTCGCGAAGGCTTCCCCTCACGAAAAGTGCGGCCCCTTTGCAGGAACCGCCCC
>JAIRPR010000120.1 GCA_031256895.1 Coriobacteriaceae bacterium
AACCTTACAAGAGGTACCCAGAACAGATAGTCTTCCATGGAACCACGCTCCCTTTTCTTTTAAATCCGGATATAAAAGTGGAAAGGGGCGATCTGTCCTTATGGCCACATCGGCGTTCCGTGTTGAACAGTGTAGCAGAGCAGCAAGCCTCATTCCTTCCAGAAAACCAACGGGGATTACCACTATTCCTCACGACTTCCTTACAGGGATACCGCAGTGCAGCTTGGGAGGTGGAAAACCAACTCAATCCCACGGATTGAATTTCCACATCCATTCAAAGCATCATGGCTGGGCTCATATTGTATGAGGGGTCTGAACGGCACGGACACCATGCCGCCGCCGGACCCGTCGCACCGCCACCAGTTCCACAGCCGTTCGGGGTGACCGTTCTACCTCCAAGCAATAAGAAGGAACATCAGGGTAAAAACGTGACAAGGAGTCGATCTGTGACATGTTGGTTCTGATATTCAATGATGGATTGGGGTGTGAGCAGTTTGCCCCGATGTCTGAGTGAAACGCTTACGCCGTTTGAGCACTATTAATGCACGATAGAGGGCACACAGATTTTTCTTGTTGAAATTTTCTTACCGTTCGGTTACCATTTCTGCTGCGGTGAGAAATCGTATAGTACGTCAAGCGGTTCCCTTATGTGAAATGAAACAGGAAGAACATGTCATTCTACGATAGTCCATGCCATGATGTCACAAGCTTGCTAGATGCTTATAGGCGTACTCCGCTCATCTGCCCTTCATCCGTGTTCCTGTCTACAGAATTGCTCTCTCTCTCTCTCTCTCTGAGAGAATCCGCTGCGGCATTTTCTCTTTAACCTCTTCAGAGAAACCCTGTATCAAACCTCAATACCTCCTGCCTGCACAAGAGAATGATTGTCCATTCTTGATGGACAAGGTGCCATCAGGTAAAAAACCGAGACAGGGTTTAGGCCCAGCCTCTTTGAGGCAAAGGGATCAACACGAATCACCCTGTGTGTACCTTGCAATTTCCCCAGGTGCAGATTCAAGGCATCTCGCTGTCCGCCGCGCTGCCGTCCTCTACCCGGCTGTCCGCCGCGCTGCCGTCTTACACCAGACAGTCATCAGCTCCGCCACCCCTCACCCGGCAGCCCCACACCCTATAGCTCCCCGCTGGATCGCACCTCACCCAGCTACCCCTCACCCGGCTGTCAAAAAGGCATGTCCTCAGAGTTCCCCTATAAGGAGGTTACCATGAAACCAATCAGACGATTCCTTGTCGCTCTCAGCGTCTCTTTGTTGTTGGCTATGCCACTCGGTGCACAAACGGGTGCTTATGCCGAAGACGCAACAGGAGATACCGGCAGCGAGGCATCGAACAGGCTTTCCTTCAACCGGTACAATATCGTGCTGGTCACCGACACGAGCGGATCCATGGCAAGCACTGATGCGAACGGTCTGCGCTTTGAGGCAATAGGGGAATTCGTCGCCCTGCTCGCCGAAAGCGGCAACCGCGTAGGCACCGTTGTGTTCAACAACGATATCGCCTTCAGGCAGGAGCTGTCTGATGCGAACGGGATAGCAGACAAGCGCCAGATAATCTCGAACGTGAGCAACATTCCAGCCAACGGCTATACCAACATAGGGCTGGGCTTGCAGACAGCGGTCGAGATGCTTGACAGCAACAGGAACCCCGACCTGCCTTCCATCATCCTGGTCTTGAGCGACGGCAATACCGATATGGCCAGCAAGAGCGAGATAGACACCTCGCTCGCACAAAAGGCTGATGCCATAGATGCCGCATTCAACCGGGGGTATAGGATCTACACGGTTATCCTGAACGCCGATGGAAACGCGAACACCACCGAGCTTGCTCAGGTGGCGCAAGCTACCGGCGGCGAGTTCAGAGAGGTGAGGAGCGCCGCAGACCTGCCAGCGGTTTTCAGCATGTATTACACGCTCATCTTCTCATCGCGCCAGGACATGGGCGATATCAAGACCTTCCCTGACTCGGGCGAGGTGAACGACGTCTTCGAGATACCTTCGGTGGGGGTCGAGGAAGTGAACATCGTGTTATCCGGCAAGTCGAGCGATTATTCTTTGACCGATCCTTCAGGGATGACCTCAAATAAGGAAGCCCTTGCCGCTTCCACCTATTCTTCTGACACCTTTAACGTGATAAAGGTGGTCGGGCCGGCACCGGGGACATGGGGTTATACGGTGCGGGGGATACCGGGCGATGCGGTGCAGATAAACATCGTGTATAACACGAACATATCGCAAGGCATCAAGGCAATCCCCGCTCAGGAATTCTATATGGCCAACGAAGGAATCACCATAGCCGCATACCTGACCGAAGGCGGCCAGGCAGTCTCAGCCGCACAATATGAAGGATTCAAAGCCCGCCTGACCATAGATGACGGCAAGGGGGGCTCTGAGGCCTTCGACATGGTCCTGGGGAACGAAGGCTTCGAGTACCTGTTCACCCCCATTCAAAGCGGCACCTATACGGTGCGGGCAGACATAAGCGGGCAGGATTACGACCTTCATACGGGAAGCATCATGCTGAACATCGAGAACACCCCGCCGGTGGCGCAAAAGGACCTTGATGAAACGGTGCTCATCTGGCCCTTCCTTGACAACCAGTCGACCTTCGACCTTTCCCCTTGTGCCATCGATGCCCAGGATCCCGTCCTGCGCTACGAGGTCGAGACCAGCGCATTCTTGGAAGATGAATACAAGTTAGAAGGTCAGGGCCTTACGATGATGGCTTACAGCTTGACCAAAGGCTCTTTTGTCATCAGGGCTTATGACAGCGACGGGGCTTATTGCACCTTCAAGGTCACGGTGAGTACGGTCAATGTAGGCCTTATCGGCGTATTGCTCCTGGTCGGAGGCATCTTGCTAGCACTTGCCATCATCGGTTTCATCCTGTGGCGGGCATTGAACAAGCGCTTCATGGGCTCTTGCTATGTGACCCAGTTCGACGAGCAAGGCAACTACTATGAAGAGGTGCGCCGCGAAAAAGGGCGTGGACGTATCAAGCTTTCTGCGTTCAACTTGAAGGACCCTGGCATCAACACCTCGAAATGCTATTTCCAGGCAAGTGGCAAGAACCATGTGTTCCTGTGTACCGATACGAAGATGTATGGTGATGGAAGGCATGACAAGAAATTCCTTGTCGAGGGCAACGGCTACGATGTCACCATAACCAAAGAAGAGCACGGGCAACGGGGTATCCGCGTCAAGTTCGTGAGCCGTCTCAACAACAACTCTGCGTACTTTTAACAGGTTGCTCCATCAGCAAGCATCGACCCATCAACCACCGGACCGGACTTACCGGGAACCTACGAAGTAACCACAAGGAAAGGACATGCAATGTATCAAAAGCTCTTACTGAACTGCGAAGGCGGCATCATCGACATAGCCCAGCAATTCAATCAGGACAACTGTGCGGTGATTGCCATAGGCTTGGGGGGAACCGGCGTTGACTGCTTGAAGAACCTGAAGACGAAGGTATACAACCGCATGAAGCCCGACAATCCCGATGCTGCCGTTCCCACCTATGCACACATAAAGTTCCTGGCGTTGGATACCGATAGGACCGGCATAGAGAATGCGAACGCCGAAACCACAGAGATAAGCAGGATAAACCTGGATACCGAGTTCTTCGACATCTCTTATCCCGGCGATATATGCGCACTGCTCAAGACGAACGCGAATAACTTTGCAATAAGGCCGGAATACAAGGAGTGGCTGCGCTACGAGGATATCAAGGTGCTCACAGCCAAAGCGGGGGCTGGCGGTGTGAGGCAGTTGGGCCGCTTCCTCTTGATGGAGAAGGCATCGGCTTTTGTCGATAAGGTGCGAAACTTGGTAAACCAGGCAAGGGGCGGCCTTAATAACCC
>JAIRPR010000038.1 GCA_031256895.1 Coriobacteriaceae bacterium
TTCCTGCCGCCGCGCTGGTGGCAACGCCCACCGCCCTGTCCAAGGCACCTGCCGACTTCGGCGCCAAGCAACAGGTCACCTACACCATAAGCACCGACACCGCCACGCCCAAGGCCTCCGCCACGGTGGACTTCTATGTCTTTGCCGGGGCCGTCGTGGGCGAGAACAGCGAATACATCATCTATGGCGCCTCGCCGCAGTACCTGGCGGCAAGCTCCGTCGATGCTGCCAACGCCGATCTGGCAGCCGCAGGGCACGTGTATGCCTTCAACAAGGCAACAGGGACCCCCGTGGATGCCGCAGGCATTGCAGCCCAGCCTTCGTCGCTCTCGAAAGACCCCAGCGTTTTCGGCGTGAGGCAGCAGGTCAGGTACACGGTAACGGCCGATACCTCTTCACCCAAGGCTTCAGGAACGGTGGACTTCTACGTGAGCGGCGGATCCCTTGTCGGCGGCAACGATGCCTACATCATCTTCGCCACAACACCGCAGTTCCTCGGGGTTGACGATGTCGATGCCGCCAATGCCGACCTGGTCGCTGCCGGACAGGTGCGGGCATACGTGCGTGCGACCGGCGCCCCGGTTCCTGCCGCCTCGCTGGTCGCCGCGCCGACCGCCTTGTCGAAGGCGCCAGCCGCCTTCGGTGCGAAGCAAACGGTCACCTATACGGTGACAAGCGATGCCACGGTGCCCAAGGCATCCGCTTCGGTCGATTTCACTGTGAACGAAGGCGCCCTGGTGGGCGAAAGCGCCACCCATGTCATCTTTGCCGCAACGCCCCAGTTCATAGGCGTGGAAGATGTCGATGCCGCCAATGCCGACCTGGTCGCTGCCGGGCAGGTGCGTGCCTACGTGAAGGCCACGGGTGCTGTGGTGCCCGCCTCTTCGTTGGCCGTCGCGCCAGCTGCCTTGTCGAAGTCCTCCGCCAACTATGGCACGAGGCAGACGGTCACCTACACGGTGACAAGCGACATGTCGGTGCCCAAGGCTTCCGCCACAGTGGGCTTCTATGTGGCTGCCGGCAATGTGATCGGGCAAAGCCCCCTCTATATCATCTTCGGCGTGGACGGCCGCCGTGTCTCTGACGACATGGTTGACGGCATGAACGAGGACCTGATAGCAGCCGCCCAGGTGATGGCCTTCCAGAAGGCCAGTGGTTCCCGGGTGCCCAATACCGACATAGAGATCGTCGGGCACCTCAGCGATGATGTGGCCATGTATGATGCCGCTCAGGTCATCACCTACACCATCAGCACAGACCCCAGCATACCTCCGGCATCGGGCATGGTGCGCTTCTATGTGAGCAACGCGCCCATCGCCTATGACGTGATTGCAGGCTTCGGCACCTATACCGGTGTGGAGGCGCAATCGGCAACAGCCCGCGTGAACGCAGACCTTGCCTATTTCGTGGCGCTCCACCTGGACGGCATAACCGTTCCCGCCAGCAATTACACCTTGGATTCGGGGTCCACCCTGATAACCCTGTCCAAAGCCTACCTTGACACCCTGGCCAACGGCAGCTATTCCTACACCGCCGTGTACACCAACGGCACTGCCTCGCCGATTAACCTGACGGTCGATGTCGCCAGCGGCGGCAACGGCGGCGGCTCGGGCGGCAACGGCGGCGGCGGCTCGGGCGGAAACGGCTCCGGCTCCGGCTCGGGCGGCTCGGGCAGCGGCAAGGGCCCCGGCACCGTGGCCACCGGCGATGCCACCCTGGCCGTCGGCTGCACCATGGCCATGGTATGCCTTATCATCCCCGCGATCGCCCTCCATCGGGCAAGGAGCCGCAAGGCCTCCCGATAGCGGGATTCCTCAGTTGGCCGAGGCAGGCAGGGCGCTACACCTTCCCCCCTGCCTGCCTTGCGCTAAAGCTGCCGTCGGAAAAGCTCACAAGGCTTCCGTTCCTCGATTGGCACACGCTGGTGCCTGTGCGACACGCAACAGAATCTTTCTGTGGCGGGGCAACGCTCAGGGTAGCCGAGCAGCTGCCTTGACCAATAGATCCTGATAGCGCCTCTTGAGCATGTAGTATTTGTCGCAGATCAGGATCGATCGTTTTTCGTCTGTGCCATGATACCCCTTTCTCAATGTCCGGCACATTGTTGCTTGCCCCGTTGCCAGGGCGAGTGGCAACCTTCAGTACACCCTTCGGGTGTTCTTCCGGCCAAGTTCACAGGTGGCCGGTTCCGGATGTGCTAAGATAGGCACCTGCTTTGCCAAACCCAAGGCCTCCGGGCACCGCATGATCCGCATACGATGCCCAGAGGTTTTTAAGAAAGCTTTAAACTGTACCATGACCAGCCGGTACAGAGAAGCTTGCTGACAGGGGGAAGCAAGCAAAGCACCCAGCATTCAAAAGAGAGAAAGAAAGAGAACGCCCCGTGATCGTCAAATGCACCGGATGCGGCGCATCCACCAGCCTTGAGCCGGAAATGCCGCGCGAATGCCCCTATTGCGGGAGCCCTTTGGATGTGCCTTTGGAGCTTATCCGGCTGGAGTCAGAAGAACGGGCGAGGAAGGAAGACGCCCAAAGGCGCCAGGAACAAGAGGCGAAGTGGATCGCCGAAGAAAAAGAGATGAACAAGAGGTGGTACCACAGGACCGCAGGGATCGTCTTATTGTTGTTCCTGTTCTTTCCGGTAGGGCTCTACCTCATGTGGAAGTACGCCACTTGGCCAAAGGCAGTCAAGGTGATAATCACGATGGGCTTTGTGGTTGCTGTGGTGAACCAAAGCATCGCGACTGGCACCCAGGGCAACAGCCAGGACGCCACGACGAGCATTGAGAAGCCGCCCCAAAAATCGTTGCAGACGATGCCGGGCGTACGGGCAGCCAGCTGGTAGGTAGCCGACAGAAAGAAGGGATCTCGCAACCGATGCTTCTTGGATGGGCTAGCGAAGAAGGCCAATGGAGAAGACCAACGAAGATGACCAGCGAAGAAGACCAGCGAAGAAGGCCAGCGAAGAAGATGTGTGCGTCTGTTACCCGGCGGCCAAGGGGGAACGACAGGCGCAATGGACTGAGGAAAGGAACAACATATGGGTTTGATAACGGCATTCACAGGAGCCCTGGGCGGCACCTTCGCAGACCAATGGAAGGAGATAGTCACTGCTGGCCCCTTTGTCGAGCGTACGGTGGTATCCCCAGGCGTGCTACGGCAGACCAATAACGGGCGGGGCTCGAACCTGTACGGGTCTGAAGGCGTGGTCTCCAACGGATCGAAGATATTCGTCCCCGAGTCCACTGCTGCTTTCATCTTCAGCCAGGGCGGAATCGAGGAGATCATCACCATGCCTGGCGGCTATGTGTACCAGAGCGGGCAGGATACTGTGTTCAATGGCGATGGCTTGGGAACATCAATCATAAACCAGGTGATAGAAAGGGTAGGCTTCGGAGGCCAACCATCCGATTACAAGCAGATAGCCTTTGTGAACCTGCGCGAGATCCGCGACATCAAGTTCGGCACACGCGGGCCATTGGTGTATCACGACCGCTTCTATGGGACGGACCTCGAGATCCTGGCCTTTGGGACCTTCTCCCTTAAGATAAGCGAGGTGGTCACCTTCATTAGGAACTTCGTCCCGGCGAACACCCTTTCCTATTCCTTTGATGACAAGGGCGCACGGGCACAGATTCTTTCCGAGTTCATCCAGACCTTCATCTTCGCCCTGAACTCGTTGTCATCGGAATACCGTATATCGCAGCTGCCCTCACTGACGAACGAGATAGCGGCAAGGATGGCCAGCGCCGAATCAAACGCCGGCACCTGGAAGGAACGCTTCGGCTTTGAGGTAGTCAGGGTGGGTATAGAGAACATAGAGTTCTCGCCCGAATCAAAAGAGCTGGTCAAAAGCTACTCAAAGAATAAAATGGATCTCAAGGCCTACGAAGAGACCTCACAAAGGGCATCCGACATCGCTGCACAGCAAAAGATCGCCCAAGGCATCCAGGAAAACGGCCTCGGCGATGGTGGCGGCATGATATTCGGCATGAACCTTGCTCAAGGCATGAGCCCGCAAACGGCAGGCCTTGCAGCCACAGCACCTGCAGCCCCTGCAAGTCCTGTCGTCGTACCAGGTGCAGCCACCGCTGTGCCCGCAAGCCCTGTCGTCGTACCAGGTGCAGCCACAGCTGTGCCTGCTATGTCGGTCGATGAGCAGATAGAGGCCGTCAAGAAGCTCAAGGAGCTCCTTGACTCAGGGATCCTTACCCAAGAAGAGTTCGACATCAAGAAGAAGGAGGTCTTGGGGCTCTAGGCCGCAGCTCAAACCCCCCAGGACCAAGCAACAAGCACCAGGACCAAGCAACCCAGAAAGGCACACGTCATGAGCAACAAAGGAAAACGTCTCAAGGTACATTATGTCGGCACCTTGGATGATGGCACGAAGTTCGATTCTTCCCTGGACCGGGGCGAGCCGATAGAGTTCGTTTGCGCTGCGGGGCAGATGATACCCGGATTCGATGCAGCGGTCGAGGAAATGGCGCCCGGCGAGACGAAGAAGGTGCATATCCCTGCTGCCGAGGCCTACGGCGAAAGAAGGCCGGAGCTCCAGCAGCGCATCCCCCTGACCCAGATCCCTAACGGGGACAGCCTGCCTGTCGGCGAGCGTGTCTACCTGAGCGGGCCGGGAGGCCAGCCCATCCCGGTGCTTGTTGTTGAGAAGGCCGACGGGTATGTCTTGATGGACATGAACCACGAACTGGCCGGCCAAGCCCTGAACTTCGAGATAACCCTGGTCGAGGTAGTGGCTTAACGAGGACAGATGATGCGGGCAGCCGGGGCGGCGAAAGGGCAGTCCCGGTTGCCCAAGCGTGCTGCCTGGGCAACCCAAGCGTGCCACCCCGGTTGCCCAAGCGTGCTGCCTGGGCAACCCAAGCGTGCTGCCTAGGCTGCCGAAGCGAGTCGTTAACAACGGGGGAAGGCAAGCTATGCGCTGTCGGGCAGGCTTGCGCTATCGGCCAGGGGGCAGAGCTCGGCCAAGGTGGTGCGGCGGGCCACCAGTTCGGCCAGGGGGGCAAGGTAAGGCGCCTCTTCTGCCCCAAGGCTGCAGGCGGCCATCTCCATAAGCTCGTCTGCCCATTCGCCGACAGGGCGCCCATACACGGCGGCATGGTAGCCCCTTTTCATGAGCGACACCTTTGCAGCCTCGACATCTTTGCCGTTGACCTGCATGAAGGCTTCAGCAAGACGGGCAAGGTTTTCGGGGTCATAGAAGAGGCCCTTGATGAGGGCGGCATAAGCGATCACATGGGGAACGGGCATGGCATCGGCAGGACGTATCTCGATATAGGTCTTCAGGCGCACATCGTTGAAGAACATGGACACAGCGTGCTCTATTGCCCGGGAGTCCATTTCCTTCTCAGCATACAGCTCGCCGAAGACCTCTTCCGCGTAGCACCATTCCTTGTTCTTGCAGGGAATCAGGATGGCAGGCGTGTCCAGGATGTACTCAGCATAACGGCGCAGGCTGAAACCCGGGTCCATCACTCCGGGGACCAGGCCGCAGCGTTCGGGGTCGCAATCCTGCCATATCTTGGTGCGCACCAGGTGGTGGGTTCGTGGCCTGCCTTCAAAGATAGGCGAGTTATCGCAGATGAGCGCCAGGATAGGCACCAATGCGCAGGCAACACGGAGCTTCAAGAGGCAATCCTCTACCGAATGGTAGTCAATGGAGACCTGGGTGGAGGCACTGCCCAGCATCATGCAGGGGCCGGCCTCGCCTATCTCGCCCAGATAGGCGTTCATGAACTTGTAGCGCCGTTTCGGGATGAGCTCGAGGTCGCGCATGCGGGCGGTGGGGTGGTAGCCGGTGAACACCACGCGTTTGCCCACCTGTGCCAGTATCTGCGCGAGTCTGGCCTCGAACCCCTCGTAGCACGACATCGCTTCCGCAAGGCTGGCAAAAGGCCCCGCAGAAAGCTCGAGCTGGGCGGCCGGTTCGAGGCTTATGGCAGCGCCGGGGCGTGAAAGCCCCAGAAGGTCGCCTGCGATGTCGTGGTAGGCCTCGGGGTAATCTTCCCTGAATTGCTCGAGGACCCACAGGATGCCGTTCTCTTCGCTATAGGAGACGGGTGCCAAGGTGGTGCTCTCCACGATGATGTGCTCAAGTTCGATGCCAAGCCTCTCGTTCTTGTGCACAGCCTCTGCCACTGCGTCTTCCCGGGCAGGCTTGATGCCGCTCTCGAAGTAAGCGACCAAGGCGGCTATATTCGCTTCACGCATGGGCTGGGGCACACTGGCCGCCATAGCCTCTTGCGCGGGTTGTCCTGTTTTCTTCATGTAACAGCCTCCTGAAACTGAACACCTTCTATCCCATAGTACCACGGATTGTGTACAATACCCCTTTACACATCGGTAACACAAAGTTTATCAGGAAACTGCGGACAAGAAGGAAGCTGCGGAAAAGCAAGAATGGGCATCAGGATCTCAAAAAGAACAGGCCTTCTGTTGTTCTTCGACATTGCGGCCACCTATGGGGCCTATTGGCTGGCATCGCTTCTGACCGATGTCCTGGCAGAGATGTTCGCCAACAACGAGATCTATTTCATGATAGGCATCCTGGCGCTTTTCAACATCGGGCTTCTGGCGCTCTTCCGCCTTTACAACAACCTGTGGGAATATGCCTCGGTCGATGAGGCCATCCAGATTGTGATGGCTGTCGTGCTTTCGACCTTGGCGGGCGCCATCTTCCTCTGGATAATCGACGTGCGCCTGCCTATCAGGGTGTATTTTGTGGCTGCCTTCATGCTGGTGTTCCTCATCGGGGGGATCCGCTTGGTCTACCGCGTCATCCCGCGCAAACGCCGCGCCTTGCGTTCGGCTGCCCATGATGCCGAACGTCCGCGCACCCTTATCGTGGGCGCGGGCGAGACCGGGTCGCTCACCATCGATCGCATGGCCTCGAAGGATCCGCTCATGCCGGGCATCCCCCTGGTGGCCACCGACGACGACCCAGCCAAGCGTGGCCATCGCATCCATGGCATCAAGGTCGAAGGAACCAGCGACAACATCATCGACCTGGTCGATAAGTACGCGATCGAGCAGATAGTCGTGGCCATCCCTTCGGCCTCGCTCGAGGAACGCAAGCGCATCTATGGCATCTGCACCAAGACGGAATGCCGCTTGCGCACCCTGCCCAATATCCGCGAGCTCACGCTTGACGAGATAGGCGATGTCACCCTGCGCGACGTCGATCTGGCCGACCTGTTGGGCAGGGAAGAGATAGTCCTGAACACGCGGGTGGTCTCAGGCTATATCGCCGGGCAGACCATCCTGGTGACAGGCGGCGGCGGCTCTATCGGAAGCGAACTGTGCCGTCAGCTCTGCCGGGTCGCGCCTGCACGGATCGTGGTGTTCGACATCTACGAGAACGATGCCTACATGCTCGAACAGGAATTGAAGGCCGATTATGACGACATCGAGATAGTCGTCGAGATAGGAAGCGTGTGTGATGAGCGGCGCATCGACGAGGTCTTTGCGCGGTACCGTCCGGGCGTCGTGTTCCATGCCGCCGCGCATAAGCATGTCCCGCTCATGGAGGCCTGCCCGCGTGAGGCGATCCAGAACAACGTGTTCGGCACCCTGAACACGGTGCAGGCTGCCGACCGGCATGGAGCGGCGCGCTTCATCTTCATCTCGACCGACAAGGCGGTGAACCCCACTTCGGTCATGGGCGCCACCAAGCGTATGGGAGAGATGGTGGTCCAACACCTCGCGCAGACCTCGCAGACCGTGTTCACGGCGGTCCGGTTCGGCAATGTCCTGGGAAGCGAAGGAAGCGTCATCCCGGTGTTCAAACGCCAGATAGCGATGGGCGGCCCAGTCACCGTGACGCATCCCGATATCGAGCGCTACTTCATGACCATCCCTGAAGCAGCCCGCCTGGTCGTCCAAGCGGGGGGTATGGCTCACGGCGGTGAGATATTCATCCTTGACATGGGCGAGCCGGTCAAGATATTCGACCTGGCGAAAAGCCTCATCCAGCTTTCGGGCAGGGTGCCCGATGTCGATATCAGGATAGAGTTCATAGGGCTGCGCACCGGCGAGAAGATGTACGAGGAGCTTCTCATGAACGACGAGAACACGCTTCCGACCGACAACTCGTCGATCATGATCTCGACCGGGACAGAAATCGGGTATGATGAGGTCGTGCAGAAACTCGACCTGTTGAGGGATTCCCTTGCGAACAGCGATCAAGAGGCGATCGCGGTTTTGGGGCAAGCGGTTCCCACCTACACTCACACGACGAACCAAGGCCAGGCAATCCCCTGATTCCTTGGGTTTTCCGGTATCGCCCGCGTATGAGAGGGGCGCGCACAGAAAGAAGCAGAGATGAGCTATTCGGTAGGTATTGTGGGGGCTGCCGGCTTTGTCGGCGCCGAACTGGTGCGGCTGATAGCCGGCCATCCCGATTTCAGCCTTGAGGTCGTCACCTCGGATTCCCTGGCAGGGACATCCTTGGCAGCGGTCAACCCAACGCTCGCTGGCCGCGAGCGCCTTGCCTTCACCCCTCATGACGACGGGGCCCTGCTCGATTGCGAGGGGGTGTTCCTGGCAGTCCCGCACACGAAGGCGCTCGACCTGGTGCCTGTGCTCATCGATGCAGGGGTCAGCGTGTTCGATCTTTCGGCGGACTACCGCCTGAGGGACCCCCAGGTATACGAGGCATGGTACGGCGTTCGCCACACCTCTCCGGGGCTTTTAGCCCAGGCTGCCTTCGGTCTGCCCGAGCTGTTCCGCACCGGCCTTGCCCAGGCGCGCCTCACGCATATGGCAGGCGACCCGGTGCTGGTGGCCTGTGCTGGCTGTTATCCCACGGCATCGTCTTTGGCGGCATACCCCGCCATCTTGGCAGGCATGGTGGAGGGAACGGTCGTCATCGATGCCATATCGGGTGTGACCGGCGCGGGAAAGGCTGCAACCGAGCGCACGCATTTCTGTTTTGCGAATGAGAGCCTGGAAGCCTACGCGGTCGCCGGGCATCGGCATACCCCCGAGATAGAGCAGATACTGGGCACTGCGGGATGGGACAGTGCGGACGGCCTGGTGTTCACGCCCCATCTTGCCCCCTTGAACCGTGGCCTTCTGGCAACAGTGTACCTTCCGCTCAAGACGGGTGCGGGGGGGAAGGGCGTCCCAGGCGGCACGGACGCCCCCAGGACGCTCGAGGCCATGCATGCGGTCTACAAGGACTTCTACCGCGACAGCCGATTCGTGCAGGTTCTCGATTGCCCGCAGATGCCCAAGACGGCGCATGTGGCCGGCACCAATTTCGCCCATATCGGCCTTGCCTTCCATGAGCAGACCGGCACCCTGATTGCGGTCGCGGCCATTGACAATCTGTGCAAGGGCGCAGCAGGCCAGGCAGTCCAGTGTGCGAACATCGTGTTCGACCTTCCCGAGGCACGGGGTTTGGAGGCGTTGGCTTACTATGTCTGAGAATAAGGGAAGCGATTTGCGGGAGGCACCCCCAGACAGCCTCGGGCAGCCTGCCACGCCCCTGCCCCCTGCGACAGGGGAGTCGCCTATACCACCGGTGCCAGACAGCCTCGGGCAGCCTGCCGCGCCCCAGCCCCCAGACAGCCTCGGGCAGCCTGCCGCGCCCCTGCCCCCAGACAGCCTCGGGCAGACCGCCACGCCCCTGCCCCCTGCCATAGGAAGCAAGGTAGAAGGCGGTGGCGTGACCAGTGCAAAAGGCTTCCGGGCGGCGGGAATCGGTGCGGGCTTCAAGAAGAACGGCGGCCTGGATTGTGCGCTTGTCTTGAGCGACCGGCCTTGCGCGACGGCGGCGGTGTTCACCCGTAACGAGTTCTCAGCGGCACCGGTCGCCCTTTCCCGCAAACACCTGGGCATTTACTCGGGCTCACCTTCAGCTGCCGGGCAATCCTTCGGTCTAGCCCAAGCCATCGTCATCAATGCGGGCAATGCCAATGCGGCAACCGGCGAACCAGGCTTGCGGACCGCCCGCTTCACGGCAGGGCTGGCCGCAAGCTTGATCGGCTGCGAGACCCATGAGGTGCTGCTTGCCTCGACCGGCGTCATCGGGGTCGTGCTGGGCACCGAACCCTTCGAGGAAGGGCTGCCCCAGCTTCTTGACCGGGCATCGACGGGGGGCGGCCATGATGCTGCTTTGGCCATCATGACCACCGACACCCATCCGAAGGAATACGCCCTGCGCTACATCAGCGCCGACCCCGCCTTTGCGGGCTGTTCCTTCACGCTCGGCGGGATGGCGAAGGGCGCAGGCATGATAATGCCCGACATGGCCACGCTTATCGTGGCCATCACCACGGATGCCCCCTTGTCGCCAGAGCTTGCCCATGAGGCCCTAACCCAGGCGGTCGCGGTATCGTTCAACAAGGTCAGCGTTGATTCCGACACATCAACCAACGACAGCTGCTTCCTTATGGCCAGCGGGCAGGCAGCCGGTTTGCCGTCATGCGCAGCCTTCACCCGGGAATCGCCGGCCTTCGCTGAGTTCGTGCGTGCGCTCAAAGAGGTCTGTATAGGCCTTGCCTTACAGATAGCACGCGATGGCGAAGGCGCCACCCGGCTTGTCACCGTGAAGGTCGAAGGGGCCCAAACCGAGGCCGATGCCGACCTTGCTGCCCGTGCTATAGCCAATTCGCCCTTGGTGAAGACAGCCATCTTCGGCCACGATGCGAATTGGGGCCGTGTGGCTATGGCCATCGGGAAGTCAGGCGCCCGTTTCCAGCAGAAGGACGTCTCTATCGACCTCATGGGCATCCCGGTCTGCCGGGGCGGATTGGCCATCGCCTTTGACGAGGAAGAGGCCTTACGCCGCTTCGAGGCGCCTGATGTCGCCATCGAGGTGGACCTGGGTGCCGGGGGCGCAAGCACCACCATATTCACCTGCGACTTCAGTTATGATTACGTGAAGATAAACGGGGACTACCGAACCTAGGCGCCTCTGACGGCGTCCGCAAGCCCGGACGCAAAGGGTCAACGGCCCGCCTGCAAGACATCGATACGCCTGCAAGGAGGCATCATGAAGTACGCAAAGGACACCAGGCCACAAGAAGTCTCTGACGAGACAGCAAAAGTGCTGGTAGAAGCCTTCCCTTGGCTCAAGAACATCACCGGGAAGACGGTCGTCATCAAATACGGAGGCTCTGCCATGGAGGACAAGGCCTTGAAGGCCGCCGTCATGGGAGACATCGTGCTGCTCAAGATAATGGGGGTGAACCCCATCATCGTGCATGGCGGCGGCAAGGCCATCACCGAGGCCATGGAGCGCTTCGGCGTGCCTGTCGAGTTCAAGGATGGGTTGAGGGTCACCAGCCCAGAAGCGATGGAGCTGGTGAAGATGGTTCTGATGGGCAAGGTGAACCAAGAGCTGGTCGAGACCATGAACGTGCACGGGAACCTGGCGGTGGGCGTCAGTGGCTCTGACGCCGGCACCATCATAGCCGACCAGCTCAGCCCCGACCTGGGCAGGGTCGGTATCGTTTCCCGCATCAACACGCCCTATCTCGAGGACCTGATAGCCGACGACTACATACCCGTGGTCGCATCCTTGGCCATGGGGGAAGACGGGGGCTACTTCAATGTGAATGCCGATCTGGTGGCAGGTGAGATTGCAGCCGCCATCGGGGCACACAAGATAATCTTCCTCACCGATGTCGATGGCCTCTATGAGGATTTCTCCGACAAGGACACCCTGATATCAAACCTCACGCTGTTCGAGGCGCAGAAGATGATAGATGATGAGACTGCCTCGAAAGGCATGATACCGAAACTCCAATCCTGCATAGCCGCGTTGGCGGCGGGGGTGTTCCGTGCCCACATCATCAACGGCACCCGCCCTCATGCCCTCTTGCTCGAGTTGATGACCGACACAGGCGTGGGCACCACCCTGCACAGCACCGAGGAGGCCTGCACCTTCGATGCCCATCCTTTAGGCAACTTCGCCTCGAAGCTCACCGAGAACCGTCAATGACCTTGGCTGCGGCACGGGGATGGAGGAAAATGGCCAACAAATGGCAGCATGTCGGATGGAACGGCGGGCCGTCAGGACGGCCACCTTGCAGGTCAACGCTTATGACGAATGAATAGGACCAACCGGAAGGAGAAGGCTATGGGCCTCGAAGAACAACAGGAACTGGAATCGCGCTATGTCATGCACACCTTCGCTCGAAAACCGCTCCATCTGGTTTCTGGCCGGGGTATGGAGCTCATCGACAGTGCCGGGAAGCGCTACCTTGACTTCATAGCCGGCATCGGCGTGGTCAGTCTGGGGCATTGCCATCCCGCTGTGGTCAAGGCCGTGCAGGATCAGGCCGCCCGCCTGATGCATGTGGGCAACTATTATTATGTCGAGAAGCGCGGCCAGGTTGCCCGTATGCTCTCAGACCTGTTGAACACAGGGGGGGCAGCACAGGGTGCAGAAGGGGGCAAGCCTTGGGCGCAAGCTTCAGGAACGGGCGGCAACGGGGCGAACGATGGCAAAGCGGGTTTCGCCGACGAAGATGCCGCAGCACAGATGCCCTGGCAGAGCTTCTTTGCCAATTCGGGTGCCGAGGCGAACGAATGCGCCATCAAGCTGGCCCGCCTGTGGAACCGGAAACAGGGAAGGCCTGCACAGGTCATCGTCACTTTGCAGCGCAGCTTCCATGGGCGCACCCTGGCAACCCTTGCGGCTACCGCGCAGGCAGCCAAGCAAGACGCATTCCAGCCACTTCCCCCCGGCTTCATCCATTCGCCCGCCAACGATATCGGCGCCCTTGAGGAACTGTTCGCCCACAGGGGGAACGAGATAGCCGCAGTGCTGGTCGAATGTGTCCAAGGCGAAGGCGGCGTGTATCCCTGCACACCGGGGTTCCTGCGGGCTGCCCGCGACCTGACCAGCTTCCATGGCGGCCTGCTCATCTGCGATGAGGTCCAAACGGGCATCTACCGTTGCGGCAGCCTGCCCTTCGCCTTCCAGCATTTCGGCATCATGCCGGACATCGTGACCATCGCAAAGGGCGTCGCATCGGGCTTTCCGACCGGCATGTGTGCGGCACGGGCAGAAGTCGCCTCGGCCTTCGAGCCGGGGGACCACGGATCCACCTTCGGGGGAAGCTCGCTTGCCCTTGCGGCTGCCGAGGCCACGCTCATCGAGCTTTCACAAAGCGGCTTGCCGCAACAGGTCACCGAGGTCGGCACCCATCTTTGTCAAGGGCTTGCAACTCTGCCGCATGTCACCGAAGTGCGCGGCCTTGGCCTCATGTGTGCTTGTGACCTGGAAGAAGGAAAGCCAGCCTCCGAAGTGGTGAACAAAGGCCATGCCCACGGCCTCCTGTTGAACGCCACCGGGCCTTCTACCCTGCGTTTCCTTCCGCCCCTCATCTGCACTCGAGCAGAGGTCGATGTCCTCATTGCCGAGCTGAGGACGATCCTTTCGGACTGAAGGGGCACTTTCGGGTGGAGGACGATTCCTTCGGACCGAAGGCTCTCTCTTAAGGCTGAAGGCGATCCTTGTGGGCAGAGGACGATCCTTTCGGACCGAAGGCCTTCCCTTAAGGTTGAGGGCGACCCTTGTGGACAGAGGACGATCCTTTCAGTTTGAAGACGTTCCTGAGGACTGAGGGCTCTCTTATCGCGCTGAATGCGCCCGTGTGGCCGCTCTTAGAGGCGGGTCAGCGCGGCGCAGCCCTTGACTCACAGCAACCTTGAGTGGGCTTCCCCGGAAGCCGTCCTCTTTGCCTTGATGTCCCCCAACACGCCGTCCAGGACGCGCCGTGCAGCCAGATCTCCGACAATGCCGGCATCGCTCATGCTCAAGAAACGACTCCCTGACCCGGTTTTGTGGAGTTGTTGCCGATAGAATTGCATAATTACCGGAAAAGACTTGCCTTTTCCTGCATGTTTCAGTAGTCTATGGGTAATTGTATGCGTGGTCTCCGTAACAGGGACAGAAAGCAGGCCATGAAGAAACGGCAACAAAGGCACGATGTCATTCGCGAAATCATCCGCAACGGTGACATCAGGACTCAGCGTGATTTGGCTGACCGGCTCCAAGCAGCCGGTTATGACTGCACGCAGGCCACCATTTCCCGTGACATCATGGATATGGGCCTCGTCAAGTCAAAGGAGGGCTGCTATATGCTCCCCGAAGAGATGAGGCTTCAGCGGATGGTCTCTGAGCTGGTGGAAGATGTCCACGCTGCAAACAATATGGTAGTCGTCAAAACCTATTCCGGGGGTGCTGCAGGCGTGTCGGCAGCGCTCGACCATGCGAACCTGAAGGGCTCCCTGGGCACCGTTGCCGGCGACAACACGATCTTCTTGGCCACCGAGACGCCCGAAGCCGCTTTGGACGTCGAACAGGTCATCGACCGCCTGCGACGACGATAGTCGTCGTCAGCCTTTCCCTGGGGCATCTTCGCCCCCACCCACCCTGTTCCACCTTTGTGCCGCCCATGACTCTGTGAGAGAGGCGTGGCGGTGCGAAGTCGAAAGCCCTGCCGGACCGTGCAAAGGGCAAGCCTTGGGCGAAGCCGCCCAAGGCATCCATATCCGTCGTTTTGTTTTGGAGGAAGGAAGATATATCATGTCGAAGGAAAAAGTAGTTCTTGCGTATTCGGGAGGCCTTGATACCTCGGTCTGCATCAAATGGCTTCAAGAGGCCTATGGCCTTGATGTCATCGCCCTGGTCGGTGATGTCGGACAGGAACATGAGGGCTTGGAAAAGATCCGGAAGAAGGCGCTCAAGACCGGTGCCATAGCTTGCGAAGTCATCGATATGAAAGAGGAGTTCGCCAACGAGTTCCTGGCGAAGGCCATGGCCGCAAACGCGCTCTATGAGAACAAGTACCCCCTGCTCTCGGCCTTGTCACGTCCCTTGATATCGAAGCACCTGGTAGAGGTCGCCCATCGTTACGGGGCACAATACATCGCCCATGGATGCACCGGCAAAGGCAACGACCAGGTACGTTTCGAAGCGAGCGTCTTGATGCTGGATCCCAGCCTGCAGATAATCGCGCCGGTGCGGGAATGGGACCTGCGCACGCGTTCCGAAGAGGCCGATTGGGCACTGGAAAGGGGCATCGAGGTCCCGGTCACGAAGGACGCCCTGTACTCGATTGACGACAACCTGTGGGGAAGGGCCATCGAGTGCGGCGCCCTGGAAGACCCCTGGAACGAGGCTCCTGACGACATCTGGACAATGACCAGTTCGCTCGAGGACGCCCCCGCTGAAGCCGAATATGTCGAGCTTGAGTTCTCCCAAGGACTTCCTTGTGCCCTGAACGGCATCGGCATGAGCTTCCTCGACATCATCTATGCCCTGAACGGCATTGCCGGCAAGCATGGCTTCGGCAGGCTTGACATGATAGAGAACCGGCTTGTCGGGGTGAAGAGCCGGGAATGCTACGAGGTGCCCGCAGGCTTGGCCCTCATCCTTGCCCATAAGGCCTTGGAAGACGTCTGCCTGGAACGCGAGGTGCTGCACTACAAGCTGGGAATCGAGCAGAGCTGGGCGACCGCCGTCTACAACGGCCAATGGTTCTCGCCTTTGAAGGAGGCTTTGGACGCCTTCTGTGCCACAACGCAGGGCGACATCAATGGCACGGTAAGGCTCAAGTTCTACAAGGGCAACTGCATCGTGGTGGGGCGCAAGAGCGAAAGCTCGCTCTACGACTTCGCCCTGGCAACCTATGACGAGGAAGACGTGTTCGATCACAAATCGGCAAAAGGCTTCATCAACCTGCAGACCCTTTCAACCAAGGTTTGGGCGACCAAGCACCTGAGTGCCGAGAAGCAATCGGTCGCTTCTTGCCCGGCTGGTCCCGAAGGCGCGCCTTCCGGGCTCATAGAAGAAGCCGAGGAGGTCCTGAACCAGAGCGCCTGCGCCAAGGCATAGATAAAAGCCCCGTCAGAAGAAGACAAGCCGATAGAGGCACCGATAGAGGCACCGATAGAGGCACCAGGAAAGGAACCGTGCTCATGGCACTATGGTCAGGTAGGTTTGAACAGGACGTCGAT
>JAIRPR010000082.1 GCA_031256895.1 Coriobacteriaceae bacterium
CTCGAGCACCGCGCTGAAGAGCTTCAGCTTCTGCGGGTAGAACACGGTTGGGCTGTCCCCCGTCGTTCCGTTTATCATGAGGGAATCGCTCCCGCCTTCAGCCAGACGCAAGGCAAGCGCCTGTGCTTGGTCGAGGTCGAGGTCGCGGTTCGAATCAAAGGGCGTCACCATGGCCGGCATCATGCGGCCGAAAGGGGGTATTGTTGAAGCTGACATGGGGCTCTCCTTGCCTGTTACCGTACACATGCTCCATTGGCCTTAAGGATATGGTAGGCCATAACGCCGTGCTAGTCCATAAAGTTCTCTAAACCTACAATGAGGCCGCTCCGTGATCCCACGCTGCGGATCCCTAAGAGGACGCCGGGCATATAGGATGCACGGTCCCAGGAGTCATGCCTGATAGTAAGGGCTTGCCCCAAAGACCCGAACACGACCTCCTGGCTTGCGACGAAACCCATGGACCGCACTGCGTGGACAGGCACCCCTTCCACCAAGGCGCCCCTTGCCCCTTTGCCGGATTCCAGCTCGGTTTCCGCCCCGGGGGCAGCAGAGGAAAAGCCGCGAGAGGCACTTATCAGGTGTGCCGTGCGCAGGGCGGTTCCGCTGGGTGCGTCACGCTTGTTCGCATGATGGTACTCGATGACCTCTGCCTCGGGGAAATAGGGGGCGGCAGCCTTGGCGAACTCCATCATGAGGACAGCACCGGTGGTGAAGTTGGGTGCATAGAAGAGGCAGGTACTTGGTAAGGCGGCCTGGGAAGCCCCCTTAAGCGCCTCGGCAGTGAGCCCGGTGGTCCCGACAACGCAATCGACCCCGGCCGCAAGTGCCAGCGAGATGTTCCCGAGCACGACGTCAGGCTGGGTGAAATCGACCATGACATCGAAGGACTCGGTTGCAAGCGCCTCTGCCACCGACCCATGGACCGGGACAGCCAAGTCGTGCGGCCGAGGGTCTATCCCACAGACCAAGGCCATGTCTTCGGCTGCCTGGATGGCCGCTGTCACAGCCTGTCCCATGCGCCCGGCGCTCCCGCTAACGGCTACTCGTATCATCGGGTACCTCTTCCTCCTTCCTGGATCGTCATGCAATGCTCAACTGCGCTGCCCTTCACAAAGGACAGCGCTCCAAAGCCTCAGGGTTATTCGCTGCGACGGCGAGGGCGGCGGCTGTCGTTCTGCGGTTTATTGGCCGAACCTGCGAAATCGCGATCACGCGGGCGGCTCTGGGCGGATGAGCGGTCCTTTTCCCTTGAGGCGTTCCGATCGTCCCTGCGGTCGTCCCTGCGGTCGTTGTGCCTGCCGCCTTCCCTCCCGCCGCCACCGGCGGGCGCCTCGGGCTTGTCAAGGCGGTCGAGCGAGATCTTCCCATTGTCGCCTATCTCGATTATCTTCACCTTCACCACATCACCCAAGGTCAGCACGTCCTCGACCTTGGCGACACGCCCATTGGCCATGCGCGATATATGGAGCAGGCCGTCCTTGCCGGGCGTCAGCTTCACGAAGGCTCCGAAGTCCTTTATGCCCACAACCTCGCCGTCGTAGACCTCGCCGAGCTCGGGCTCTTTGACAATGGCGAGGACCGCTGCCTTGGCGGCGGCGCCGGCCGCCCCTTCGACTGCGGCGATATGCACGGTGCCGTCCTCTTGTATCTCGATGGTGGCGCCGGTCTCTTCCTGGATGCCTCGGATGACCTTGCCACCCGTTCCGATGACCTCACGGATCTTATCGACGGGAATATGGATGGTCTCGATCCGCGGCGCATAGGGCGAAAGCTCGGCACGCGGCTCTGCGATGGTCTTGAGCATCTCGCCCAGGATATAGGAACGCCCCGCCTTGGCCTGATCGAGCGCTTTGGCCAAGATCTCGACCGAGAGGCCGCGGGCCTTGTTGTCCATCTGCAGGGCGGTGATGCCGTTCTCGGTCCCGCATACCTTGAAGTCCATATCGCCCAAGAAGTCCTCGAGGCCTTGGATGTCGGAAAGGATGACCACATCCTCGCCTTCCTTGATAAGTCCCATGGCGATGCCCGAGACAGGGCGCTTGATAGGAACGCCGGCATCCATCAAAGCCAAGGTGGAGCCACAGGCAGATGCCATGGACGACGACCCGTTCGATTCCAGCACCTCGGAAACAACCCTGATGGCATAGGGGAAGTCGTCCTCGTTCGGCAGTACCGGTATCAAAGCGCGCTCGGCCAGGGCGCCATGCCCCACCTCGCGACGCTTCGGTGCACCCATGCGCCCGACCTCGCCCGTGCAGTAGGGAGGGAAGTTATACTGATGCATATAGCGTTTGCCGTCTGCGGGATCGATGGTGTCAAGGCGCTGCCATTCGTTGAGCATCCCCAAGGTGGCTACCGAGAGCACCTGCGTCTGGCCACGCTGGAAGAGGCCGGACCCATGGACGCGTGGCAGGTAGCCGGGCGCTATGAACAGAGGACGTATCTCATCGGCCGCCCTGCCGTCTGCCCGCTCGCCCGTCTCGATGACCATGGCGCGCATGGCATGCTTCTCAAGGTGCTTGAGCTCGGCCGCTATGTCGCTTCCCCAGGCTGCCCGTTCCTCTTCGGTGAACTCGTCTTCCTTGATGCCCTGTTTGAGCGCGGCCACCTTTTCCATGCGTGATTGCTTCGCGGGATCCTTCAAGGCTGCGGACATGGCATCGAAGTAGGGCTCGATCCGCGCCGTGACAGCAGGGTCTATCGCATGGAGGTCGTATTCCTGTGGCACAGGAGCGATCTTCTCCAGGAAGGCGGCCTGTTTTTCGCAGAAGGCTGCTATAGCCTCTTGGCCAAGGGTCATGGCTGCCAGCATGTCTGCTTCCGAGATCTCGTCCGCCCCTGCCTCTACCATGGAGATATGGTCCTGTGTTCCTGCTATGGTCAGCTCTAGATCCGATTCCTCCAGCTCATCGAAGCTGGGGTTCACGATGAATTCACCGGTTTCCCGGTGGCGGCCGATACGGACGCAGGCTGCCGGGCCGTCGAAGGGGGTGCCTCCGGCAAGCAAGGCGGCAGAAGCCCCGGCGACACAGATGCAGTCCGGCGGGTTCTGGCTGTCTACGACCAGGGTGGTGGCCACCACATGCACCTCCTGCTTGAAGCCCTCAGGAAAACCGGGGCGGATAGGCCGGTCGATGAGGCGGGCTGTCAGGGTGCCCTTCTCGCTGGGCCTTGCCTCTCGCTTGAGGTATCCCCCGGGGATGCGCCCGACCGCATACATCTTCTCGATGAAATCGACGGTCAGCGGCAAGAAATCATAGTCCTTCTGTTCCTTCGACACAACGGCAGTCAGAAGCACGGTGGTGTCCCCTTGGGTGACCAGCACCGCCCCGGTCGCCTGTTTCGCCAGCTCACCCGTTTCAAAACGGTAGTTCTTCCCATAGAGCTCGAATGATTCGATGATCTTTTCCATATTCTCTTTCCTTCTCTTCAACCCTTTGCACCCTTCTGCGCAAAGGCTTCTTCGGCGCGGGTGCGCTACTCATATTCGCGCAACGCCTCGATCGACGCGGCCCCATGCCTTATCGACCGAATATACAAAAGCCCGCTGGTGCGGGCTTCAGTCTTAGATGTTGTCCCGGATGCCTATCTTCTTGATGAGGCTGCGGTAATCCTCGATGTCACGGGCCTTGATGTACTTCAACAGGCTGCGGCGTTTACCGATGAGCTTCATCAGGCCGCGGCGGGTGTGATGGTCCTTCTGATGGACCTTCAGATGCGCCGTGAGGTTCCTTATGCGCTCCGACAGGATAGCCACCTGAACCTCTGCGCTTCCTGAATCGCCTTGCGCCTTCCCGAACTCTGCTATGAGCTCAGCCGTGCGCTCTTTCGTGATACTGTCTTTGTTGGCCATGCATCCACCTTTCTGAGTTTGGCGCACCGAGGCGCACATTCGCTTTCCGTTCGTCTGGGCAGGCAAGTGGTGGGGCATGCCGCCAAGGCGAAGGAGCCGTGCTTTTTCACAACTCGACCATTCTAGCCGTTCGACGCACTTGAGGCAACCGCCAATCAGGAACAAACACAAAAGGGAATCCTCTGGGTCGCTGTCCACGGGTCAGCCAGCAGGGATGGTTTTCGTGCAAGTTTCTCTCCCTCATCGATTGGAATCA
>JAIRPR010000084.1 GCA_031256895.1 Coriobacteriaceae bacterium
TGCCCAAGCCGCAGCCGAAGCAGAGGCTGCCGCTGCTGCTGCCGCAGCTGCCGAGGAAGAGGCTTCTTCCGGTGGCTATGACTACAACTCATGGGGCGGCAACGGCGGTGGAGGCGGCACTCAGAACCAGGACAACTGCGTCAATCCGGACGACCTGGTCTTCCTTTAAAGCAGCAACGATAGCCACCAACCGCAAGCACCGGGAAGGCAGCCATGTGACGCAGGCCTTGGGAAGGCAGCCACCAACCGCAAGCACCGGGAAGGCAGCCATGTGACGCGAGCCTTGGGAAGGGTGGTAGACATGACTGGCGATCCGGTCTTCCTTTCAGGAACCATCGGCAGCTGCCCGGTCGATACTGGCCTAGCTGCCCGTTCTTGGCTCTGTGCCTTCCTCGTCTTCAATGAAGACGCCTTTTTGACCGAACACCGTGGAAAAGGTCTTGAAGAAGATCCGCAGGTCCAAGAGGAACGTCAGGTGGCGCACATAGAACACATCCAAGGCCAAGCGGTCGTGCCATTCGCAGGCGTTCCTTCCCCCATACACGGCGGCATAGCCCGTGATGCCCGGCTTCACTAAGAGCTTGTCTGCTTCGTCGCCGCAGTACAGCTCGGTTTCGCGCTTGAGGTCGGGGCGAGGCCCGACCACGCTCATGTCCCCTTTCAGCACATTGATGAACTGGGGCATCTCGTCAAGGCTTGCTTTGCGCATGAAAGCCCCTATGCGGGTCATACGGGGGTCGTACGCCCCATTGTAGGTCGATCCATCGGGCATGGTCAGATCAGGGGATCCCACTTTCATAGAACGCAGCTTGTACATCGTGAACTCTTTGCCTGAACGTCCGACGCGGGGGGCATTGTAGAAGATGGGCCCTTTGTCCTCACGGTGGATGAGGGGCGCCAGGACAACAAGGGTGAGCCCCACGAAGGGCAGAGCTGCAAGCCCGATTATGATGTCGCATGCACGTTTGAAGAAGCGGCGGTACATCAGGGCATGTCCTGGGGGGGCTGGGCTTCGCACAAAGGCAGGCCATCGCTCTCAAGCTGCGTGATGGCCTGGCGCAGGCTTGCAACAACATAATCGACGTCCTCGTCGCTCAGCAAGGTGTGCAGAGGAAGGCTTATCTCGTTTCGGTACTGGGCATAGGCATGGGGGAAGTCGTCCATGGCAAAACCAAGGCCTTGGTAGGCACTCAAGAGCGGCAAGGGCTTGTAATGCACATTGCTGGCTACACCGCGCTCGGCCAAGAGCCCTATCACGGCATTGCGGAAGGCCTCGTCCTTGCCGTTCAGGCGGACCAGCATCAGATGTCCGCTGGAAAGGAAGCCTTCCCCTGCGTGTGCCAGAGTTGACACATCGAGGCCTGCCAAGCCTTCCTCATAACGCAACACAATGGCCTGTCTGCGTTCCAAGGCCTCTTGATAATGGTTGAGCTGTGAAAGCCCTAAGGCGGCTTGGATGTCGGTCATGTTGCACTTCCAACCAGGGAAGGCTATGTCGTATTCCCATGAGGCGCCCTGCGATTTCGCGAGGGCGTCCTTGGTCTGCCCATGAAGGGAACAGAGCATCACCTGGCGATAGAAGGCTTCAGAATCCGCTTCCCGAGCAAAACTGCCTTTGCGCCAGGCAAGGGCGCCGCCTTCGCCGGTAGTCAGGTTCTTGACCGCATGGAACGAGAAAGCCGTGAAATCGGCCACCGACCCACAGTGGAGACCCTGGTAACGGGCACCGAAGGAATGGGCTGCATCAGCCAGCACTATAACGCGGTCGAAATGCGCCTGGAAGCCGTTCGTAGGCTTCCAGAGCTCCTTCTTGCGATCCAGGGCTGCGAAGATACGGTCATAGTCGCACATGCGGCCGGCGATATCGACCGGGATGACAGCCCGTGTCCTTTCGGTGACAAGGCCTTCCAAAGCGGCGTAGTCCATTTCATAGGAGCCGGGAGCCGTGTCGCACAGGATAGGTATCGCCCCTACGTGACAGATGACCGAACAGGATGCCGTGTACGTGTAGGCGCTCGTGATGACCTCGTCTCCTGGTCCTACCCCCAAGGCACGCAGGGCACATTCCAAAGCCGCCGTCGCAGATCCCAGGCAAGCCACCTTCTGTGCGTCCGCATAGTGCGCTAGGCGCTCCTCGAAGAGTTTGGTCCGAGGACCGGTGGTTATCCAGCCGCTGCGCAATGCCTGGGCGACTTCCGCTATGTCTTCCTCGGTGATGTCGGGGGGCGAGAACGCTATCACCCGCCTTGTCGTTTCAGCATTCAGGGGATTCCCGCAGCCTCCGGCATTCCCGATAATCCCGGTATTGCCAACATTCCCGGCATTCCCGGCATTCCCGATGATTCCTCTTTCCATCAAGACCTCTTCCTTATGGCCTCATACCAGGGTATGGATGAGGTCGGCGATCCTTTGGTAAGAGCGCCTTTGGTCGAATTCCTTCTCAGCACATGTCCGCGCCCTCATGCCCATTATCTTGCGCAGGCTTTCCCGATGGGCGAAGCCGGCGATGGCATCGGCCAGTGCCTGCGGATCTTCAGCAGCTATATTGACGCCGAAGCCCCCTTGGGCGACCATGGAGCGGAACTCAGGGCTCGATCCGGTGTTTATCAAGGGCTTCCCGCTGGCAAGGTAATCGCCTATCTTGCCCACGATGCTCTGTGCGGCCGACTTCACCAGGGAATTGACAACGATGTCGGAGATGCTCAGGTATGCCGCCATATGGGCGTAATCAAGGTAGCCGCAGAAATCAACCGGTGCACCCAGCTGGGCAGCCCGTTCTTCGAGGCGCGCACGGTCGGGGCCGTCCCCCAGGATCTTCACGCGGATGGGGGGGAGGTTCGCGAACGCGCCGCTCAGAGGAACGGGGGAGCCCTGAGGGGGATGGGCAAGAAGCGCTGCCGCTTCAACCAAAGTGCCCAGATCGTAGCTTGCCCCCAGGGTGCCGGCATACGTCACCCACAGCTCTTTGGCTGGCTTTGCCAGTTCAGGCGCATATTGGGCGGCTCCCGCGTCGAAAGCAGCCATGTCGTTTCCCACGTAGACGGTCGCATGAGGATAAGGAGCATGGCGGTCGGCCATAGGCCGTTCGGTGTATTCGCGCGAGGTCCCCACCGCTGCGGTCAGGCCACGATAGACTGCCTTGGCATCGCGGGAGAAAGGATAGAAGGCGATGTCACTGATCAGGGGTATGTCGATGACCATGCGCATGGCCTCCGGCCAGAGGTCGTTGATGTCTGCGACAAAGGGAATGCCTTGTTCCTGGGCGAACTCCACGCAGGTGCGTGCCACATCGTTCGGAGGTATCTCGGCATAGATGAGGTCATAGGGGCCAGCGGTAGTGGCCAGCAGCTGCCGCAATGCCCTTGCAGCCTGGCGATGCGACCTGATGCGGGCAAGATCGAGGTTCCTGGTGTAGCCAGGCTCGTCAATGAACAGAACGGTATAGGGAAGCCCCTGATAACAGGCCTTCGAGGTGTCGCGATGGGCTTTTTCCCAATGTTGGAAGCGCGAGGTGATAAGGTCCACCTTGAAGCCTTCGCGGACAAGCAGCTCGGCAATGGCACGAAAACGTGTATAGCCGCGTGTCTCATCGCCCAACTTGACGCCCATGGTGACAACGGCGATATGCTTCTTTTTATGGAAGGTGCCGCCATGCCGCAAGGTGTGCCCATTAGTGCCCGGCGATTCCGGGGTTTCCGCCTGTCCGAGGGCATCGGAGCTGATGTTTTCTGTCATAGTGGCATCCATGCCTTCATTATAGCCAAAACCTGCTGCTCACAGGCACCGGCTGCCAAGTCAGGATAAAAACAGTGCAAATTTTCTGCGAAAAACTGCTTGCATAGATGTCTTTTAACCAGTAGAATAACGTTCGCTGCTTAACACGGGGTGTTAGCTCAGTTGGTTAGAGCGCTGGCCTGTCAAGCCAGAGGCCGCGGGTTCAAGTCCCGTACATCCCGCCACAAAACCGCAGGTAGGAGCCAGGATGTGGCTCCTTTTCTCTTAATTGCCCCAGAACCAAAGCCCTTTTATTCCCCGCAACTGCCATCAAGGATCGCTCTGGGAACGGCTTCTTGCCATGGCACCGAGAAGACCCGTTACCCTTGGAGGTAAGGCTTCTTACGGCAACCATCGCATACTTGCCCTCACCAATGACGGCAGAGCGATCATCCATGGCTTCAAGACGGGGTCGGCGCGATGGGCAAAGACCGGGCCTGCGGCGCTGCTTGGGAAGTGCGCCTGTCTGTCTCAGCCTTTTGCATCTATGACCAGGGCAGGTATATCGCTTGCAGGGGATTTCGACAAAAGACGGCAGGGAAGGCACCGCTTAGGTTCCTTTGTCGAACGTGGATCATCGGCAATGCCCGCAGGAGGAACAATGTGGTGCTCGCTGGCAAGGAAAGCCGGACAGAATCGGCGCTCCCTGCGGCGAACAGTTTGTTCAGCACCTTGTACGCCCTGCGAGCAGCAGCTTATGGCAGGGGAGTTGTTGGCACTGGCTGGGTCGCGCAAGAGCGCACAGAGCTCGTCGAAGCCTTTCAGCAGATCGACCGCCTGTCGGTAGACGACCTCTCCCCAGGAGGTGAGGACAAGTCGGTTGCCTGCCCTGACGCAAAGCCGCAGGCGGGATTCGTTCTCCAGCGATCTGATGGCCTTGGAGACAGCCTGTGGGGACACATAGAGGGATTTGGCCGCCAAGGCGAAGCTGCCTTCATGGATGCTGGCGACAAAGTATTCGAGCTGATGGATGTTCATAGGGTGGGGTCTCTTTCCAAGCCTGAACCATTCGGACACATTCATCAAGACGATGAAGGGGCCGAGAGGCCGGCCTGTCGATGGCGGGGTTTCCTGTGCCGCATCAGGATGATCTACCTGCGGCAGTCGAACAAAGACATGCCATTCTATCACCGATCCAGCAATCAGCATCGGGATTCCTGCGGGCTTTAGAACATCTCCACTTTCCGGAGGCTGCCCTCGCAGCGGGCAGAGCACCGAGGACAAAGGCCGCCAGCAAGGCGCCGTTCGCGTTCAAGCCACTGCTGCCGATGGGTTGCCGAACGCGTTTGAGCCACTGCCGCCGATGGGTTGCCGTTCGCGTTCAAGCAACTTCCTTCGATGTGACTTCCTTCGTGTGCTGCGCTGCCATCAAGGCGGACTTCATGCGTTTTCTGACACTGCCATCAGGGGCCTTCGCTCGCTTTCTGGTACACTATTCTCATGAAGGCCGCAGAACCAAAAAACGCCCCTGTTCCTCGAAAGCTCTGGAGACAGGGCGTCGGCAGTCCTGGGGCAAAGCCCCCTGTCCTCCAACATCTGTCCCGTCCCTCGGAAGCTTATGCAAAGACCTAAGGACCGGACATGTGCAGCCTGCGTCGCCCCGGGGCGCTCGAAAGCACATCGTAGCCAAGAAAGGCAGGGCACATGAGTCCCAACATGCCCTTTCCCCTTGCGCCCCTGACCATAGTGGTGGGGCATTACGGGGTCGGAAAGACCAACTTCTCGCTCAACATCGCGCTTGATGCCGCTCAAGCGGGATCCACCAGCGAAGAGGAAGGGCAAGGCGGCAGGGCGCGGGAGGCCCGTGCCGAAAGCCAAGGCGGCAGGGCGCGGGAGGCCCGTGCCAAACTTATCGACCTTGACGTGGTGAACCCCTATTTCCGATCAAGTGACCATCGCGGACTTCTCGAACGCCAAGGCATCCAGCTGATAAGCCCTTGTTTCGCCGGCAGCGCACTCGATGTGCCCAGCCTGTCAGCAGCCATCATGCCGGCGATAGAGGCTGCTGATGCCCACTGTCCTGTCATCATCGATGCGGGCGGCGATGACCAGGGGGCTGTCGCGCTCGGCCGTTTCGCGAACCAGATAGCCCGGCGCCCTTATGCGATGCTCTCTGTAGTGAACGCCTATC
>JAIRPR010000127.1 GCA_031256895.1 Coriobacteriaceae bacterium
CCTGCATCAAATCGTCGATGGAAAGCATAGTACCCTATCTGCATAAAGGGATGCTCGTGGTGCTGGAGTCGACAACCTATCCAGGGACTACCGAGGAATTCGTCAAGCCCCTGCTTGAAAGCAGCGGTTTGGAATGCGGGAAGGATTTCTTTCTTGCGTATTCACCCGAGCGCGTTGACCCCGGCAACCAAGAATACAAGACCTCCAATACGCCAAAAGTCGTCGGCGGCGTCACCGAGACGTGTTGTGATTTGGCGGCATCCCTTTATGAGGGCGTCCTTCATGCAACGGTACACAAGGTCTCCAGCCCCGCTATTGCAGAGATGGAAAAGATCCTCGAGAACGCCTACCGTAACATCAATATAGGTCTCGTGAATGAGTTGGCAATACTGTGCAATAGAATGAACATCAGCATTTGGGAGGTCATCGATGCCGCAAGGTCCAAGCCTTATGGTTTTCAAGCCTTCTATCCTGGGCCAGGCCTTGGCGGGCATTGTATCCCCTTGGACCCGTACTATCTGTCATGGAAGGCGCGGGAGTTCGGCTTCCATACTTCGATGATAGAGGCATCGATGACCATCAACGACGGCATGCCTGAATACTGCGTGCAGAGGGCTGTCAACATACTCAACAAGCACCATAAGCCCTTGAGAGGGTCGAGGATCTTGATGCTCGGCGTTGCCTATAAGAAGGACGTTGATGATTGTCGTGAAAGCCCGGCAATCAGGATCTATGAGAAACTGTTAGCGGGCGGCGCGCAGGTGGTCGTCTTCGACCCCCAGATAAGTGAGGTCAATCATAAGGGTGCCGTGATAAAGGGGCAGGAAAGGCTTACCCGGGAACTGGTTGAGAACTCCGACCTTGTCATCATTGCCACTGGCCATACCAATGTCGACTACGACCTGGTTGTCCAGTATGCAAAAGCAGTTTTTGACACAAGGGGTGTGACAAAAGAACTGCACGGCTCAGGAAGGTTCATGAACATAGAACTCTTGTGAGCTGCCCTGAGCCGCAGGAGACAAAGAAAAGCAGCAAGTCCGAGTGGCCGATATCATCGGATGAATGGTTCACTCAACGAAAAGAGGGATGCACCAAAGCACGAACGACCCATGCGGCTTGCTATATGGTCTGTTCACCCTCCGCAATCATCGCTCTCGGACAATCGTTTACTGGCGTTTCTCGATCCCGTACTTCCCTGTTCTTCTCAGAACCAGCGAGACTAAAACGAATGCGCTGAACACTGCTGCTACCGTCAGAGCAGCAACAAGGAACGAGAAGCCACCATCGAAACCGAGTGCAGGCAAGCCGGTAGCTGCCCCAACCGCAGCAGGAATACCTATAGTGGCGACATTGGAATAATTCATGTTCCCAAACCTTTCAAAACTGCAAAGCACACCAATTTCACAAAATTATACCTTAGAAATATTATACAACAGAGAAGCTTGGTCAATCCTTAAAAGTGCCTGCTCGATAAAATGAACAGATCTTGTCGTGCGATCCTGCCTTGCCCTACCTTGCTTTGCGATCCTCCAGCATGCCTACAGCCTTGTCCAAGATGACATCGGCAAGGGCCCGTTTTCTCATCGTTGGCAAGGCGCTGGCTCCTTCTGCATCAACCAAGAGAGCGGTGTTGCAATCCTCGCCGAACACCAGGCCTTCCCCCACCCTGTTCGCCACGATGAGGTCAGCCCCCTTTGCTGCAAGCTTCTTTTGGGCGTTCGTTGCCACCTCATCGGTCTCAGCGGCAAAGCCGACAACCATCTGTCCAGGGGATTTCTCTGCAGCAAGGGTGGCCAGGATATCGGGGTTCGCAACAAACTCAAGCAATGAGAGCCTCTCATCGTCATTCCCTTTTTTAAGCTTTTTTGATGCTGCCTCCTTCGGTCGCATGTCGCACACGGCTGCGGCGAACAACGCGATATCAACCCCGGGAAAGCACCTGCGTGCAGCCTCCAGCATATCCTGTGCGCTCTGCGCCTGGTGAAGGCTGGCGCCAGCGGGAGCGCACAGCGCCACAGGGCCGCTCACCAGATCGACCTGCGCCCCCCGTGCCAAGGCGGCTTCCGCCAAGGCATAGCCCATCTTTCCCGATGAATGATTGGTGATGCAGCGCACCGGATCGATGGCCTCAACCGTAGGCCCAGCAGTCACCAGCACGCGAAGCCCCTTTAAGTCGCGCCGATGCCCCAAGGCCTCAAGGGCTGCATCCACTATGGCATCGACATCAGCTAATCGCCCTTTCCCGACATCGCCGCACGCCAGATAACCTACTTCGGCATCGATGAACCTCACGCCTCTACCAATAAGACGCTCCCGGTTCTCGCGGGTTGCTGGAGCCTCGTACATCCTGACATTCATAGCGGGCGCGATGAGCAAGGGTGCTTCAGTGGCCAGGGCGGTGGTCGTCAGGATGTCGTCAGCTATTCCCGCTGCCAGCTTCGCCATGACGTTCGCCGTGCAAGGCGCTATCAAGAAGAGGTCTGCCTCTTGGGCAAGCGATATGTGGTGCAGCGGGGCGCCCGGCGCATCGAAGAGACCTACTGCGACCGGCTCACGCGTCAGCGCACGAAAGGTGGCCGCACCCACGAACTCCTGCGCATGGGCGGTCATGACCACCTTCACCCGTATCCCTGCCTTTTGAAGCCCTCGCACCACTTCGGCGGACTTATAGGCGGCCACACAGCCGGTGACGCCCAAGAGCACGGTCGCAGGGGTGTGCGGGGAAGTCTGCAAGACAGCCTCGTCAGATACAGGGTGCTCAGCGTCCAGGCCCGACTTGCGGGGGTCACTCAGGAAGGCGTCTTTGATCATGGCGTGGCTCCGAACTGTTCGATGAAGGGCATCAACACATCATAAAGCACCTTGACATGGGCTTTCGTCCGACCCAGGCAAGGCACATACACGAAACCGCCCTCAGCGAGGGGGCTTCCACGCAAGGCACAGGCCTGCTCATAGGCCGGCCTGACATCATATTCCACATCATAGAGGGTCTCAAGGCAGTCTACCGAGAAGCCAGGGCACACCATGAACACGCGCCCGACCCCTGCCTCGGCCCATCTTTCCAGCACCGAATCAACGAAGGGGCCAAGCCATGTCCTCCCTTTGTCGAAACGGCATTGGTAGGCAATCGTCCAGAGCTTCCTCTCTATCCCCAGTTCGCTTGCTATCTGAAGGCTTGAGGCATCGCATTGGAGCTCATACTTGTCACCTGCCTCGATGTCTTTCAGGGGGATGGAATGGTACGAGAACAGCACCCGGTCGCCTGCTTGTTCCCCAAAGCCCTTATGCGCAAGCGAGGCGGCAAGGGCGCGTATATAAGAAGGGTTGTCGTGGTAGTTGTCGATAAGATGGAAGGGAGCCTCCCACCCCAACTTGCGCAAGGATCGCTCCACAGCATCATGGACCGCCCCCGTGGTCGAATGGGCGCTCTGTGGGTACAGGGGCAAGACCAAGACCTTATCGCAGCCCGCATCACGAAGGGTACGCAAGGCTGTCCTTATCCCCGGCTCCCCGTAACTCATCCCACAAGCGACCTTCACCTCGAAAAGCCTTCTGCCCGAGGGGCTTGATCCTTTGTGCCGTTGTGCTGCGCTGCGGCTGCCGTCTTCCTGGCTGCCGGCCATACCGAAGGCCTCACCGGGAATGGCGGCTTCATCGAAGGCCGCCTGCAGGGCTGTGGCAAGCCTTTCGTGTGCCACCAGGAAGGGCGACCCCTCGTCTGTCCAGATGAGCCGGTACTTCTCTGCGCTTTTGCGGCTGCGGGCAGGAAGGATGCACAAATGCACAAGAGGCCACCAGAGTGCCCGGGGCATAGGGGCGATACGCCGATCCATGAGGAACTGCCCGAGGTACCGACGCAGCGCTTGCGCCGTGGGTGCCTGGGGGGTGCCGGTGTTCGCCAAGAGGACGCCGTAACGGGGTCGTTTTACCATATTCGAGGAAGCCTTTCTGCGAAACAAAGGAGATTCCGCTATAATTATCTGCGTTATTATAAACGCAGACACGCGTGGTGTGCTGGTGAATCGTGCGACTAGCCCGAAAACCGACACATTGCGCATACCTGCGCACCAATCATGCCGTGCCCAGGTGTAAGGCCAGAATTGCCTGCATAGGGTCATGGCCAGGAAGAAGCCCATGGATCAAGAGCCAAGAAAACCAGGCGTTCCAACAGAAGGACAGCCCGATCCTGCCGTCATG
>JAIRPR010000149.1 GCA_031256895.1 Coriobacteriaceae bacterium
GTCCTCACGCGCCTTGGCTTCGGGTCGCGCATGGTGGTGACAGGCGATGTCACCCAGCTCGACCTGCCCAAGGGCATTTCCGGCCTGAAGCAGGTCAGGAACATCCTTGCGGGTGTGCACAACATCGCCTTCTGCGATTTCTCGGGGAAAGACGTGGTAAGGCATTCCCTGGTCGCAGCAATAGTGGCGGCCTACGACGCAGCAGAGCACAAAAGAGGCCCTCTCAGGACGGGTGCCGCAGGAAGCCCTTCGGAAAAGGCGGACACAGGGACGGTTCATCTGTCCACTTTCCCATCTCTCAGGACGGGTGCCGCAGGAAGCCCTTCGGAAAAGGCCGACGCATCCAGGAAGGACGGCAGCGGTGGACATCCAGATTGATCGCGGGCCGTTCGAGGCTGCACTCGAAGGGATCCCTTTGCACGGGCTTGCCTGCTTCATCTTGGAGAAGCAGGGGGTTCCGCCTGATGCCGAGCTTTCGGTGAGCTTCGTTACTGACGAAGCGATGGCCGATCTGAACGGGAGGTTCAGAGGGAAGGAGGGCCCCACCGACGTCCTTGCCTTTGAATGCGATGGATCCGAGGACAAGGTCTTCGCAACCGGCGGGGTCAGCCTTGGACAGGAAGGGGAAGCTTGGCCGCCGGACGGGCTTGAAGACCAACCCCCTCAACCTGTTGCCGGGGACGACCCCCTGCCCGCGCCCGCATTCTTGCTGGGTGATGTGGTCATAGCGCCCGATGTGGCTCAGCGCCAGTCGCTCGAGTACGGCACAAGCCTGGAAGAAGAGCTTTCCTTGCTGCTTGTCCATGGCATACTCCACCTCTGCGGCTATGACCATCAGGAGGACGAAGAGGCAGAGGCGATGGAGGCACGGGAGTCATGCCTGCTTGATGCTTGGGAAGCCATCCGAAAACCAGGGGAGTCCCATGGCTGATGGGCGCTTCGTGCGAAACGATGCCGACAAGCGCAGGCATCAGCCCTTTTCATTGGGGGCTTCCTTCCGCTGCGCCTTCGACGGCCTGTGCTATGCGGCCAGAACGCAGCGAAACATGCGCATCCACCTGGCATTCACCGCAGGAGTGCTTCTTGTCGGCGCGGCGCTCGGGATCCCCCTGCCGTCATGGCCGCCCCTTCTTCTGAGCATCGGCCTGGTCCTTGCGGCTGAATGCGTCAACACCGCTTTGGAATCGCTGACCGACCAGGTGTCCCCCCAATACAGCGACCTGGCACGCCGCGCCAAGGATTCCGCAGCCGCAGCGGTCATGGTGAGCGCGCTGATAGCGGTAGCGGTGGGTGCCTGTGTCTTCGTGCCGGTGGTTTTGGGCTTGGTGACGACCCATGGATAGCCACCCCTTGGACAAGCCTGTCCTTGCCAGGGCAGAAGAAAGCGGGAAATCCTTCAGGTCGGGCTTCGTGACCTTGGTCGGCAGGCCGAATGCCGGCAAATCAACCCTGCTCAACGCCATCATGGGCAAGAAGATCGCCATAACCTCGGACACCGTGCAAACGACGCGCCACCGTTTCCGGGCAGTGCTTTCACGCCCCGGTTACCAGCTGGTCATCGTGGACACGCCGGGGCTCCACAAGCCTCAGGACCTGCTGGGGGAGGAACTGAACGCGGCAGCCCTTGCTGCATTGGCCGACGTCGATGTGGCCGCCATGCTGATCGATGCGGCAAAGCCGGTGGGGAAGGGCGACGTCTGGGTGGCAGGCCACCTCGCAACAGCCAAGGCGCACAAGATAGCCGTGGTATCCAAGACCGACCTGACCGACAAGCCCACCTTGGCAAGGCAGCTTTCCGAGGTTGCCGCCTTGGCGCCCTGGGATGCGGTGGTGCCCCTCTCAGCGGCAAGCGGCGATAACCTTGACGTGTTCCTTACCGAGGTCGTTTCCCTGTTGCCGGAAGGCCCCCTCTGGTTTCCTGCCGACATGGAGACCGACCAGCCCCTTGAGGTCATGGTGGCTGAGTTCGTGCGCGAAAAGGTGCTGCGCAGCTTCCGTGAAGAGGTTCCCCACGCCATAGGGGTGAAGACCGACGAGCTGGAGTTCTTGGCTGCAAAGCGCCTCTATCGTATCCATGCCACCTTGTTCGTCGAGCGCGAGAGCCAAAAAGGCATGATAATCGGCAAGAACGGCGCCCGGATAAAGGAGATGGGCACTCAAGCACGCCTTGACCTGGAACACCTTTTGGGCTGCCGGGTCTTTCTGGACCTCAAGGTGAAGGTCAAGAAGAACTGGCGCCGCGATCTGGCGCAGATACGGCGTTTCGGTTATGGGGAAGGCGCCTACTGATGGGCCGCTTCACCGATCAGGAGGAACTGCGGCAAGACGCCAAGCGGCGCCTGGCACGCCGCCGCGGTACCGAGCTGCCCGAAGACAACGAGGCCCGCAAGCGCCTTGAGGCGCGCATGATTGCGACATCGCTGGCGTCCCAAGGCGACCTCGACGCCAAAAAGCCCCGCCGTCAAAAGGCCTCGCCATCGGAGGGATCGGCAGCAGGAGGCACCGGCTTCCTCCAACGCCTCTTTGCCCGGGTCATTCAAGCGCCGCTGAGGTTCCTCGTGGCGCTTGCCGTGCTGGCGCTCGCCGCGTTCGTGGCTTATAACGCCTTCTTCACGCAAGAGCCTTTCTGGGGCCTTGGTGCTGATGGCGAAGGAGCGGAAGGGGAAGACGTACCGACCAAGACCTATCTTTTGGAAGCCTCTGACGTTGCCATACCCGAGTCCTTCGACCCAGGCCTTGCCGAACGCCTCAAAGCCCAGGCGGAAGTGGACCATGAGGTCTTGGTTATAGCGAACCAGATCAATGCCTACGGGCGTTTCGGCCCCAGCAATCAGGAGAACCTCATCAAACTGGCCCTCGATGAGCCCGCTGCCCGCCCCTTCGTGGGAAGCCTGCCTTCCGCCTATCCCGTGAACGGCAATACCGCCTATAGCGAGAAGGTCGAAAAAGGCCGTATTCCCCGCCTTTACCAATGGGACACGCGCTGGGCGTTCAAGGAATACAGCTCGGCGCCTTTAGGCCTCACCGGCTGCTGCCCCACCGCTTTCTCCATGGTGTACATGGGCTTGACGGGAAGATCCGACATGACCCCCGGCCATATGGCCGACTTGGCACGCGAGCGCGGGTATATGTCAGCAGCGAACGGCACGGTAGGGGATTTCCTGGTAGATGTAGCCCCCGAGCTAGGCCTTGTCTGTTTCAAGGGTGACATCGACCCCTACAGCCTGCGCGCCGGGATCCTGGAAGGCTATACCTACATCTGCAACGTGGGCGCCGGCGACTTCACCGTGGACGGGCATTTCTTCGTCATCACCGGGCTTTCTGAAGACGGAAGGCTCATCATCAACGACCCCTTTTCCGAGGCACGTTCCAACCAGCTCTGGGATATCGACCAGGTGGTGGGACAGAGTATAGCCCTCTACGCCCTCGCTGCCCCCTAGAGGGCGCCCCCGTGCCCGCATAAGGCTTTCAACGCTCGCTAACGTAGCCGAAGTCCGCTGCGCTCGCTGATCAAGCCTTCTGCGGGCACGGGGACGCC
>JAIRPR010000184.1 GCA_031256895.1 Coriobacteriaceae bacterium
AGGAGCTTCCCCTGGGAGGCTCCGGTAAGGTCGAGGCCTGGCTGGCGGGGTGTGGAACCCTTGGTTGCGGGCTTCCAGTCCTCGCCTTCCCAGCCAGGGTTGGTGCCCCCGGCCTCATACCAGCTCAACTCGTCGGTCATCTCGTTCAGAACCATGAACTTGGTGTTGCTGCCGCCTTCAACCAAATCTGATTCCTTGAGCAGACGGGTCTTGTTGTGCCCCGGGTAGGGCAGGTTGTCGCATTCGGTCGGCTCGGCGCTGTCATCCATGACGAGGTAGGGGGCGTTCATCCATTTCCGGACGTAGAAATCGTCATACAGCTCGTTTTCGATGATGATCTGGGCCCAGCAGTTCGAGACAGCGCCGTCGGTGCCTGGCTGCAGGTTGACCCAGATGTCTGCCTCTTTCCCCATGTTCGCCTGTCGCGGGTCGATGGTGATGTAATGGTCTGCCCGTGTGGCCACATCGACAATGGTGCGCCCCGCGTCGTCATAGTTCGACAGCTCGGGTGCGGCTCCCCATTGCACATAGACGCGTGGCCTGCCCACCGTCTCCATCCAGAACAAGCCCTGGTTCGCCACGTTCAGGTTGAGGGCTACATAGCGCGGGCCTTTACAGATCTTGTCAGCGGTGAAGCTGTTGGGCGTCCCATAGAGCACGGACAGGCAGAAGTAGCCGGCCATCGCCCAAATACGGGACGTTCCCGCCATGGTGAAGCAGCATTCCTTGCCATACTTCTCCTGGGTTTTGACGATGCCTTCGGTAGCGAGCTTGTAGGCCTCGTCGTAGCTGATGCGCTCCCATTTCGGGTCCTGTCCTTTCGGGCCGGTCCGCTTCATGGGATACATGAGCCTGGCCGGGTGGTAGGCAGACTGGAGCGAGGCCTGGCCTTTGGCGCAGTGGTTGCCTGCTGTTCCAAAGGAGTTCTCGTCGCACTCGGTCTTTATCACCTTGCCGTCCTGCACGGTCACCCAGACGCCGCATTCGCATTTGCCGCAGGCACGACAGCACGAGCGCACGCGCTTGACGTCGTAGGCCTCGGCCGGCGTTGCGGCCGCGTCTTCGGCCAAAGCCTGCCTGCTTCCGAGCGACAATGCCGTCGCTGTGGCCGTGGCTGCGGCCAAGGTGACGAAGCTGCGTCGTGATAGCACGCCGAGGCGTTCACGCAGGCTTCGACCTGTGGGCGCCCTTTCGGCAATAATGCCTTCGGGCTGTTTCTCTTTCATCTCTTTTCCTCCCTTCGACTTTGTGCGCATCCGCTCAACCTCATGCGCTCAGCACACAGTTGCATGGTCTTCGTGCAGAAGGAACCATTTCGCTGCTTTCCGTTTCGCTGCTTTCCTTTCTGCATGGGACGTATGGTATCGAAGCGCCCGGGATTCGAGGAACCCACGTGCAATAGGATATGTCTTAAAGCCCCCGACTGAGATGCCGCCTTCGGTACCACCCACGTGAGGATAGGCCTACCACCATCGGTGGTATTTTTCCCCTGAAAGGGCGTTACCAGGCATTTTGTCTGCGATGCCTGCGGATGGCCGCTTTGTTTTCCCCGGCGTTTTGTGGTATTGTTACCGGGTACTCTTTGAGGGCTGACAGCGATCGGTAACGTTGTATGGAGGGCTGTTTTGGGAGAAAGCAAGGGCATGTCTTCGGCAAACGGGCATGACGCCACGATAGGCCAAGACGAGGCGCCCCACCGTGGTGAGGTCGAAAGAACAAGGGGCAGGTTGGCGAGCGCCTTTGGCATTGCCACCTTGTTCTTGCCCATGGAAAGCAACCGGCTGTTGGTGCTGGGTGACACGGGCGAGCCCCTGTCGGCCACCTTTGCCCCCCATATTGTCGGCTTTGTCGCAATCGCCGTCTTTGCGTGGGGCTATTGCCGAATGCCCCGCCTGTTCAGGCCTCGGCCTTTCGCGGAAGTCGCCGTGGCTGTGCTGTATTTCATGGCGAAGCTCGTCTTGCTGGGGCTCAGCATCATCCCTGCGAACGAAATCCTGGTCTCTTCCAGCCTTTTCTTTGCCAATATCGGCGAGGCGATCCTCTTGTTCATCTGGTTTCGCGAGCTTGCCCTTCTCGGTGCCCGCTTCGCCGTGCGCTCGTATGCCCAGGGCATTATCATCCTTGCAGCCTTGAACTGTCTGACGCTGCTGTTGGTGCCCGAGGCGGTGCGCGGCATGGTGGCCCTGCTGCCCCTTGTCTCCATCTGCTGCCTGTTCTCGTTCAGAAGGGCAAAGGGCAGCGCATCGCCTTTGGACGACAGTCTGCTCTTTGCCGTTTCGGCACGAACCCGGGCGAGGAAGCTTTTGCTGGCCTTAGCATCGTACGTGTCGCTTGCATGCCTGTCCCTGGTGTTCGGCCAGCTCCATCAAAATTGGCTGTACCTGCAGGACGGCTCGGTCGTGTCCCTTGCCGTGCAGCTGGCCACAGCGACAGGCACGGCCCTCGGCAGCCTGTTCATCTTAGGCATGCTGCGCTATTTTTGGAATCACCGGGGCATCGAGCTATGCAGGCTCCTGCTTTTTGGGATCGTCGTGCTGGCACTTTGGCTTTCGGTGTTTGCTGAAGTGGGATCCGTTTTTCTTTTTGTCATGCTGCTGAACGTGGTCCAGAAGCTCAGCTTCTTCCTCATCCTGGCCTCTCCCTTCATCATCGACGCAAAAAGCGACAGGATGGCGCCTTTGCCCTTGTCTTACCTCGGCTTCTCGGTCGGCAAGATTCTGGGCGGGAGCCTCTTCATGCATGCTGACTCCAATATTATCGTGCTGTGCCTTGTTGCTGCTCTTATGCTATTGCTCTTCAGCAGCTCGATGCCTGCCCTGTTCGGCAGCCTGAGCGAGCTTGCAGGCCCCACAAGCAGCCATGAGACCCCTGACACAGCGTCGGCCTTGATGCCGGAAAGCGCCCCCGCAGAACAGCGGGAAGGCAGCAAGATAAAGCGCTGCTGTGCGGCTTTGGCCCAGGACTACGCCCTGACCGCCCGTGAGACAGAGATACTGTTCCTGCTTGCCCGAGGCAGGACGGCCAGCTACATCGCCCAGGAACTTGTCATATCGCCGACCACCGCCAAGACCCATTTGCGCACGATATACACGAAGCTGGGGCTGCATTCCCAACAGCAGATACTGAGCCTGGTCGAAGAGACGATCGAGCTCCAGCACGACTCCCCTGCACAAACGGTGAAGCCTGCCCGTTAAGACCCCCGAGAAGAAAGGCCTTTCCCAACCATGTCACCACGGATACATCCCACCTTGCTGCTGCATGCAGACTTACACGCGCAATGCTACAGCGAAAGCCTTGCGGAAACCCTGAAACGCACATTCCTCTACATCGCCCCCGTCACTGTGGCCATGCATGGGGGTGCCTACGACGACGCACCGGCGAACAAGGGCACGGACAGCGTAAGGGAGGCCGTTGCCCTCTCGGGCGCACGGGAGGCGGCAGCCCCGGATGAGGGCGCGGGTGCGGCAGCGATCGGGGCAGCGAACGGCGCGAGTGCGGGTGCGATCGGGGCAGCGAGCGGCGCGGCAGTGCTCGACGCTGCGAACGGCGCGGGTGCGGCAGCGATCGGGGTAGCGAACGGCGCGGAAGCCCTGGGGAACATACTGCGCTTGAAGGTGAAGGTGCGCTATCCTTATTGGGAAGCAGGCAGCGCGGAGGCAGACGAGATCTGGGAAGGCTCGTTGCGCCCATGGTTGAAGAACATCCTGTACAAGATAGGCTCGACCCTTGAAGGCCTCAATCGCGCATCTGACAAAAAGGGCGAAGGGCCTTTTCATTTCCAGTGGCTTGAGCTGCAATTCGGCCAATTGACCATTGCTTTGGCCTTATGCCAGGGAAACGCGCTTCCCAAAGACACGCAAGCGTTGGTGGAAGAAGTGCGCCTGCAGTGCGCCCAAAGCCTGCCTCAAAGCCCCTTGCCCCTGCTCGTGCGCTTGCCCTCGCGCGAGTCCCTTGACGCGCAAGCCTTCCGGCAGCGCTTGGCCGCAATGCCAGCCGATGCCTCGTCGGAACCGGCAAACACCGCTCCCCCTTGCAACTCGGGCAAAAATGACGCGTCTGCCGACGATTCTGTTCCCCCTGGCTCGTTCTACGCTGCACCAGGCCCCAAGCCCCAAGAAGGGCTGGCAGGCTCTTTGGATTATTCCCTCTGGGGCATCGAGCTTGCCGATGGCACCCGTTTCGAGCACGATTCGAAGGCAACCAGCGCCTGAAGGCAGGACGCATTGCCATCTGAGGAACAGAGGTTTCCGTTTCCGTTTCCGTTCAGGAAAGAGCGGCGATGCCTTCCTCTATCCTTTGCATGCCCTTTTGAAGCAGGGAACGCATCTCGGTGGGGTTATGCGCAATCTTTGTTCCCGGGGTTTCGGCGCTTGCCCGCTGGAACTGAAGGTAATAATAGGCGTCCGCATAGGCGCCTCGGGCATAGTCGAGGGCATCCGGGGCAGTGGCGCTCCCAAGGGCTTCGATGCCTTGCCCTGCAGCAATGCTGCCGCCCGCTGCATCGTGTGATGCAGACCTCGCAACGATGAGCCCTTTGAGCAGGGCAAGCCGTTCCTCGTAGGCGGCTTCGAGGGCTGCTGCCCCGGCCTGCCTTTCGCGAAGGAAGGCACGCATGGCCACTGTGTCGCTCACACCCTGATCGCCATGGCAGCCCAGGCAAAGCCTCATGGCTGCCTCGTTCTCGAAGGGCGACCCGGAAGAGTTATGCGACACGGTTGCCGTGCCCGAATCGTCCTGCAGAACGGGCATATGGCAGGATGCACAGGTCAAACCTGCTTTTTGATGCACGCTTCCCTGGAAGAGCTCGATATCGGGATGGCCGAGCGAAAACAGGCCTAGGCCGCCTTCCTCATCGAAGAAGGTCGTTGCCCCGTCCTCGATGGCAGCCTTGCGCAGGGCGTCCGCATCGGTGCCGTAACGGTAGGGTGAGAAGCTTTCCAAGGGGCGATCGTCCTTGCCCACAAGGTAACGGGTATAATCGCAGGTCGCATTGTGGCACTGCCCACAGGCTGCGCTCTTGGGGTCAATTTCGGACAAGAAGCCGGCTGCATAGGCCTTGTAGGCCACCGAGGTGGCACCGACCTTTTCGGCAGGTTTGCCGGTCTCGTGGCAGGTCCTGCATGAGAAGTAATCCACGATAAGCCCGCTTGCCTCGTTGTAGGCCATGTTGAAGGCCTCGATCCCAAAGCCCTCATACAGCTGGTTGAATTCCGAGGTCTTACAGCTGAGGCAGGATGCGCCCGTGTCCTGCAGCTTTTCGTCGGTCTCTACCCGGTAGCGCAACGAGGCATGGCTGTGCACCAAGCCGTCGGCCTCTCTTTCGACCCCTCCCGCAATGAACGTGGCATATTCCTGGGGGTAGAGGTCCTTGAACTCCCCGAAATAGCGTGGCGATGCCGAAAAGCCCTGTTGTTCGGTCGCACCAGAGGCGCCTTCTGGCGGCACAGGCGCCTGTGTGCCGGTCTGCGCAGGGGCGCCGGTGCAGGCAACGGCCATCATGAAGGCAATAAGGCCAAGCAGCAGGGATGCCTGCTTCATCCGGCAGCCTGCGTGGCCATCTTCCCTCATCTCACCCCTCCAGGCATCGCAAGGGGATGGAGGCGCGCGAAGTCTATCTCGGTATAATCGAGACGCCATGTTGCAAAATAGGGCTCGCCCTGCGCCTCATCGGGAAACATCAGCACCTCAAGGCTGTTTGCGCCCGCATAGGACCACTCGCCGCCGATGTTGTATATCCTGTCGGGGTCCCATCCCAGGTGGATGAGCAGCGCCTTGGCGGAAGCCGCATAACCGCCCGCCCCGCACATCAGGAACAAGGCTTTGTCTTTGGGAAAGAGG
>JAIRPR010000046.1 GCA_031256895.1 Coriobacteriaceae bacterium
CTGCGTCAAGGTAAGCCCGACGCTCTCGGCTGCTTCAAGCTGGCCAGGGTCTATGCCGCTCATGGCACCCCGGAACACCTCGGCAAGGATAGCGGTCTCACACAGGGTGAACACCAAGAGCGCGTACACGACGGGATTGACCCCGAACACATCGAAGGGGATTCCCAAGGTGTTGAACACCAGGTTCAGTAGGCTGGGAAGCGAGTTGTATATCAGGAATATCTGCACGATGAGGGGAACACCGCGGGTGAAGGAGATGAAGACCCGGCAAAGCGGGCAAAGCACCGGCACCCGCCTCATGTTGACAACGGCCATGGCAAAGCCGCAGGGGAGCGCCAAGAGCAAGGGTACGAACACCATCAGAAGGGTGACGGGGAGCCCTTGCCATGCCAGGAAGAAGGTCTGGACTGCCGTTGGCAGGTCTATCATGGTGCCGTGCCCCGCTTCCCCCGCTTGCCATATCCTGCCTGTAAGCGCTGCTCCAACAAGGAGAAGCCCCGTTCTATGGCGAGCGACAAGACCCAGAACACCAAAGCCAGGGCCAGGTATATCTCCAAGACGTGCGCTCCCATGGATGTCGAGTTCATGATGAAGGCACGCCCCATGATGTCGATCAAGCCTATCATGTAAGCCAGGGAGCCTTCCTTTATCAGGAACTGCAAGGTGTTGCCCATGTTGGGAAGCATGAGGTAGAAGACCTGGGGCACTATGATGCGCCGAAGCGCCTGTGCCCGGTTCATGCCGACACAGGCCGCCGCTTCGCTCTGGCCTGAATCGACGCTCTGAAAAGCTGAGCGTGCCAGTTCTGAAAGAGATGCCCCCAAGAACAGGGTGAAGGTGGTCGAGACGAAGACGACGACGTCCCAATGTTCGATGTCTATGCCGAAGACGCCCCTTACAAGGGGTGGAAGCCCATAGAAGACCAAGAACAACAAGATGATGGAAGGTGTGCAGCGCATGATGGTGGTGAACCCAAAAGCCAGGCCTCGCAGTATGCGGAACCGGCTGAGCTTAGCCGAGGTCAGAAGCGCTGCCAGAAGCGAACCGAACAACAAGGAGAAAGCCACGTATTCCAGGGTGACGAAAAGGTAGGGCAAGAGCTTGGGAAGGTATGAGAGTATCTGTTCGACCATAGGGGCAAGGCTCTCAGCGGATGTCCAGGATGGATGTGCGTGGCCTGGGCCTGCAGGGCAAGACCCCCGGCAGGTCGGCAACCGCATTGGTGATGAGAGAGGCGCGCCCGCACCAGAGGGGGAAGAAGGTGCGGGCGCGGGGAGAAAGGCTCATCGGGGAGTGGCCAAGTGATGGCAGCAGCAGTCTACAGGTAGTTGTAGTTCTGGCTGTCGTCGGTCAGGTACTCGAAGTTGTTGATGCCGTACCACTGTTTGGCAAGGCCGGCAAGCGTGCCGTCGTCTTTGAGCTGCTTGAGTGCGCCGCTGTAATCGGCTTCAAAGGACTCGCGACCCTTCGCCAAGAAGGACCAGGTCTTGGTAGCACCGATAATGCTGAAGGCCAGGATGTCCTTGTACTGGTGATAAGGGCCGTCCTCATCGACGACCAGCGCGTCATAGTATTGGAGGGGCACCAAGGTGAAGTCGTGGCGCTTCTCAGCGACCCAGCCGAAGGCCTCGGTAAAGGCATTGGCATCGTCAGTAGCGGTGAGCTCTATTTGGGCATCGGGGTGCTTGCTGTTGTAATCCTCGACCACAAAGTAGTTGCCGTCGCCTGCTGTGATGGGTGCCAGGCGAAGCTTCGCCTTTGCTGCTTGTTCAAGCGTGGTGATGTCGGCGAATTCCTTGCGGGTCAAAAAGCCCAACACCGACACGCCGATGTTCTGGGAGGGGGTCAGGTAGGTCTCTGCGCGCTTGGGGGTCCAGAAGGAATTGGTCAGGCCGACATCGTACTTCCCTGAGGAAAGCCCGGCAAACACCGCTATCTGGTCCACTCCCTCATAGCTGAAATCGTAGTCGGCAAGCAATGCCTCCACCCGTTTCAGCACGTCTATCTCATAGCCTGCTGGATTGCCGGAATCATCCAGATAGGCGGTCGGGTACCCGGCGTTCGTGAAGGCCACCGTTATCTTCTTGCCTGCTGTGTCGGAAGCACCCGAGGCCTCTGAGCTACAGCCCGTAAGCGCTCCGGTCGCCAAAGCCAGTGCGGCGGTGCCTGCCATGCCGATGAAGGAACGGCGTGACAGGATGGCTTTTTCCCGGGGTGACTGATACGAGGTGGGCTGTACGGGTGATTCCATGGCATTCTCTCTTTCTGTTCGATACGCTTATGTTTCGGTTTCATGCTTTCTTTGTTGCAGGAACCAATTCTATTAGATTGGTAGGAAATGTCAAGAGAAAATATGAACAAATCCTATAGAAATGATAGATATTTTGAAAAGAAGGGAAGAACCAGGTCTGCAAGCCTCGGTTCCGAGGGGAAGGGAAGGAAGAACCCCAGGCTATAAGTCTCGGTTTATCGGGGAATCTGATGTAGGCGGCGCGATACCAGAATGCGAGGTAGACGTATGACAGGCTGAAAGCCTCGGTTCTCGGGGGATCGGATGCTACCCGAGCAAATCCAGGGCAAGCCGTATCTCTTCGCAGACCTCTTCATCGGTCTCTTCCCCCTTTCGGCTCCTGAGCAAGTCGGCCGCCTCTTGCCCGCCTATCTGCCCCAGTGCCCAGGCCACGTGGCAGCGCACCAGGCTGCTTGGGTTCTCAAGCTCAATGGCCAGGTCGGGCAGATAGCGGGGGTCGTGGCTGTTGCCGATGGCTATGGCGGCGTTGCGCTTGAACAGGTCCAGGTTGCGGATGTAGTTGTACATGACCGGGTACACCCGCGACTCGTAGTATCCCGGATCCAGATGCAGAACCTGTTCCAAGGTAAGCTCTTCGGCAAGCAGTTCAAGCAGGCTGTCGCGGGGCCGTGCGTCATTGCCCTTCAGGATGGCCTGGTTGCGTGGGCAGGCTTCTTGGCAGAGGTCGCAGCCATGGATACGTCCGCCTGCGGCTTTGCGGATGTCATGCGCTACGTTGCCCACCATGGGCATCCAGGCGTTGAAGGCAAGGCAGCGTCGGGGGTTCAAGCGATAAGGCTGATAAAGCGCGTGGGTGGGGCAGGCATCCAGGCAGCGGGTGCAGTCATCGGGGCAGCCATGGATGGGGCTTGGCTGGTCGTATTCAAGCACCGCATCGACCAACAGGGTGCTGATAACGATGAACGAGCCGAGCCCCGGTGCATAGGCGAAGGTGTTCTTCCCGAAGAAGGCGAGGCCGGCACGTTGTGCCGCCCACCGCTGCGGCAGCCAGACGGCCTCGACAGCCTTCACGCCCTGTTCAGCAAGGAACAATTTGAGCAGCTCCATCCGCGCCCCATTGATGTTCGAAGGGGGAGCCAAATAGCTGCGGCTTTGGTAGACCCGCCCCATCCGTGCGCACAGCTGCGGGGGGAAGCGCTTTTGCGCGTAATCATAGACAAGCACGATGATGGAACGCGCATCGGGCACCTTGCGGGTGGGACGTGCCCATTCCAGGGGCTCGCGTGCCCCTTCTATCCACCAATCATAGTCTTCCTTGACCGACCCGATGAACCCCAGGTATTCCTCGAAGTCGTCAGCGGGGGTGAAGCCCACCCGTGTGTAGCCGATGTCCAAGGCGTATTCCTTGATGCGCTGCCCGAGGGACAGGGGCATTGCCGTTGCGCCCTTGGGGGCGCCTTGCGGGGCATCCTTCATCGTGCATCACCAATCCTTTTCCGCAGCATTCCTGAGCAATCCTTGTCGGGAATCCAAGGATTCGCCATCAACCTTGTGGTTCTCAGGCTTTTCAGGCCTCCCTTACACTATAATTGATCGGTATGGAAAAACCGTGTTGAAAGGATGTGGAGTATGCCTGTACTCATCGGCATTGTCGTGGTTCTGATCGTCGTCTTGCTGTCGACCGTCTTTGTGGTGCAACAGCAATACATCTACCTGATAGAGCGTTTCGGAAGGTTCCACAGGGCAAAGGACGCCGGGTTGCACGTCCGAGCGCCTTTCAACATCGACCGCATAGTGGCCAAGGTATCGCTTCGGTTGCAACAGGACAGCATCAAGCTAGAGATAAAGACCAAGGACAACGTGTTCGCCGTTGTCGATGTGGCATCGCAGTTCAGGGTCAATCCGGTCAAGGTGCAGGACTCCTTCTATTCGCTCCAATCGCCTCAGCAACAGATCCGTTCGTACATCGAGGACTCCATCAGGACCGCTTTTCCCAACCTCACCCTTGACGAGGCCTTTGAGAAAAAGGAAGAGATAGCCCTTCATGTCCAGACCAACGTGCGCGAGGAAATGGACACCTATGGCTACATCATCCAGAAGGTGCTGATCACCGCCATCGAGCCTGCCAGCGAGGTCAAGGACTCAATGAACGAGATTAACGCGGCCCAGAGGAAAAGGGCTGCTGCGCAGGAGCTTGCCGAGGCGGACCGGATCAAGGTGGTGACGGCTGCAAGGGCACAGGCTGAACGCGACCAGCTCCACGGCGAGGGCATCGCCAATGAGCGCCGGGCCATCGTGGACGGCTTGGCCAAGTCTTTCGAAGAGCTCAAGGACGCCGGCCTCAACGAATCGCAGATCATGTCCATCCTTCTGACCGAGCAGTACCTCGACACGCTCTCGGATTTTGCCCGGCAAGGCAACCAGGCCATCTTCCTACCCGCTGGCGCAAACGGTGCCGAAGACGTCCGCACCTCCCTGCTCTCTGCCTTTGCTGCATTGAGCCCAGCGAAATAGCAACAAGGAATCGGGCAGCGGACAGCTGCAGGCCTGGCCTGCCCGCGCCGCCAGCCGTCGGTCTGGCCTGCCTGCTGCCCGCTGTCGGCCTGGCATGCCCCGCCCGCGCCGCCCGCGGTCGGCCTGGCCAGCCTGCTGCCCGCCGTCGGTCGGGCAGCAGGCTGGCCACCTAGCCTGCTTGTTGCCCGTTGCCCCGTTTTGCGACGGTTTTATCAATCATGTCGATCAGTTCTTGTTGGGTGTGGACGCCCAGTTTTCGATATATGTTCTTGATGTGGGTCTTTGCGGTATCGGGGGAGACATGCAGCGCACGGGCGCACCAAGACGCGTTGCGTCCGCGCGCGACAAGCCCCAAGACCTCGTGTTCCCGCGGCGAGAGCCGGTGTTGGGCGCAGAGCGCGGCTACGGCGATGGGAATCTCGTCACCGAGCTCGGGGGCTGAATACTCGTCGGCGACAAGCCATTGGCGCAAGGTCGAACGGCCGGTGCCCAAGAGCAACAGCACGATGACGAAGAAGGCCAAGACGACCGAGAACAATACCAGCAAGGCATAGTTCAGAGAGGGGTCCCCGACCACATAGAACCCCAATAATGAGCCCCCTATCTGGGAAAACTGGAACGTGCCGTACCCAATGGCATAGACCTTCACGATAGGCATGCCGGTACGACGGGCCAGATCCCCCCAATAGACTATCATGAAGAAATAGAACAGCGCGAACCCCACCTCGTGAACAAAGAACGAAACAGGTTGGGGTGCAGGCTGGTACGAGAACAGGATCAGCCCGGCAACGACGAATATCAGGGCGAAAGCATAGATCTGGGCAGCCCCGAAACGCTTCCCCAGAAAATATGAGGACACGACAAGGGCGCATCCCACAAGAAGCTCGGCATACCGGAAAACGGAATCGATGAAGGGCTTCTCAACGACCTCGAGCCAGGGCAACATGCCCTTCACAATGCCGAATGACAAAGAGACAAGAAAAGGAAGCAGAAGGAGCGAAGCCGAGAAGCGAACGCTGCCGCCTTGCCCTTCATCAAAATGCTGCCCGTGGCCGCAAGCGGCAAGCCCCCGTGCGCCCCTGAATGCCAAAGGCACGCAGGGAAGCGCCACCAACAGCAAGGATGCCGCCAGCCACAGCGGGGGCAGGCCGTGGGCCAGAAGCACTATGATGGTCGAAGAAACGACCGCATAGCCGATGGAGAGCAGCCCTTGCCGCAACCCCATACGGGAATACATCTCGCCATAGGCTATCTTGAGCAGCGCTATGCTGGCACCGCCGCATATCATCCCCCCGATGAAAAGAAGGGGGGAAGAGGCCAGTGTTGCCATTATGAAAAGGAGCGAGCCGCCGGTCAGCAGGCAGCCTGTCAATGTCATGAGCTTGGGCGATTCCACGATGGAGGGTATCCTTTTCGCAAAAAGGAACACGGCCACAAGGCTTAAGGCAGCGGCTATCAGAGTGACCTCGTTGGGAGCCGCAAGGACCCCGGCAAGCTGTGTGAGCACCTCGTTATCGAAGGCCAGCTTCGAGGTGATGCAGGACCACACCCAGATGCAGGCAAAGCTCAGCCATCGCTGCCATCCGTCGAAAAGCTCGGTTTGGGCGGCGCGCTTCCATGACAAGACACCCTTGGCTCTCATCGTCTCATCCAACGTATACATCCTTGGTCGCAGATGGCAGATGCAGGGGGCGGACATGGTGCCGGTATCGCCCCCCGCGAAACGGATCGCCCCTATAGTAGCAGACCGGTTGCTCGAAGCAAAGGCGGCATCACTCCCACGGCTTCGCCGCCGCAGCGCTTTCCCCTGCGATATGCCCGAAGACCAGTCCGCCGCTCAAGGAGGTGCCCGATCCGGGGTAATAGGTCCCGTACCAACCGCCCGAATTCATGCCTCCCGCGAAAAGGCGGGGGATGACCTTGCCGTTGTTGTCAACGACCTCGCAGCTGACCGTGATCTTCAAGCCCCCTAGGGAACCCAGGTTGGCCGAGATGTTCCTATGGGCATAATAAGGGGGCTTGTCAAGGGGAATGAGCTGGGTGTCCCTGCCGAACTCAAGATCGCTTCCGCTCTGGGCGATGTTGTCGTTCCAGGTCTTGAAGGCAGCCAAGAGGTTTGAAGGAGGCAGGGACAGCTTCTGCGCCAGTTCTTCGAGGGTCTCAGCCTTGATGAGCGACTTGTCGGCTACGGCAGCCTCGGGGTCTGCCGCCCATGGCCCGATGCCCTGCTCCACCATGTTCTGGTCCAAGATCAGATAGGTGGGCTTCCCCAACTGCTTCTCCTGCTGGAAGATGGCGCGGTACTGATAGGCATAGGTTGCGTCCTCGCAAACGAAGCGGCTCCCATTGCCGTTGACGGTGATGCACGGAAGCTGGGCTTGGGCATTGCTGGTCGCCTGGCCGGTGGCCATGTCATAGTCGATGCATCCGCCTACTGTGGCCAATGCCGCATTCACCTCAAGACCCATACGGATGCCATCGCCTTTTGCGAAGCCCGAGATATAGCTTTGCTGGGTCGTCAGATCCCAATACTGTTGCGGGTTGAAGGCCTTTGCAAGCTCAAGGTCGCGGTCGATGCCGCCCAAGGCCAGAATGACGCCCCTTTTGGCCTTGACGGCGAAAGACCTGCCGTTCTCATTCATCCAAACGCCGATGACGCCCCTTTCCCCATCAAGGACAAGGTGTTCGGCCTTGCATCCGAAATGGAACTCAGCCCCAAGCCTTTGGGCCTCGGCATATTCCGCATCGGTGAGCACGAAGCCGTCGCCCCCTGCCCCGCCGCCCTTGTACACATGGATCCTGTCGGCATGGAGGCCTTCGCTCACATAGGGCACGTGGCAGTTCCCATAGACGTGGTCCCATTCAAGGCCTATTCCCTCTAGCCAGTCGATGAGCTGCGGGGCCCTTTCGCAAAGCACTTTGACCAACGCCTCGTCGGCCAGGCCTTCTGCTTGTTCGATGTAGCAGGCGGCATGCTTTGCGGGGGTGTCGTCCTTGAAGGGGGTCATATCATGTTGGGCTTTGGTGCCTGCCGCCTGGATGACGCCGCCCGACAAGGCGGTGGTCCCTCCTGGCTTGATGTCCTCTTCATAGACAAGCACGCTGGCCCCAGCCCCCGCTGCGGCGCACGCCGCAGAAAGCCCCGTGCCTCCGGCACCCAGTATGACGACATCGGCTTCGGCTTCCCAAGTTTGGGGGATGTTGCCCCCCGCCAGGCCGGAGCTTGCCGAAGCCCCCTGCGTGCCGGTGCTGTTCGTCCCGCTGCCCGGCGCACATGCCGCAAGCCCCAGGCTTGCGACTCCTAACCCGCCCAGTGCGGCCGCTCCCAAGAAGTGCCGTCGCGATAAAGTGTGTAGGTCCTTTTCCATGGTTCTCCCTTCCTTTTGTTGTGGTTGGACCGCCTTCGGGCACATCAGGCCTCCCTTTGAAGCACAAGCCCTTGGCTTCCAACCGATGGTAGGGGAATGGTATGGCAAGAGGACTCCTGATGCATCACCCATACAGAGGGGAAACCAGCAAAAACCCTACCCCTCACAGGGTGATGAGGCCGCGACAGGACGTGCTGGCTTGGACGGTCATGCCATCGTCCCCTTAACGCGCCCTGTCAGATCGTCGGATTGCCTTGGCCGTTCGTGGGGCTTTCGCAGGTATTGCGTGGGTCTCGATGACAGCTTCCCCGTCTTGTGCGAAAATGGTTGCGAGCAACCCTTGAACCATGAGCACGCGAGGTACTTTTTGCATCCTGCCCAGCTGAACATCCTATCGGCTGATGCCGATATCGTCGCTTTATTGCAGCGAGAGCTTGGCTTGCCCCGCTTTATTGCGAACACCCTGGTGGCGCGGGGGGTGGCTTCTGTCGATGAGGCAAAGCGCTTCCTCGAGCCTTCCCTTGAGCGCGATTGGCTCGACCCCTATCTCATTCCGGGGCTGTCCGATGTGGCCGACGTGATCGAGGCTTCCCTCAAGGCCGGCAGCCATATCCTGGTCTTCGGGGATTTCGATCTCGATGGCATATCCTCGACTGCCACGCTCACGCGGGCGTTAAGGGTATTGGGCGCCCGGGTGACCCCTTTCATCCCCTTGCGCTTCGAAGAAGGCTACGGCTTGACGGAAGCATCGCTTGAAAGGGTGTTCGAACTCAATCCCGACCTGGTGGTCACGGTGGATTGTGGCATTGCAGCCAAATATGAGGCCAAGCTCATCCAACAGGCAGGCATCGCTTTGGCGGTCACCGATCATCATGAGCCGGCCGACTTGGTGCCACAAGGCGTCCCGGTTGCCGACCCCAAGCTCGACTCCGATTGCAGAAGCTCTGCCTTGGCGGGTGTCGGCGTTGCCTTGAAGCTGGTCCAGGTCTTGGGCGGCCGATTGGGGAAGCCTCATCTGTGGCGCGAATACACCGACCTTGCCGCCCTGGGCACCGTGGCAGACCTCATGCCGATGCGATCGGAGAACCGCGCCTTGGTCGCACACGGGATCGCCCGCATCAACTTGGATCCCCGCCCCTGCATCGCGGCGCTTCTTGAGACTGCCGGCGTCGCCGATAAGGAAGTGAGCGCCACCGGCTTGAGCTTCTCACTGGTGCCCCGCCTCAATGCCGCAGGCAGGATGGGCGATGCCCGGTTGGCTCTCGATCTTCTGTTGACCGATGACCGGGAAGAGGCCCGCCAAAGGGCAGCCCGCCTCGAAGTGGTCAACGACAAGCGCCGCACCATCGAAGCAGAACTCTCTGACATCGCAAAAGCCCAGGCAAGCGAACTCTATGCGGGAGAACGTGTGCTGGTCGTCTCGGGTGAGGGCTGGCATGAGGGCGTGAAGGGCATCGTGGCAAGCCGCTTGGTGAACACCTATGGGGTGCCCGCCCTCCTTTTCACCATAGAGGGTAGCGAGGCGCGGGGCTCTGGCCGCAGTGTCGGGCAGGTGAACCTGTTCAAGGCGGTGGAAAGCCTCTCAGACCTGCTCATCCGTTTCGGTGGCCATGAGGCTGCGGTAGGCGTGACCCTTCCTACCGAAAAGCTCCCTGAGTTCACTGCACGGCTGGCTGCCTATATGGAAGGGCTTCCAGCAGCCAGCTTCAGGCCGCGCATGAGCGTCGATGCGCTTGCCGACCTTGAAGAGCTGACTCTCGAGAACGTCGCCTGCCTGCAAAGGCTGGCGCCTTTCGGGCAGGAGAACCCCACGCCCTGTTTCCTGGCACGCGACATCATGTTGACCAATACGCGGGCGGTCGGGACCGACAAGAACCATTTATCCTGCGTGCTTTCCGATGGCCGCAACCAGATTCCTGGCATCATGTTCCATTGCGCCGACATCGAGACGCTCACGCAATGCACAAGCCTGGTGAATGCGGCCTTCGAGCTGCAGATTGACGAATGGCGTACAAAAAGGACCGTCAAGGCCATGCTGGTCTCGTTGGGCCCGGCACAGGCTTGTGCAGGCCTGGAGGCGTGCCTTGATCCCGAAAGCCAAAGCTTCGTGGCAAGCCTGTATTCGGCCGACGAGGAATGCCGCTTCAACAGCGCAGCCGAACAGAACCGCGAGGACGCAGCCCAAAAGGCGCTTCTTGCAAAGAACCGTGCCTTCTGGGAAGAACAGGCCCAATGCAACCCTCATCAGGTTATCGAACAGGTCATTGAGGCGATGATAGGCCAATCCGGCCTGCACAGCTCCCAGCAAGAGGTGCTTGACCTGCTGGCTTTGGGTGAATCGGTGCTGGCTGTCATGCCTACTGGGCGCGGCAAATCGCTCATCTTCCATGTGCATGCCGCCTGTGAGGCGCTTGTCGGCGGAAAGGCGAGCCTCTTCATCTATCCCTTGCGCGCCCTTATTGCTGACCAGGCATTCCATATCGGAGAGGCTCTTGAGGCTTTCGGTATCGCTGCTGCGGTCCTGACCGGCGAGACTCCTCGGGAAGAACGCGAACGGATATTTGCTGAACTCGCCCAGGGTGCCTGTGACATCGTGCTGACCACTCCCGAGTTCCTGGACTACCACATCAGGCGCTTTGCGGCTTGCAGACGGATCGGCTTCGTCGTTGTCGATGAGGCGCACCACATAGCGCAGGCGAAGGCCGGGCAACGTGGCTCATATGCCCGCCTCGGAAGCCTGGTGGAGAACCTGGCAGCCGCGCAAGAGGGCTTGGCTGCCGCGCAAGAGGGCTTGACCCTTCCGCAAGAGAACCTGACAGCCGCGCAAGAGGGCTTGGCCCTTCCACAAGAGGGCTTGGCAGCCCCGCCAAAGAGCCTTGCCGCTCCGTCGGAAGGTCTGGCAGCCCTGCCGAATGGCCTGGTCTCCCCGGTTTCGGCAAGGCCTGTGGTGCTTGCCCTGACGGCCACTGCCGATACGGAAACCGCTGAAGCCATCACCTCTACGTTGGGCATCGATCATCGCGTATGCGACCGGATATGCCGCACCAACCTGGCCATCGACGACCAAAGGAACCTCAAGGACCGCGAATCATACCTTGCGTGCCTGATAGCCGGGGGAGAGAAGACGGTCATCTATGTCAATTCGCGCGAACAGTCGCTCAACCTGGCACGCAGCCTGAGGAAGCTGGTGCCCCAGATGGCATCCTTGATAGGCTTCTACAACGCAGGGCTGACACGGCGCGAGCGCAAGCGCATCGAAGAGTTCTTCCGAAACGGAACCCTGTGCGTGCTGGTGGCCACTTCGGCTTTCGGGGAAGGCATCAACATCCCCGACATACGCCATGTGGTGCTGTACCACCTTCCCTTCAATGAGATAGAGTTCAACCAGATGAGCGGTAGGGCAGGCAGGGACGGCAGCCCCGCCGTCATCCACGCGCTGTTTGGGAGGACAGATGCCGCGATAAACGAACAGATACTGGCAGACATGACCCCTGGACACGATTGCCTGGCGCAGGTATACCGCAGGCTCAAAAGGCACCAGCAGGAAAGAACCGAAGAGTTCTTTGCCATGGGCAATGACGAGCTTGCCGCCCTTGCCAGCCGTGAGGGGCGTTTCACGGTCTCGGCTGCATCGGCCGCCTGCGCAGTGGCGGTCTTCCGCGAGCTTGGCCTCATCGAAACAAGGTCAACGTTCAACGCGGGGAAGGCACAACGCCTCATCCGCGTCTGTGAGGCAAAGTCGAAAGTGGCATTGACCGACAGCATCCGCTATGGGGAAGGCCTCGGTGAACGCGAAGCCTTCTTGGCCTTCAGGGATTGGGCGATAAGATCAGCCCCTGAAGCGCTCAGAATGCGCATTGCACAGGCCATATTGCCCGATGAAGATATATAATGGCTCATAAGCGCAAAGAAGGCCAGCAAAGCAGCCGATAGCGCCAAGCCAAGGAACGAGGTGAGAAAGATATGCCCGACAAAGAAGGCAAACAGGTCCTCCCCGATAGCCAGGATGCCTCTCAGACAGCCTTAGAGCACGCATCCATGGGTGCCGTGACCTCGGCTTCCCCTCGCTCCCCTCGGGCAGCGGCCGCCCCGGCTACCCCTCGCTCCCCTCGGGCAGCGGCCGCCCCGGCTACCGCCGATGCCCCCCGGGCAGCGACAGCCCCGGCTACCGCCGATGCCCCCCGGGCTGCGAAAGCCCCGGCTTCCTCCCGCTCCCCCCGGGCAGCAGCCGCCCCGGCTACCGCCGATGCCCCACGGGCAGCGGCCGCCCCGGCTTCCTCCGACGCACTTCTCGGCACCCCCCGGCGCCCGCAGGAAGAAGAGCTCATCGGCACTGCCCGGGTGTTCCCGACGCCTCTCAGCCCCGGCATCAAGAACGGCGGCCTTGAGCTTTTGGGGCGCACCCGTTCCCCCGAGAAGAGCTTCGCTGCCGAGGCAAGGTCAGGGCACCTGCCCACCATCACCCCCGAGATGCGCTTCCAGGAACTCCAGAAGCTGGTCAAGGCATATCTCGGCAAGGAAGACCAAGCCCTTATCGCCAAGGCGTTCGCCTTTGCGAGTTCGGCCCATGAGGGGCAATGCCGCAAGACCGGTGAGCCTTTCATCGCCCATCCGGTCGAGGTGGCCATTATCTTGGAGGACCTGCATATGGATGCCGAGACCATCTGTGCCGCATTGCTCCACGATACGGTCGAGGATTCGGGGGTCAGCCTGCAGACGGTCGAGAAGGAATTCAACCCGCAGATAGCCCAACTGGTCGATGGGGTGACCAAGATAACGCGCATCGAGGTCGAAAGCCTTTCCGACAAACAGGCAGAGACCATCCGCAAGATGTTCGTTGCCATGAGCAAGGACATCCGGGTCATCGTGATCAAGCTGGCCGACCGCCTGCATAATATGCGGACCCTTTCAGCCCTTCAGGAAGACCGGCGTATCTTCAAGGCGCGTGAGACCCTTGAGATCTATGCGCCCATCGCGCACCGCCTCGGCATCAGCTCCATCAAGTGGGAGCTTGACGACCTGGCCTTCTATTACCTTGAACCGAACAAGTTCAAACAGGTCTCACGCATGGTGACCGAAAGCCGGGCCGAACGCGAGAACTACCTCCAAGGCATCATCGACACCTTGCATGGCGAGATGCGCAAGCTCAAGATACAAGCCCAGATAATGGGTCGCCCCAAGCACCTCTATTCCATCTATCAGAAGATGACGCAGAAAGGCCGGGGCTTTTCCGAGATATACGACCTCATCGCGGTGCGCCTTATCGTGAAGTCGGTCAAAGACTGCTATTCGGCCTTGGGGGCGGTGCATACCCTGTGGCATCCTATGCCGGGGCGTTTCAAGGATTATATAGCCATGCCGAAGTACAACATGTACCAAAGCCTTCACACCACGGTCATAGGCCCTGCCGCCCGGCCGCTCGAGGTGCAGATACGTACCGAAGAGATGCATCAGATAAGCGAATATGGCGTTGCGGCGCACTGGCGCTACAAGGAAAAGGGCAGCAAAGGAGACGATTTCGACCAGCAGATGGCCTGGCTGCGCCAGATGGTCGATTGGCAGGACGAGACCCAGGACTCACGGGAGTTCCTGAAATCGCTCAAGGTGGATCTGGCACCGAGCGAGGTGTTCGTGTTCACCCCCAAGGGAGAGGTCATGAGCCTGCGCGCAGGATCCACGCCGGTCGATTTCGCCTATGCCGTCCATACCGAGGTAGGAAACCACTGTGTGGGTGCGAAGGTCAACGGCTCCATCGTGCCGCTCACCTACGAGCTGCAACTCGGCGACCGTGTGGAGATACTCACCCAGAAGAGCGCCAACCCCTCGCGCGATTGGCTGAACCAGGTGAAGACGCCTTCTGCCCGCTCGAAGATACGGGCCTATTTCTCCAAGGTCAGCCGAAGCGACGACCTGCAGAACGGGCGCGACAAGCTGACGCGCGAGATGCGCAAGCATTCCCTGGGCATCTCCAGCGCCCAATCCACGCGGGCGATAAAAACGGTGTCCGAACATCTGGGCTATAACGAAGCCGACGACATGTTGGTCAACATCGGCACCGGCAAGGAAAGCGCCACCCACGTGGCGAACCGCCTGTTGAAGATATTGGTAGACCGCGGCAATGAAGAAGCCGAGACTCCCGGCCTGGGGGCTTCCGACTTCTCCACCGGCAAGCTGCCCCCTATGCTCACCAGTGTGAAGAGGCCGAAGAAGCACGAGACGCACACAAGCCAAGGAATCGTGGTCAAAGGCATCGACGATGTGCTGGTCCGTCTCTCCAAATGCTGCAACCCCGTGCCGGGCGACGACATCCTGGGGTTCGTGACACGGGGGCGCGGCGTCTCGGTCCATCGGTCGGATTGCCCCAACGCCCAAGAGCTCCTGCAAAGCCCCGAACGCATCATCGACGTCTCTTGGGAAGATGCCCCCACCAAAGGGGCTTCCTACAAGGTGGAGATATACCTTGAGGCCATAGACCGCCTGAACCTCTTGCGCGATGTGACGGTGGCCTTGTCGGAAGTGGGGGCGAACGTCCTGTCCTGCACGACCACATCGCACCGTGACGGCCTGGTCGAGATGCGCTTCCTGTTCCAGGTCTCCGAGATAACCCTCATCGACAAGCTCTTGGCCAGCTTCAGGGGCCTAGAAGGCATCTTCGAGGCCCGCCGCATGAT
>JAIRPR010000058.1 GCA_031256895.1 Coriobacteriaceae bacterium
GCCGCGCTCGGCTTTCCCGCCTTCTGCACCCGCCGACACCCTCTTTCGTAACGGTGACGGAGGGAGCGTGGATGCCCTTGTGCAGTGGCGCACTTCAAGGAAAATCGTGGTACGTGCCATAATCTGGTGTTGCATATCACGAAAATCGTGTATGCTTACGGATAGTCGCAACCGGGCGGCTGCGGGAGAGGCATAACAGCGCAAGATATCCGCGACCACGATGACCGGGCGGCAGAATGCAATCCTCGCATACGCTCTCAGACCCCAGGGGCACTCGCAAAGGACCCCTGACTGCACAAGCAGCTTCAAGACAGAACGGAGGAACCACGTGAGACTGGTGGTTACCGAAAAGAATATTGCAGCCCAAAAGATTGCCGACCTTTTGGGTACAGGCCGGCCGAAACAGGACAAGGTCTATTCGACCCCGGTGTACCGCTTCACGCGTGAAGGAGAGGAATGGGTTGCCATCGGCCTGCGCGGCCATATCCTTGAGCCGGATTTCATGCCCAGCCTGACTTATCAGAAGACGAACGGGTGGCAAGGCGTGAACGAGGAGGGGGCTCAGGTCAAGGCAATCATTCCCGAAAGCCTTCCTAAGCCTCCCTTCAAGAAGAAGAAGCCCTTCACCGTTGATGGAGTGGAGCTGAAGGCCTGGAAGATGGAGGCCTTGCCTTACCTGGTGTTCGCCCCCATCGAGAAGAACCCCAAGGAAAAAGAGATAATCCGTTCGCTCAAGAACCTGGCGAAGAAGGCAGATAGCGTCATCATTGCCACCGACTTCGACCGCGAAGGCGAACTGATAGGCTCTGATGCCTTGAGCTGTGTGCGCGAGACGAACACGTCTGCGCCGGTCTTTCGAGCCCGGTATTCAGCCATCACCAAGGAAGAGATAGAGCATGCCTTCACCAACCTGGTGGATCTTGACACCAACCTGGCCTTCGCGGGGGCATCACGTCAAGACATCGACCTTATATGGGGAGCGGTGCTGACCCGCTACCTCACGCTGGTGAAGTTCGCCGGCTTTGGCAACGTGCGTTCCTCGGGACGCGTGCAGACGCCCACGCTTGCGCTCATCGTGGCACGGGAACGCGAGCGCATGGCTTTTGTGCCCGAGGACTACTGGGTCATCAAGGGCTCCTTTGATGCACAAGGCGAGCTTTTCGAGGCAGGCCACGAAACGGCACGCTTCAAGTCAGAGGCCGCAGCATATGCGGTCATGACGAACATAGAAGGGCAGACCACCGCAACCGTCGCCCAGGTCGAGAAGAAGAAGCGCAGCGTAGCTGCGCCGGTTCCCTTCAATACCACGTCGCTCATGGCGGCAGCAGCTGCCGAAGGCTTGAGCCCTGCACGTACCATGCGCATCGCTGAAAGCCTGTACATGGATGGCTTCATCAGCTATCCCCGCGTTGACAACACGGTGTATCCCGCATCGCTTGACCTGGCGGGCATCGTGCGGAAGCTGGCCGACAACCCCGTCTATGCACCCCATTGCCAGCAGCTGTTGGCCAAGGGCGCCCTCACGCCGACCCGCGGCAAGAAGGAGACCACCGACCATCCGCCCATCCATCCCACCAACGTGGCCACCCCCGATACCCTTCCTCCTGCAGAATTCAAGCTGTACAACCTGGTTGCCCGCCGTTTCCTGGCAACGCTTTCCGAGGCCGCCGTGGTCGAGGGCACCAAGGTGGTGCTGCTGGTTGCTGCCGAGAGCTTCATCGCGCAAGGCGATGTGCTGGTCAAAGCAGGATATCGGGCGATCTACCCCTACGGCCTCAAGAAGGACGAGCAGCTTCCCGTCCTTGAGCAGGGTCAGGAAGTGGCATTTCTGGGTGCCACCTGCACCCAGAAGCAGACCGAGCCGCCTTCCCGTTATTCACAAGGCAGGCTCATCCAGGAGATGGAGAAGCTTGGCTTGGGCACCAAATCAACCCGTCATGCCATCATCGAGCGGCTCTACGAGGTGAAGTATGTGCAGAACGACCCCATCGAGCCTTCCCAACTGGGAATAGCGGTCTGCGACGCGCTCGACAAGTTCGCGCCGCATATCACGCATCCTGAGATGACCGCCGAGCTCGAGGCCGAGATGGACAACATCGCGGCGGGCAGCACTTCAAAGGAAGCGGTGGTGTCGAACTCGAGGGAACTGCTGCTGACCGAGCTGAACAATCTGATCCCCCATTCCGATGAGGTCAAAGACGCGCTTTCCGATGCCGTTGCCGCCGATGCCTATGTGGGGCCTTGCCCCAAATGCGGAAAAGACCTCCAGCTGAGGGCATCGAACAAGACACGGTCGATGTTCATAGGCTGCGCAGGTTGGCCAGACTGCGATGTGACCTACCCCCTGCCTACCGGAAAGGTGGAAGCCCAAAGCGAGCTTTGCCCGACCTGCGGGATGCCCCAGATAAAGGTGACGCCCTTCCGGTCGAAGCCTCGGGTGGCCTGTATCGACCCTCATTGCCCCACCAATCACGAACCGGACCTGGTGGTCGGCCTTTGTCCTGTTTGCAAGGCAGAGGGGAAGGAAGCCCAGCTAGTGGCTCAGAAGAACCCCCGAACCTTGAAACGCTTCATCCGCTGCGAGAATTACGAGACCTGTGGGACCGGCTACCCGTTGCCGCAGGTAGGGAAGTTGACCCCCACCACAGAGGCCTGCGAGCACTGTGGCGCCCCCTTCATCGTGGTGACCACGGCACGAGGCCCCTGGAAGCTCTGCCCCAACTTCGAGTGCCCCAGCAAGGCAGAGGCCGAGAAGGCAAAGGCGGCGAAAGCTGCGGCAAAGGGGAAGGGGACAAAAACGGCAGGCACCCGCAAGGCATCTG
>JAIRPR010000135.1 GCA_031256895.1 Coriobacteriaceae bacterium
CGACTTTACGAGGACTGCGCACCCCTGATAGCCGAACTGGTGAAGGAACAGGATGTCAAAGCCGTTCTGTTCTCAGGCTCCAAGCGCAACCGTCTCTTGTCTGCACTGGTTGCAGCATCGCTGGGTACCTGCGTCGTGCCCGACGTGTCGCGCACTTGGGTGGAAGAGGGCGAAGTATGGGCAGAGCATATGGTGTATGGGGGCACGGCGCTTCGGGTCGAGCGCAACTTGAGCAAGCCTGCTGTACTCCTGATAAGCGAAGGCCTGCTGGCTTCGTTGGTTGCGGGGGAGCTCCGCACAAGCCCCGCTGTCACCATCGAGTTAAGCCTTCCTGCTGAAAAGCCCGGTATCCGCCTTGTTGAAAGAAGGCCCAAACCTCTTGAATCCATAGACCTCGCAGCGGCGAGCCGCGTGGTCAGCGTAGGGCGCGGGCTTGCCAAACAGGATGACCTTGCGTTGGTTGAAGGCTTCGCCCACAAGATCGGGGCGGAAATGGGCTGTACCCGGCCTTTGGCTGAAAGCGAAGGCTGGATGGACAAGGCGCGCTATATCGGCGTCTCCGGTGCCATGCTCAAGCCCGAGGTGTTCGTCGCGGTAGGGGTCAGCGGACAAGTCCAGCATATGGTGGGGGTCAGCGGTGCGCGGAGCATCTTTGCCATCAACAAGGACAAGAACGCATCGATATTCAAGCAGACCGATTATGGCATAGTCGGCGACTTGTATGACGTGTTGCCCAAGCTGGCCGAAGAGCTTGGTGCCTAGCAGAGGAAGTGGAGCCATGGTTGATTTTGACGTGATAATAGTGGGGGCGGGGCCTGCCGGCTCGGTTGCCGCATCTGTCCTGGCCAAAGAGGGTAAATCGGTACTGGTCATCGAGCGGGGCGCCTATGCGGGTGCCAAGAACATGACGGGCGGTCGCCTGTACTCGCATGCATTGAAGAAGCTGTTCCCCCAATTCGAGGAAGAAGCACCCCTTGAGCGCAAGATAACTCATGAGAAGATATCGCTCATCAGTGCCCAGGGCAACACCACCCTGGATTTCACCTCGCCGGCACTCGGTATCGCAGGACAGGATTCCTATTCGGTGTTGCGGGCGCCTTTCGACCAATGGCTCGCTTCCCAGGCCGAAGCCGCCGGAGCCGAGTACATCTACGGTATTGCGGTCGAAAGCCTCATCATCGAGGATGGCAGGGTTTGTGGCGTATGCGCCGGCGACGACATGATACGCGCCCATGTCACTATCCTGGCCGATGGGGTCAATTCCCTCCTTGCCGCTTCGGCGGGGCTTGGGGCAAAGCTTTCCCCCCATCGGATGGCTGTCGGCGTCAAGGAAGTCATAGAGCTTCCTGAACAGGTGATTGAAGACCGTTTCTTGTGCGAGCCGCAAGAAGGGTGCGCATGGCTGTTTGTAGGCGATGCCACCAAGGGGCATGTCGGCGGGGGCTTCCTCTACACGAACCGGGGATCCCTTTCCCTTGGCATCGTGGCAACGCTGTCAGACCTCTGCAAGTCCCGCGTGCCGATATACCAGATGCTTGAGGACTTCAAGAATCATCCGGCAATGAGGCCTGTCTTGAAGAACGGCAAGACAGTGGAATATTCGGGGCACCTCATCCCCGAAGGGGGGTATCGCATGGTGCCCACCCTTTATGGGAACGGCTGCATGGTAGCGGGCGATGCGGCAATGCTGTGCATGAACCTGGGCTACCAGGTACGCGGGATGGACCTTGCCATAGCATCGGGAGAATGCAGCGCACATGCCGCACGCGAGGCATTGGAAACCGGCCGCTATGACAAAGAAGCCCTTTCGAGTTACGAAGGGCGCCTGCGCGAGAGCTTCGTCCTGAGGGACATGCAAGCTTCGGCAGACTTCCCTGACTTCATGGAATCAACCTCGCGCCTGTTCAAGGGTTATCCGGAGATGTGCCAGGCGATATTCCAATCACTCTTTGTGGTAGACGGCAAGCCGGGGCGTCCCTTGGGCAAGAAGCTTTTAAGCCCGGTCAAGGAACTCGGGTTGATGAATGTCTTGAAGGATGCCAGGAAGGGAGTGAAGGCGCTATGACAACAGAGGCGAAAGTCAATGTGGAAGAGAAGCTGGCCTGCAATAAATACAACGTGGATGAAGGCCATGCGCATATCGCTTTGAAGGAGGAAGGGGCTGACAACCTGTTCGACCAGTTGATCCTGTGTTGCCCGGCAGCCCTGTACCGCCGCGGAGAAAACGGCGCCAGAAGCTTCGACTACGCAGGCTGCCTTGAATGCGGCACCTGCCGCGTGCTGTGCGGCGACACCCTGCTGGAAAGATGGGAGTACCCCCAATCGTCCATGGGCGTCTCCTACCGTTTCGGATAGCAGGCGGCTCCTGTGCCTCGAAGGCCGGGCAGGCATCAAGACTGAGGAGGGGAGTGTGCACCCCATGCCCTGAAGCTGTCTGACAGGGCATGGGCAGGGCAGGCCATGGGCAGGGGGAACACGTATGCAGGCGGGGAACATACTGGATGCCGGGAACGGCAGGAACAAGGAAGAGGAAAGCGGGGAAAGGCATGATAAAAAAGGGTAAGGCACGCGTTTTTGGCAAGAGGATCCACTATGCCTGGTGGGTATTGGTTGCGGTCGTGGTGTTCTTCGGAATCTCACGCGGAGGTGTACAGAAGGCATTGAGCCAGATATACCCCGCAGCCGCACTGACCTTCGGGGTGGATCCGGCAGTCACCTCGCTCGCCTATACGGTGTCGGGCATCATCAACATCTTCTGGGCTCCGGTGGTCGGCCGCCTGCTGGCAGAACATGATTTGCGCAAGGTGCTTTCTATCGGGGCGGTCGTCTATTGCGGCTCATTTGCAGCATTCTACTTCGCCGCGAATGTGCCCTTGTTCTTCATCATCTTCACGGTGGTGTCGATGGGATCGATCATCATGACCATCCAAGCTGGCCCGGTCATCATCAACCGGTGGTTCAAGGCGAAGAAGGGCTTGGCAACCGGCATCATGATGGCTGCGGTCGGCTTGTTAGGCGGGCTGATCCAGGGGTTCTTGGGAAACCTTATCGCCAATCACGGATGGCAGACAGGTTCGGCGATGGTGGGTCTTGGATCGCTTGCCATATGCCTGCCTGTCATCTTCTTCATCATACGGAACTCCCCTGAGGACAAAGGGCTGCAGATATACGGTGGAAGGAGTGGCGCACAGGAAGAATCAGCAGAAAACAAGGTCAAGGCCGCCCTTGATGGCCAAGAAGGACTGACAGCCCAAGAGGCACGAAGGAAGCCTGCATTCTACCTGCTCTTGCTGACCGGCATGTTGATAACCGAAGTTGCAGCATACCGTTCGCTCATCCCCACCATGGGAAGGTTCATGGGCTACGCGGGGCTTGACCCAGCCATCGTTGGCGGCAATGGCTCAATGTTCTTCATGTTCGGAACGGTGATCGGAGCCCTGGCATTCGGATCCTTGACAGACCGCATCGGTGCCCGCAACCCTGGCATCATTGCCATGTGCATCGGGATAATCTCAACGCTCATCCTAATCTTCGGTGCATCGATAGACCCCGCAGTGTTTTATGGCGGGTTGTTCCTCTATGGGATCATGGCCTCTTGCGTAGGCACCATGGTGCCTTTGATAACCATTGGCGTCTTCGGGGCGAAGGACTTCTCGCGCATCTATGGCTTCGTGCAGGCAGCGGCTGCAATCGGCGGAATGATAACGATACCCATCTTCACCTTCATATTGACCCAGACAGGCGACATCAATATCATCCTGTATACCATACTGGGAATGTGCTTCTTGATAATATTTGGATTGATTGGGTGTTTCGCGCTCAGCAAGAGGCATTTTGCCAAGGACTAAGCACAGAAGGACGGTTTCATCGGAAAACGCAGCAAGCCTGTCTTTTGGGATCGGCTGGCTAAAGGGGTCTGGCTGCACCGGAGTCAAGCCATGCCTTGTCGGCCTGTGCCCAGGCCAGCAGCGCCTGGCTTATCGGGAAGAAGAAGCCCCGGTCGTCCTTGTGCCCCAGGTCTTCGCAGAAGAGGGGCAGCCAGGGCAGGATGTGGGCTTCAAGGAAGGACCCCTGTGCGGCCAGGATGCGGCCAAGCTCGGCGTCTTGGGCATCGGCAAAGGCCTCATAGGCGCGGCTGCTCAGATGTGCCAGGAAATCCAGCATCATGGCGATATGGTCTTCGGGGAAGTGGGCTTCACCAGAAGCAGCGAAGCCGTGTTCGGCATAACGTGCCCGCACATCCAGGGTGCTTTCCTGAAAGAGCATCGTCTCCTTGCCGATATAGGGTGATTCCCAAGGGATGACGCGTGAATCGCCCGGTACAAGGAAGAGCCGGGTATAGGAAGACCTCAAAGCCTCAAGACAACCCGGATCCTCTGCCTTTCCCTGCAGCGACTCGAACAGCTCGATGGTTGCCCGTATTGCATCATCCTTTCCTTCAATCAGGCCGTCCAGATACCGAAGCGCTGCCCGCGCCTCTTCTGATGAGAGCGTGCGCAACAGGTCTGTGCTGGGCAGTGCGCCCAGGGCGATGTGGAACATCCGGTAAAGGTATGCCCGGTTGGCAAGATGCAGCGCAAAGCTTTCTATAGTGTTCTCCTCTGTCATGAGGACTTCCTTTCGTTTTCACCTGTGATCGGCAAGAAAAATCCATTCGGTTTGCACCCAGCGCCATCAGCCGGAACAAGCCTCATCCGTTTGCACCAGAGCCTGGCCTTTGAAGCCCATGCACCCTTGGCAACACAGCCAGGTCCGCCTGAAGTGGCAGTCCCTGCAGCCAAGCGAAGCCGGGCTTCGAAAGGCGGGTCGGTCGATAAGGCGCATGAAATGGGCGGTGAGCTGTTCGAGCGAGCCAAAGGCGGCCAGGGGCGCTTTTTCGAGGTATGACATGCCGAAGCACCGGACGGCTTGAAGGTCGGGCAGGATGTCGATGACCGGCCTGCAGAACGATTTCGTTCCTACCAGAGAGCTCCCTGTTTCCCCGTGCCTTGCCACATAGGCTTCTATCCAGGCTTTCTCGTCTTCTGTCCAGATGCACCAAGGCGGCCTGTTGCAATCATAATAGGGCACCACGCCTATGGCGTCCATACGCCTGAACAGATCCAGCAATACCGGCTTGTAGCTGCGAAAATAGGCAAGCACGTCAGTTTGATGGCCTTCGGCTTCAGGGAAGGCGGGAATGCTCAGGGAAAGGCGCAGCTTCTTCAGGCCGTAATGTTTGAGCAGGTCTATCAGGTAGTCATAGTCCATTGAGATGGCATACAGGTTGAGCCCCAGGTTGACCTGACCTTTTTTATGGTGATCGAAGATAAGGGCATCCACGTTGCGCCGTATGGCCTCAAAGTTCCTCTTCCCTATCATCTCGGGCGGGTTCCAGTTCACCAACAACGAGACCTTCGGATGGGCAAGTTCCCTGATATAGGGGGCAAGCAGGGTGCCATTGGTGAACACGACGACATCGGTCACCCGGGGGTCTTCGGCTGCCCGCATAAGCAAACTGGCAAAGAGGGGATGGAGCGTCGGTTCGCCCCCGATCAGGCCGAGCGACACGGGGTGTTCCCGGGTCAGGAACTCAAGGGCTGCCTCGAAGGCATCCTCGGTGATGTCGTCTTGTGTGGTATTGTGGCTGTCGCCGACGAACTCATGCGCGAAGCAGTAGGGGCAGCGCAGGTTGCAGCGGTTGGTCAGGCTTATGTTGGGCATGATATCACCCGCAGGCCCCTTTTATGGGTTCGGGGCCTGCGGTTCCCGGTTCCCTTGGCCTTACCAGTTCAGCTCGGTGTAGCCGTCATCACTTGCAGCCGGCTTCGCCTTGATGAGAAGGGCGGGCGTCGTGGTCGCAGCGCTCGGCAGGATGGGAAGCTCGCTCACGGTGCCGGTGCCGTACTTCTTCTTGAGCGCCTCGGTATCCCCGAAGTCGAGTGCCCGGTTGGGGCAGCCGGCCACGCAGGCGGGGGTGCCGCCTGCGTCCCGGATGGCATAGCAGCCGTCGCACTTGCCGGCCTTGCCACTTGGCAACAGCTTGGGGATGAGGTAGGGGCAGGCCTTGGTGCACGAGGCATCCCCGATGCAGACGTCTTGATCGATTATCACGGTGCCGTCCTCGGCCTTGTAGATGGCTGCTGTGGGGCAGGCGGCCAAGCAGGCGGGCATGGCGCAGTGGTTGCAGCTCGCCGAGTAGCTATAGGCCGTGACCTTGGGGAACTTGCCCACGGAATAGGTCTTGGCGTAGCGGAACACCGTTCCCACATCCAGGCGGTTCTTGTCCTTGCAGGCGACCTGGCACGCACGGCAGCCCGTGCACCTGGTCATATCAAAATAAAATCCAACAGGCATGGTTGTTTGGTCCCTTCTCGTCTTTAGGCGGATATGATGCGTTGCGGCCATTCGCTATCAGGCTCAAGCGCCAGGGCAGCGTACTTCTCGATGTTGCAGATCTGGTTGTTGTAGCCAGAGACGCCCATGCCGCCGTATTCGGTGCCTATCAGGTAGTTGTCAGAGCCTGCCCGGTCTATGCCGGTTGAGTCATCGACATCTACCCATGCCCCGTGGGGAACGCCCACCACGCCGGGCATCAAGATGTCAAGGACGGCTGCTCGGCGCAGGCCGCGCCCTGCGGGAGTGGTGATAAGCACGGTGTCGCCATCGGCAATGCCTTTGTCATCGGCATCCTTGCGGCTCAAGAACACAGGGTTCTCCCAGGTCTCGCGCAGCCAAGGGCAGTTGTCGAAGACCGAATGGGAGCGCCTGAGGTAATGCGGGTTGTACATGATGTAGGGATACGTGCCCTTGGCCGAACCTATCTTGCCGTCTTTGAAGGTCGATTCATAGCCGACACAGGGAACGACATAGGTGGGGTAGGGCTTGTAGGCCGCAATGCCGGGGAACTCGTACGAAGCCATGAGGTCATAGCGTGCCTGGCAGTATATCTCCAACTTGCCGCTCTTGCTTTTCAGGGGGTTGGCGGCAGGATCCTTGACGAAGTCCTCATAGCCGATGAAGCCGAGGCCATCGCCTGGTGTGCGCTTGAACTGGTAGCCGCCGTTCTCGACGAATTCCTTCATGTCGATGATGCCGGTCTGCGCGGCCCCTGTCACACCCATTGCGGCTATGTCTGCCTCGGTGATGGTGACCAGTGGCGCCATCTTCCCGTCGCTGCCCATCACCTTGCTGCCCGCTATCTGCTCGAAGAACTGCTGTGCCTCAGTGGTGTTGTAGGCAAGCGAGGGGTCTATCCCCATGCCCTCAAGCAACAGGGTGCCTATCTCCTGGTCGGTCTTGGATTCGCCGATGGGCTTCGACACCTGCGAATAGCAGTACACGAACTCGCGGTTGCAGGTGGTCACGCCGCCGGGGACCTCCCATTGGGTGGTGACCGGCAACACGATGTCCGAGTAAAGCGCGTTGGTGGTCATGAACTGGGCGCAGGTCAAGACGAAATCGACCTTGCGGTGGGCCTCGATGCCCACCTTCTGGGCGAGGGAGGTCTGCAAGGTGGCATCGGTCATGTGGAATATGCCCTTGATGGGGCCAAGCGTGGTGGGGATAGGCTCATGGAAGCTGGCGTAGGCGTTCGAGACGTCGTTGAACGAGCCGCCGCCGTTCACGATGACCTCATAGAGCTGCGGCTGACGGCAGCCTGTGGTGATGGGGTTGCTGGTCTTGGGCATGGTGGCGCTTCCGGCAGAGACCAGGTTGGGGCCGGCGTTCCCGGCGTTGGCATGGTAGGCAGAGCCGCAGGCATGGCCCGACTTCCCCATATGGCCGCCCATGGCTCCCAGCGCCATGAGCATCTGGGGGATCATCTCCGAGCCGTTGCAGCGCACCAGGCCGTAATTGTGCAGTATCATCACCTTGTTCTTCTTGCCCAGGATGCGTGCGAACTCGGTCACCTGTTCAGCCGGCACCCCGCAGATGGGTTCTGCCCATTGGGGCGTCTTCGGCGTGCTGTCATAGACACCCAGGATGTAGTCCTTGAGGTTCTCGGCCAGCTTGGCATCGGCCGGCATGTGGTCGGCATCGAAGCCGACGGTATAGGTGTTGAGGAAGTCCCAATCGACAATGCCGCCTTCGCTCTCGTCAAGGCGCATCATCTCGTAGGCAGTGGCAAGCATGAAGGCCATGTCGGTCCCGTTGCGCACCGGTATCCAATCGGCATCGAGCATCTGTGCGGAAGCGTGGTACAAGGGATCGATGCAGATGAACTTCGCCCCTGCCTCGCGGGCTTGGATGTAGTAATAGGTGGGGGTGCCGGCGGTGGACCAAGAAGGGTTCGATGCCCACATCACGATGTACTCGGCGTTCTGCATGTCAAAGCGGTCGTTGGCGTTGCCGAGGTCGTTCGAGGGCAGCCCTATCATGGTGGAGCCAAGGGTGTAGGTGCCATGCGAGGTGGTGTCCCAACCGCGCACGCAGCCGCACATCAGGTTGATGGCCGCGTTGGGGGACTTGCAATAGAAGCCGGTCGGCCCCAGCTCGTCGCTGATGCGCTTGATCTCGTCGCAGGCAAGCTTGATTGCCTCGTCCCAACTGATGACCTCCCATTCGTCCTTGCCGCGCAACTGGCCGTTCGAGGCTGCGCCGCCGCCGGGCTTCCAGCCCTTGCGCTTGAGGGGATGCATCAACCGGTCGGCACCGAAGCACTGCTGCTGCTGGGCTTTGCCGCGCACGCAGCCGCGCTGCTGCGGGTAATCCGGCGTGTCCTCGTGTGAGTCGTCGGTTTTCTGCCTGATCACAACGCCGTCCTTGACCATGACCTTGTTCACGCAACGGCCTCCGCAGTTATGCCAACAGGCAGCCGCTACCCAAGCCCCGTCTGCCTCTTCATTGGTGGGCAGGGTATGTTCGACTTCCTTTTGGGGGGCAACGCTGGCCTGGGGGGAACAGCCAAAGGATGAAAGCGCGGCCGCAGAGGCCGCGACAGCCATGCTTGTCGCCAGGAAGCGGCGGCGGCTGAAGCCCAAGGCAGGCTTCCCTGCATCAAGTTTGTCCATGTGGTTTCCTTTCTTGATTACGGTTGATGGAACCAGAGGGGAACAAAGCCCCAAGAGGAACCGAAAGCCTCACAGGGCATAACGTCTGGCCAGGTCATGCGTCACTTCAAGAGGAATCCGCCCCTGACAAAGGCCAAGCCCCTCCGGGCATTGACGGCCTGTGCTGAGCACAGCGGATCACCTCAGACGGCAGCCCTTATCTGTCCGCTCTGGTTTCCTTGCAACATCTATTCTATACCTGAAGGGGCATCCGCATATTCACGGCGGGCAAAAAGTATATTAAGAAATGGAAATGTTCCGCTGTGAAGTGGGCTTTCCCGATGTTGAGGAACGTGGTCGCACGTGTCCGCGCACCGGTGCAGCCATGCGTACTGGCTGCGCAGCGGGTTGCGCAGCGGCCGATGGCGCACGGTTGCGTGGGACCGGCTTTTCCCGATGTCGCTTGCTGTAATGCCGAATGTCTCTGATTGCATGGTATACTGGCAGGGCAAGAACGAACACAGAAAGAAGCCCCATGCCTGATTACCTTGAAGGAAAACGCCCCCTTATCGAGGCCTTGCGCACGCAGGTCCCTTTGGCCTGCATCCTGGTTGCCGACAACCTGAAGCGCGACAGCCTGGTTGAGGATATTTTGCGCAAGGCGAAAGCTTCCCAGGTGCCGGTCAAAACGGTACGCCGCAAAGAACTCGACGACAAGTCTGAACGGGGAAGCCATCAGGGCATCATGGCCCAGACCTTGCCCTTCGCCTACGTCAACGTGCAAACCATCCTTGACGCCGCTGAAGCCCACGCACAGGAAAGGGGAGGTGCTGCCCTTGTCGTGCTGCTCGATCACATCACCGATGCCGGCAACCTAGGGGCTATCGCACGCAGCGCCGAGGTGGCGGGGGCAAGCGGCATCATCATTCCCAACAAGCGCAGCGCACACGTGACGGCGGCCACCTATAAAAGCTCGGCCGGAGCCATCTCGCATCTGCACGTGAGCCAGGTTGCCAATATATCCCAGAGCATCGAGCGCCTGAAGAAGGCAGGCTTCTGGGTGGCGGGGGCAAGCGAGCATGCCCAAACGGGCATCTGGGATGCGAACCTCAAGGGCAAGATAGCCTTGGTCATGGGATCGGAAGGCGAAGGGCTTGCCCGCCTCACCCAGGAAAGCTGCGACTTTTTGATGGCGCTGCCACAGGCAGGGAAGATCGGTTCCTTGAATGTGGCACAGGCGGCAACGGCCTGCATGTACGAATGGATGCGCCAGAACCGCCAGGAAACAACAGGAGGCCTGTCCGGAGGGGCAGGGGGGAAGAAGGGTTCGCGAAACGCCAACAGCGGCAAAGACAGCCAAGGAACGCTATGACGAAGAAGCCCCGGCAGATGCTCATTGTGGACGGCTACAACGTGCTGCGCTCCGGCAGCCGCTACAAAGACATAGCCGGCCCCGATTACACCGACGATACCTTCAACACCGCACGGGAGACCCTGATAAACGATGTCATCGACTTCGCCGGGGGGGAATGGAGCGCCACCATCGTGTTCGATGGCGCGAAGAACCGCTATTCGGAAGGCCAGGCGCAGACCACAGGCGGGGTCCGCATCATCTTCTCGCCTGCGGGCAGCACGGCCGACAAGGTGATAGAAAGGCTTGCGCGAGACGCCCGTGCGCGAGCGGTGAAAGCCTTGGTGGTCACCAGCGACGCCACCATCCAGGACACCGTTTTCGGGGGCGGCATCGACCGCATGAGCGCGAACGACTTCAGCTGGGAGATGAACGCCCTGCACGCACAAGGCAGGTATGAGGCGATGCCCCCGACAACCCCGAAGAACACCCTGGCACAGCGCATCGACCCTGCGACCCGCACGAAGCTTGAGACCCTGCGCGACCGAAAGAAGTGAGAGCGGCCTTAGAGGCGCTCCCTTCCACGGGTCAGCCAACGACAACACAGCACCTTGGATGCCCCCATCGATGAGGGAGAGAAACGTGCAGGTGGGCCACCCCTGCCGACTAAGCAGTAATCAGTAACGTATCGGCTACTCCAGGTACTCGTACCCGCGCAGCTTCTCTTTGTCCAGCACCTTTATCTCTTTGCGGCCGCGCAGGATGACGCCTTCAGACTCCAATTGCGAAAGCAGGCGCGAACAGGTGGTCACATGCATGGACAGAAGGTCGGCCAACTGTGAAACCGTGATGTTCGAGGGGATGGCATAGACCCCTTCAGAATCCGGTTCGCGTACCGAGCAGAGCTTCAACAGCCAGACGACGACACGCTGCATGGATGAGGCGACAGCAGAGTTGGAGATGCGGTGCCCCATCTGCCCGAAGGCCATATGGCAGTTGAACACGAACTCATAGAACACCTCTGGGTCCTCAAGGCAGATATCATAGAGCTGCTTCTCGGTGAAACCGAACACCACCGTGTCGGTGGTTGCGATGTAGTGCATCTTGTATCCCCCCAACGAGGCGATGCCTCCATATTCTACAGAGAAGGCGTTCCCGGCATTGCGGTAGAACAACACCACCGGTTCACCGTTGATCTTGGTGAATGAGCAGCTCAGTTGGCCTTTCTCAACGTAATAGTAATAGAGGTCGTCGTGTTCGGATGCTTTGCCGAAGATGTATTCGCCCTTGAAGAGCTTGCGCTTTCGCGCCTTGTCCTTGTAATCTGCTATTTTGAGCTGGCGGTAGGGCATGGTAGGGATCAGCACGGCGGTATAGTCGTCAGAGGTAAGCATTGCAATCATCCCTTTCATCATCAATACAAAGCAAAGAAAGCATCCCTTTTGTCATTGGTGCCAGCAAGTCAAACATTCCCTTTGCTGTCTGCGATCATCAGCAAAGCCGATACCGACGTTCTTTCCGGGCATCCGTGCGTACCCAAGCTTTTCCGACGCGTCTGTCAGGCATCGAAGCAAGCGATGACTCAAGTCATAGGCACCGCAAACAAAATAGCATAAATCCTGTTCGCTCACCAGGGGGATAAGCTGCTTTTCTGGTCGGTTTTCCCTCTTGGTGCCCCCATTCGCCACAGCATCGATGAAAGCGGCACCCAAACGCCTGCAAGGCAACGATCGCACAGAGGCAGCCGGCCACAGACGCCCGTACGGGAGCCGCCGGCCACAGACGGCCGGCCACAGGCAACCAGCCAAAAGCCGCGGCAAAAGGCAACCGGCCACAGACGGCCGGCCATAGGCAAACTGCCAAAAGCCGCCGATCCTTAGCGCAGGCTATGCCTTGCCTTAAGCGCTTGCAATAATGCGCCCTATCTTCTGCATCAAAAGCCCTTTCTCTAAGAAAAAGAAAGCCATGCGTGGCGCTTCTAACAATGGGGCCTGCATCGGCGTAGGATTTTGGCACAGCCTATTGGAGACACGATAGGGAAAGCATCATGAGAGAGGGAGTTATTGTATGACAAGAAAAGCAATGCTCATCGATTTGGCACGTTGCGCAGGGTGCTGCGCCTGCGTTGTTGCCTGCCAGATGCAGAACAACACGCGCCCCGGCGTGGTCTGGGGCAGGGTTGACGCACTGGAATGGGGCGAGTACCCCGAGGCCGGGCGCAGCTATCTGCCGCATGCCTGCATGCAGTGCGACGATCCCGCCTGTGTGGCATCATGCCCCACCGGCGCCAGCTACCAGCGCGAAGACGGCATCACGTTGGTGGATTACGAACGCTGCATCTGCTGTGGCCAGTGTGTTGTGGCATGCCCCTATGGCGCACGGCACATCAACAACGAGGACAAGTACTGGTTCGAGCAGAAGACGCCGGCGCCCTACGAGGCTGAAGGCGTGCAACGCATGAACGTTGCCGAGAAGTGCAACTTCTGCGCAGGCAAAGTGGACGATGGCGGCTTGCCGGCCTGTGTGGCGACCTGCCCGGGCAAAGCACGCTTCTTCGGCGACATCGACGACCCGGAAAGCGACATAGCCAAAAAGGCAGCCAAAGCAACCCGTGTCGCCGAGACCGGCTTCTATTACCTTCCGGTCAAAGGCATGGATGCAAGCCTTATCACCCCGGTATTGACCGGCAACATGTCCTCTTCACCGAAACAGGATGCCAAGGGGCAGAAGAACGCCGAGAAGTCCCAGAAGGCTGAGGGCAGCGATGCCACGCCGGTCATCATTGCGGCAGGCGCCATCGCGGTAGCTGCCGGTGCGGGCGTAGGCATCGGGGTCTCCCGTTCCAAGGCCGCCAAGCGTAAGGCCGCTGCCGCAACAGCAGGCGACAAAGGCCTTGGCAAGAGCGAAGGCGACAAGGAAGACACCAAGAAGAAAGAAGGGGGCGACCGCTGATGAAGGCCACTACCGAGATACAAGCAACCATGGAAGAAGGCAAGCCTGCCGGTGTCGGCGGAATCTCCCGCCGCGCATTCATCGGCTCGACGGCGGCTGCGGCTGCTGCCCTTGCTGTCGGCGCAGGTTTCGACATAGCACATCCACAGGATGCCTTCGCCGACGAGTCTTCGCCGGTCGAGAAGCGCTACACCTATTGCGACATGTGCAACCATGTGCCCAAATGCGGCATCGTAGCCCATGTGAAAGAGGAAAAGGTCGTGCGCATCGAGCCACGGGGCAAATACCCTGCCGGCCCCATCTGTGCCAAAGGGGTCGCCTCGCTGCAAGAGCTCTATGACCCCAACCGCTTGCTGACCCCCAAGGTGCGCACCAACCCCAAAGGCACCGGAAAACCCCAATGGAAGGATATCACCTGGGAAGAGGCATATGCCACCATTGCGGAGAAGTTCAATGCCGCCAAAGAGAAGTACGGCCCCGATTCGGTCCTCTTCTTCTGCGGCGATCCCAAAGAGCCGCGGGGTGCGATGCAGCGTGTAGCCACCCTGTTCGGCTCCACCAGCTATGGCACCGAAAGCTCGGTCTGCGCGGCGGCAAGCTGGATGTGCGCACAAATGGTGTTCGGACAGAACAGCATGGGGCAAGACCCCAACGACAAGACGGCTTCCGCCCTTATCTGGACCCTGAACCCCGCGTGGAGCCAGCCTTACCGCTTCTCGCAGTTCATGGCCCAGAAAGAACGCGGCTGCAAGTTCGTGGTGGTCGACCCGCGTGTCACCCCCACGGTGACCGGCCTGGCGGATATCCATCTGCAGCTGCGCCCCGGCTCAGACGGCGCCCTGTTGGCAGGATGGATGAACCAGATGATAGAGCTCGACCTGGTCGATAAGGACTTTGTCGAGAACTGGACCATCGGCTTCGATGAATTGAAGGCCTATGTCAAGGAATACACCCCTGAAAAGGTGGAAGAGATAACCTGGGTACCGGCAGAAAAGCTTGTCGCAGCCGTCAAGCTGATAGGCGAGAACCATCCGATGACCCTGGTCACCAGCTCAAAGGGCGGTTGCCATCAGACCAACGTGGGCAACTTCCAGCGGGGCGTTTTCATGCTGCCTGCCCTTTATGGCGATCTTGACGTGTCCGGCGGCCTGATGCTTGGCCCTGGCCTGCCCTTCGATTACACTGCCTCCACAGCGGCCTTCCAGTTGGAGCCGATGTATGTCGAGCAGAACTATGCCGCACGCCGTCTTGACCGTGACGACTTCCCGGTTTGGGCAAAGTACTACAAGATGATCCAGACTGCCAAGCTGCCTGAATATGTCGCCGAAGGGAAGATACGGGCCGGCTTGCTGCTGGGCATCAATTCCATGATGTGGCCGAACACCCCCCTGTACCAGAAGGCCATCAAAGACATGGAGTTCACCGCAGCCATCGACTACTACATCCGCGATTGGACCCACGACTATGTGGACATGGTGCTGCCTGCCGCCATGTGCTACGAGCGCACCGCCCCGCTTGCCGTCTTCGGCCGCAAGCTGTTCATGCGCACGCCGGTCGTGAAGCCTTTGGGCGAGGCGCGCGAGGACTGGCAGATAATCCTTGAAGTCGGAACCGCCTTGGGTTATGGCGAAGAATGCTTCCATGGCAATGTCGAAGCGGCTTTGGACGAGCTTCTGCGCACCGCAGACCTCGGCGTCACCGTGGCCGACCTCAAGGCGCAGCCTGAAGGCATCGAGATACCGGGCGGCGTGACGGGTGATCGCAAATATGCCGAAGGCAAGCTGCGCAAGGACGGCCAGCCAGGATTCAACACCCAAAGCGGCAAGGTCGAGCTTTCCTCTGAGGTGCTGAAAGGCTTCGGCTTCGAGGGTATCCCGCGTTTCGAGGAACCTGTCCAGAACCCGAAATCGCCTGAGGCGAAGGAATACCCCCTGGTCCTTTCCACCGGCTCCCGTGTGCCGTATTACACGCACAGCAAGCTGCGCGATGTGCCTTGGTTGAACCAGTTCATGCCCGACCCGGTCGTGCGCATGAATCCCAAGGACGTCGCTTCCCGCGGCCTGTCGAACGGCCAAGAGGTCAAGGTGTACAATCAACAGGGCGAGATAAGGATGTTCCTGGAAGAGACCAACATGGTCATGCCGGGCGTGGTGGATATCTTCCATGGCTGGCACCAGGCCGACGTCAACCTGCTGACCACCCGCGACTTCGACCCCATAACCGGCTTCCCGCCCTTTACCTGCGGCCTTTGTGAGGTAGCCAAGGCATAGGCCCAAAGCCAAGAAAGAGCCTTATGGGAACGGGGTGCCGCAGGTTCATCTTGCGGCACCCTTTGGTTATGGATGCTTAAGCCCGCAGGCCGCGCGAAATGCGGGCGGCATCAAGCGCCCGCTCTGCGGGTGAGCTGCCGATGTCAGAGAAAACCACCTTCCTTTCCTCTGGCCGTCGTTCAGGTCGTCCATCAATCCGAGGAAGGTGGCTTTGGGGTGTTTGCTTATGCCGTGCCCTCTGGTTCCCAAGGAAGCGTTAGAGCAGGAACTTCAAGCCTTCTGCCTGGTAGGGTTCACACGATGAATCTGCGCTGAGCAGGATGAGGCGGTTCTCGATGGCTTCCCAGAACAGCATCCTGTCGAAGGGGTCTCGGTGGTGCTTGGGCAGCCGATAGCTGCTAGCCAGGCGCATTGCCTCAAGGGGCAGGCATTGGAAAAAGCTTGCTTGTAGCCCTTCGAGGAATTCCTCGGGCGTATGCCCTCGCAGATCAAGCTTGTCCATACCGTGTTTGATGGCAATCTCCCAAAGGCTTATCGGACTATAGTAAACAGACGAAGCAGTGTCTTCCAGGATTGCCCGAACACTATGGGTCAAGCGTTGCGGCTGGTTGAGTGCCCAGATAAGTATGCAGGTATCGGCAAGGTAGCTCATCTTCCAAGCAGTTCTTCATCAGAGATATGCCAGTCCTCGCCAAGGGCGACCTCGCCCCAATGGGCAAGTGTTCCCAGCTTGCGCTCTGCCTGTTTCTTCCAGGTGCTGGCCGGCACCAGAACAGCAATTGCCCGATTGTTGCGCCCACGGGCAATCATCACAACGTTTCCCTGTTCGACCTCTTTGATGAGGCTTGAGAAATGGGCTTTTGCCTCAGCTATCTGATAAACCGTCATATAAAACACCTTGTCAGAGATCCTTGATTGAAAGCGAAGGCATATGGGTGACCAACGCGCACCCATGATAACAAACTTGACCAACATGGTCAAGTAAGAGAAGGCTTGAAGGGCGAGCGAAGCGTACCTGAGATGTACGTGAGCGAGCTTTGAATGCCTTATGCCAGCAGAAGCACCCTGGGGCTCCCTGATGCCCACAGATGGCCTGAAAAGCGAGCGAAGCGTACCTGAGATGTACGTGAGCGAGGCCTGAATGCCTTATGTGGGCATCAGGGAGCCCCAGAAAGGAAGTGACCCGGAGAGACGGGATGTATCTCTCCGGGCCTACAAGGAGGGGATTTACGACGCTTCCGCGCCGCTACTGCTTCAGGTAAGGGATGAAAGCAGTGCAAACTCAAGGAGGGGGACTTGGCTTGCTGAAACCATTATAAAGAACGTCCTTGCAGATAGAATGAAGGGCGCATGGATGTCTTGTGTATAAGGTTGCGGCAAGGTAACGCAGGAACCACAATTGCGTGCTTCGGCGGCAGGGGCTGTCGGTTCAAATGTGACAAGGAACTGTTCCAAGGCACATTTGCACCAGGTGCTTCGCCTTGTTGCCTGGATGGGACCAGTCACGCGGCAATTGATGGCATTCATAAGCCTATGCAGGCATATTGCATGATACGGGTTTGTCTGTTAAACTTGACTAGACCAACTGGTCTAGTCAAGAGGAGACAGTATGAAGCAGGTGAACATCTACGAGGCGAAGACAAATCTCTCAGCCCTTGTGGACAAAGCATACAAAGGCAGCCCTTTCATCATAGCGAAATCGGGTCGCCCGATGGTCAAGGTGGAGGCGTATCAGGCTCAACCCACCAAATCGACAAGGCTTGGCGCCATGAAAGGCAAGATGAGGGTACCCAAGGACATCAAGGCCGTGTCACATGACGAAATCATTGCCTTGTTTGAAGGCAATGATTCATAATGCAGGTATTGCTGGATACCAATTCCCTGCTGTGGGCTATGGGCGATACCCTGGATCCTGCCAGTGCTGACTTGTTGGAAGACGGTACGAACACGATACTGTACAGCACCGTGAGTATTTGGGAGATTGTTATAAAAAAGGGGCTTCAGAAAGAGTCGTTCGAGATCGATGTCTATGAGCTCATCGACACACTCCAGGATGCCGGCTACAAACGACTCGATATAACAGAGGACCACATCATCACCGTTGGCCTTTTACCCCACATCCACAAGGATCCCTTTGACAGACTGCTTGTCGCCCAAGCACAATACGAAAGGCTCACACTGCTCACCTCCGATGAACTTGTCAGGGAATATGGCATATCAACACGGTCAAGCAGGTATAAGGCAGGGTAAGCTTATGCCAAAAGGCAGCCTTATGGCGCCCTTGAGCATAAAATGCCTCCCCTTGCGAAGTGCTTAGGCTATAATCATCCCTTGAAGGCACGGTGGCAGGCGGGAAAGGAACCTTGAGCACCCGGCTGCTTGGTAAGGCAATCAAGGAAGCAATCGGAACAGGCGCAGGCACAAGGACGCAGGCACAAGCAATGGCAATCGGGCGAAGCTGACGCAAGCACGAATGCAAGCGCAGGTGGGGCGGACTGATGCTTGGGGCCCATGGGAAAGAGGCTCTGTCATGGCAAACGACCTCAGCAAGGAAAAGACCTGGTATCTTGGGCTGGACATCGGCACCAGCTCGGTGGGCTGGGCGGTCACCGACGAACAGTACAACATACCACGCTTGCGCGGCCAGCGCGCCTGGGGCGTCAGGCTGTTCGAAGAAGCGCAAACGGCAGCCGACCGCAGGGCGCACCGTATCGCACGGCGGCGCTACTATCGCCGGGCTGAGCGCCTGAAATACCTGCGGCAGATATTCGCGCCGTACATCGACCCCATCGACCCGGGCTTCTTCGACCGCATGGCCGATTCCTTCTTCTGGGCGCAGGACAAGCGGGAATCCACGCCGCAACACCTTCAGAGGAACTCGCTCTTCAACGATGCGGACTACACCGACAAAGACTACTACCGCGATTTCCCCACGATATTCCATTTGCGGGATTACCTGGTGGACACCTATAACAGCCATGGAGGCCTCCACCCGCAGTCAAACCCGCCCCAGAAGCTCGATGCCCGCCACTATTACCTGGCTTGCCACCACATCATCAAGTACCGGGGGCACTTCCTTTTCGAGGGCGATATCGAGATAGACACCGCCCATGCTGCCGACAAGTACGGCGAGCTGTACGACAGGCTGCAAGCAGAGCTGTTGGAGAACTGCGGCTTCGAGTTCGGCAGCCTTTATGAAACCGGTGGGAGCGATGGGGAAGAAGAAGCACAGGAAGTCCCCTTCGATAAGGTATTGCTGGAAATGATCTCCACCAAAGGCAGGCTGAACGACAAGAAGGCGCGTATCCGCGGCATCAGGATCGAGACCGACCTTGACGAGGACATGCGTGAGGACGCCCAAAAGGCAGCCCAATTGATAGCCCACTACATCATAGGGGCAAAGGTCGATTTCGCTACCATCGCCGAATGCGAAGGCAAGGCAGAGATCAAGCTGGGCGAGTCCTCGACCGATGACAAGCTGGCAGAGCTTCCCGACAAGATAGGCCAGAACTGGCAGGGCATCCTCGAGATAGGCAAGAGCCTCTATGATATCGGGGTCACCCGTCAGATAATCGCCGAGCACCCTTCGTTGAGCGCATCGTTCGTGGACCTGTACCAAAGGTACCATGACGACCTCGACCTATACAACCGCTCTGAGCCGATAGACAATGAAAAGCAGACCCACAAGCTTGCCGAGCCGCGCATCACGCTTGACGAGAACGGCAAGGAGAAGCAACAGACAAAGATCGTCAAACCAAAGCTGAGGGGTTATTACAAGGGTGCCGTGCCCATGCAGCTGCATTTGGCTGAACTGAAGAAGATATTGGGAAGCCTGGTTGATGACGAGCGTTACCAATACCTGGCAATAGCCAATACCGCCTTCACCGATGACCCATCAAACGTGCCCGACATCGAAAAGACAATCAAGCTGCTGACCCACCGCGTGCCCTATTACGTAGGCCCCCTGCAGAAGGCCCAGGGCGACGTTGGCCCTCTTCCCGGCAAACAGGCTCACACCGAGCGACAGAAGCCCTGGGTTGAGCGGCTGCCTGGTCAACAACACGCCAAGATATACCCCTGGAACTTCGATGAGGTGGTGGACAAGGCCGCCAGCGCCGAGAACTTCATCGCCCGCATGGTGGGCAGATGCAGCTACCTTGCCGATCAAGCCTGCCTGCCGAAGGATTCGGTGCTCTTTCAGCGCTATATGATCTTGAACGAGCTGAACAAGCTACGCCTTGATGGCAACCCCATAGACGTCCCGACCAAGCAGGCCATCTTCAACGAGCTCTTCATGGCTCGCACGGACATCAGGCTTTCCACCATCAAGGACTGGTTCGCGGCACGGGGCTGCCCGGGCGAGGTGGCCATGGCGGACGCGGCAGGCACCGGGGGCGCCATCAACCACAAGATGACAAGCTACCTGAAGTTCAAGGCCGTGCTGGGCGCAAGCGCCGAAGGGCTTCTTCCTCAGATAGAAAAGGCCATACTGGCCATCACGGTGCTTCCGGACGACCGCGATATGCTGCGCGAGCGCATCAAGACGATATTCGCCGCCCAGCTTGAAGCCGGCAGTATCGGCGAGGACGCCATAAAGAAGATGTCCGGCTTCTCCTTCACCAAGTGGGGCAACTTCTCTGAGCGCCTGCTCGACGGCATCAAGGCCGATGTCGAAGGGAACGGCGCATCCCTCACCATGATAGAGGCATTGTGGCAGACCAACAGGAACTTCATGGAACTGGCCAGCGGGGCTGGCCCCTTTGCGCCGGTCATCGAGGCCTATCGGGCACAGAACGGCGTCAAATCGACCGAAGAGCTCATCGAGGGCTCCTATGCCAGCGTGCCGGTGAAACGTGCCTGCCGTCAGGCCATAAAGATAGTGCACGAGCTGGAGGGCATCATGGGCTGCGGCCCTGCCAAGGTGTTCATCGAGGCGCCGCGCAGCCACGAGGAATCCAAGCGCACCGACGACCGCAAGAAGCAGCTCGACCGCATTTACAACGGCATCAAGGACGACGTGAAGAACTACCTGGCCACCAGGCAGGAGTTGGAAGGCTACGACAACCAGGAGCTCAAGCCCAAAGCGGTCTACCTGTACTTCCTGCAGAACGGGCGCTGCGCCTACAGCGGAGACCCTTTGGATATCGGTGCCCTGACCGAGACCTGCGACATCGACCACATCGTGCCCCAGGCCATGATAAAGGACGACTCCTTTGACAACCTGGCCTTGGTGAAGAAGGAGCTCAACCGCGCCAAGAGCGACACCTACCCCTTCAACACCGTGGAGGGGATAGACTTCGCCCGCATGCTGCCCATCTGGCGCAGCTGGCATAAGAACGGCCTCATTTCCGGCAAGAAGCTCCACAGCCTTTCGCGCACGATGCTCAGCATGGACGAGATAGCCGGCTTCATCAACCGCCAATTGGTCGAGACATCACAGACCACCAAGATGGTGATGGACATCCTGAAGCTGGTGATGCCCGATACCGAGGTGATCTACCAAAAGGCCGAGACCGTGGCCGAGTTCAAGCGCGAATGGGCAAGCTATGAAGGGACCACCGTGAACGGGCGCTTCGTGCCGACCTACGATGAGGAAGGCAACAAGAAGATCATCAAGCTGATAAAGCCGCAGTTCATAAAGGTGCGCGATATGAACGACCTGCACCATGCCAAGGATGCCTACCTGAA
>JAIRPR010000021.1 GCA_031256895.1 Coriobacteriaceae bacterium
AGGAGCCGGTGGACGTGTCGGTGGTGGCCTTCGACCTGGCGGGCAACCGGTCCGTGCCCGTCACCCTGAGGGGGCTCGCCGCCTCCGCGCCCCCGCTGCCCCCCGTGCCCGCCCAGGGCATCGCCCTGGCCGCAGCGGCCGCGGCCCTGGCCGCCGCGGGCGCAGCGTGGGCCCTGGCCGCCTCCCGGCGCAGGCGCCGCGGTGCCGCGGGCGCGCAGGCCCTTGGCAAAGGGGCGGGTTCATGAGGGCGGCAACGGGAAAGGCGGGCGCGTGATGGCTCAGAAGATGCTCCTTCGGGTACAGCTGCCCGCTGCCTGCACAGCCTCGGAGTTCTGGGTGCCCCGGGAACTGACGGCATACGAGGCGGCAAGGTTGGTCGCACGGCTTTTCGAGCAGACACACGAGGCGTTCTTCACCGACGAAGGGCAGGCCGCACTCTACAGCCTCAGGACGGGCGAAGAGCTCAAGGCCGATGCCTGTATCGGTGACTGCGGCCTGAGGGACGGTGACGACCTCATGTTGGCCTGACCAACGGCTCAGCTTTGCCTTCCCGCCCGTCAGCAAGGCACCCTGGTAGGGGCTTGGCAGCCTGACCGGGCAACCCGGCAGCCTCGCCACCGGGCAGGCACCGCAAGTAAAAAAGCACCAAGGACGACCAAGGAGACAACAGGATGGATGCCCCAGAAGAGATACGTCGAAAGGAAGACGAGTGCATCCGGCGCTACCATGCCGACATGCAGGGGATAGAGGAGCGCCAGGAAGAGACGCGGAATGCCCAACGGGCGCTCAGGGAGATACAGGAGCAGCTTGCGTACGACAACACGCGCACCAGCCGCGACATGGATGCCTACCTCGGCCGCAAGCACCTCCATCCGGGAAGCTTGGTGACCACCCTCTTGGACGACATGGCAACCAGCAGGGCGCGGCTCGAGGGGTGCTGCTCTGACGGCTGCGAAGAGCTCTCGCGCAGGCAGAAGAGGCTTGCCGAAGCATACAGGGATCGGGAGCGAAGCCACCGGGAGGAGCTGCGCGGCCTCAGTGCGCAACCGCAGGAGCCCGGAAGTGGCCGGGCCTGATCGGCGGCCTGAGGAAGGCAGCCGGTATGGCCGGTTGGCGGTCAGGAGGGCACCGACAGGCAGCTCGCCCTTATCGCTTTCAGACCTGCCGAACAAGCTGCCTCGAGCCTGAGCATTTGCTGTCTGAGGGCAGGTGATGATGTCGTACAACAGAAAGATGATGGCGGGTTTCTAGAGACTTGCCTTTAAGCTGTAGAGCATCACAAAGCACACTACTGCCGCAAGTAAATTGAAAACAATGAACACCCTGTAGGATATACCCCTCTTTTTATTGGTCAAGTTGTCATTCCACAGTAAACCGAATATAAACCCGCCAAAGAAGAAGTTACAGAATGAAATAGCATAGTTAGACCTGAGCCGTGGTGTTGCGGTAAAGAGCGATGGATAAACAACTATTGCATATATAATGGAAAGGAGCAGCTCAACAACAAGAATACCAATCAAACCGAGATGTGTCAAAGAAAAGGGCACATCCAGAAGCCAAATAGGCAATAGTTGGCGAACCAGCGGGCGAATAATATAAAGAGAGGCAATACTCGCAAGAAGACCCAGTATGGAATACATGGCGGATGCCTTCCAGCCAGGGAGGGCAGGAAGCTCTGGCATCTCCTGTTCTCCTGGTTCAAGATTTTGGATGGAAGCCTTTTTCTGTGCCTCCGTTGCTTGATTGCTCCAATTGTATGCACCGGCATTGTATGGATCATTCCTGGAGTGTTTGTATCCGTTGTGCCAGATCTTCTCGCCATACCTTCCATAACGGTATGCGGGTCCGTGGGCATGTTCGGCCGCTTCTGAACCTTTTTGCACTTCATTTTTTCTGAGGTCATGGCTTTGAACACAATCTTTGTTGCACGAGTCGTTCTTCCGATCCAACAACACATTTCTTGCCTCATTCAGACGTTTGCAATGTTCCTCTGCATGTCTCTGCAAGAATGGCTCATTTGTTAAGCGGTCTGGGTTATCTATGTGTACTGAGATTATATACGCACGATTGATTTCGTCGTTTGAAGGATTGCTGTTCTCTGAAAGGCCTAGCAAAGCAAGAGCAACCGACCTGTCCATCACAACCCCGCCTTGTTCCCGGACGCAAAAAGTTCCCTATTGATTGCGCGTTCAGGGCGAGCAATTGCGAACATGTTGCCATCGAATACCATGACAGATAGACACAAATGCTGTTTCCACCAATAACCAAGCGGTCTTGAGAAGAACCAGTACCAAAAACCCACGACGAGTATGGAGCCAACAATCCCGATACGTGGTTCTTCTCCAATGATCCGAACAACCGCAATACAGCACATTGCTATCCACGACCAAAGGTAGCCGTCTAAGACTAAGGTTATTGCAAGAATGGCTGGCGCTATCAGTAAACCACCCATTGCCCGTATTATTTGACTGTGACCGAGGTATGTTTTAATGCTTCTTATGATGAACTCTGTCTTGCTATCAATCAGAGCTCCAGAAAGAACTCGTTCTGGTTGGGTTTGATGTTCTGTTTCTTCCTGATACGCGGAGCCCCAATCATCATCGATCAAGCTCATAGCAACCTCCATTTTTCCTTTGCGCGAAGCAAACTTCTGAGCTGCTGGAAACATATGGTGAAAGTCATCTACCCTTCCTTGATAGATGTTCCTGCAGTAAGATAGCGCGCATTGATCAGGTGGTTATCTCTTTGCAGATGCATGTACACAGCAATGTTTCAACCTACACCAATATTTGATAGCAACACTCGACACCGAAATTTTACCATAATCCCATAGAGCCAGATAGGAAAGTAGAACCACTCACCGAAAATGTAGGGATAGTTGGTGGTTACCGATAGCCTTGCCATTCAGCAAGGCGCATTGTCTCGTCGGTGGGGGAAGGCGGCACTTCCCTGTCGTGGACAATCAAGACGTCTTTGATGATGTTGAGGCCGGGTTGTTCTTTAGTGGCTTCGGGCAGGACGTCCTTGCTGGGCGATTCCGTCTTATTGCCAGGTACAGCCCCAGGAGGTGCTTCCACCACAAGCCTTGTGGTGGGCATCGATCCAGCATTGCTGAACGGCACCGTACAAGGTAGGGGTGCTTCACCATCCCTCGGGGAGCCATCATCGCCAGCCTGAGCCAAACTGTCTGAGGCTGGCAGCCTGATGGCCAGCTCGCCTTGTTCAACACCGTCGCCCTTGCGGTCAACCCTTTCCCCCCTACAGTCAACACCCTCGCCCTTGCGGTCAACCCTCTTCCCCCTATGTTCAACACCGTCGCCCTTGCGGTCAACCCTTTTCCCCCTATGGTCAGCCGACCTTGCAGGATCCGAAAAAGGCCCGATAAAGCCCTTTTTCGTTGCCAGATCCCTTCGTTGCTTCAAGATCTTGACGACATCGAACTTGAAGAAGAGGAAGCCCGAGACCATGAAGAGTGCGGCCGCTAAGGCAGCACAGACTAACATTCCCGTATGGAGGACGAACAAGTTGCCTTGGAATTCCGCAAGGGTCATCGGTTTTCGCCCCCATCGGTCACATTGCCCAAATCGCCCCCATCGCTCACATTATCCAAGCTGCCAGTAGGATCGGCCTGTTGGAGCACTCTGTTTGCCGCAGTCGCTTGGACTATGCCCCGCGTGTCGTTAGCAAGCCTGAGGGTACGTTCAATGAGGCCTTGCTCTTCCGGATCGGTGGCAATCAGGGAACGCAAGCCCGAAACGGCCTTGTCAAGCTGCTTGAGTATCTCTTCTTCCGAGATGCCGCCACCAAGGAAGATAGGCGCATGTTCATGGAGCTGGTAGACAAGCTCCTTGTAGAAGCCGATGGCCATAAAGGTGTTCCCCGTTATCGCCGTCAGGTCTCCTTCACTCAAGGCAACCATTTCATCCCAATAGTTCCTGGGGCTGAACTCGTCATCCGAAAGCAGGCTTGAGACCCCGCCCTTTGCGTTGCCGCCCTTGAGGAAGGCCTCGTAGTTCTCTGCAATGAAAGCCAGACGTTTGGCAAGTTCGGCTTTTTGCCTGCCCAAGCTGGTTGATTCGCCGGCCGCTTTAAGCCAGACCTCAGCTTTGCCTTTGTCGCCGCTGCCGTCATAGATGAAATAATAAGCGATGCCGAGGTCATAGGCAAAGGCATCATAGGCCGCAGGGTTGCCTGCCCGGAACTGCTCGATGTTGGTGACCGGGGTGCCGGAGTTCTCGTTCAACATCCTTCTCAGAATCTGGTTCTCGCCCTCATCGAGGTCCTGGTCGGCTTTTATCATGCGCAGCATCTCGGTATAGGCCTCTTCACGGGTGGGGTCCAAAGTGGCAGCCTGGGTATAAAGGGAGGCCACCTCTTGTACGGTCCCTGTGCTGGCAAGGTCTTGCGCCTGGTTGATGAGCGAACTGTAGCTGCTCTTCATCTGGGACGATTCTGCAAAGGCGAAGCCGAGGGAGCCAAGCAGGAACACAGCCGAAGAAGCCAGAGCGAACAAGAACAGGTGGAGCCTGCGGTTTTGGGCCAAGCGGTATTCGTAGTCGAGCTCGTGATACCTTTCCAAAGCCCGCAGAAGCTCGGCGGCGCTCTGGTACCGGTCGTCGGGGTCACGCTGTGTGCATTTTGCGATTATCTGCTCAAGTCCGCTTGAGAGCTCGGGGTTCCAATGGCGGATAGGATGCATCACATAGGGCGGCTCGCTGGGGTTGTGCCCGGTAAGCAGGTGATACATGGTTGCACCAAGGGTATAGATGTCGGTACGGGCATCGGTCTGGTGCGCACCGAACTGCTCAGGTGCCGCATAGCCCTGGGTACCCAACGCAACGGTATCGTCTGCACGGCCTTCCTTGAACTCACGGGCTGTCCCGAAATCTATCAGCACCACCTCGCCATTGGGCTTCAACATGATGTTCGAAGGCTTGAGGTCGCGGTAGATGATGGGCGGGTTGCGTGAATGCAGGTAGTCGAGCACTTCACAGATCTGCGATCCCCATGCGATGACGTCTTTTTGGTCAAGCGCACCAAGCTCTGAGATGGCCTGGCTCAAGGGGTTGCCTTCTATATAGTCCATCACGATAAGCAGGGTATCGCCGTTGTCTATGACGTCGGCGATACCGGGCAGATGAGGGTGTTGCAGCTTCTTCAGCATGTCGGTCTCGGCGATAAGGCTTTGCCGCATCGTCTCATGGGAGTCGATGCCGTCCTTGCGCACCTCTTTGATGGCCCATTGCCTGTTGGCGCGTTCGTTCATGGCAAGATACACGATGCTCATGCCGCCTTGGCCAATCTTGTTCAGCACCTTGTACTTGCCTTCGACGACCGTGCCTATCTGAAGCATCCGCCCACCCTTACCGCTATCGCTGAAAGATTGTCGGTCTCGCCCCGCTCCAAGGCCTGTTGGGTCAAACCGGCCAGGGCAAGTGCCAGTTGTTCTTCCGTGCCGACGGACACAGGGTTCAAGCGTTGATGGATCTCGTCCGGAGTTGTCCTGCGATAGAAGCCGTCCGAGCACAACACGAAGGTCATGCCGTGCAGGGCCGTGCCGAAAGCGAAGTCCGGAACTGCGCCCTCATCGACCCCCACGCAGCGCAACAGCACATTGCGCCTGTCGTCTACGAGTGCTTCTTCCATAGACAAAGTACCGTTGTCAAGCTCGTATTGCACCAATGAGTGGTCACGGGTCAGCTGTTCCACAGAGTCGGGAAGGAGGGCATAGATGCGCGAATCCCCCACATGGAGGGCACAGTATGCATCGCCGGAAAGGAACAGTGCCGCAAGGGTGGTGCCCAAGGCAATGCCCTGGGATCTGCCGAACTCAAGCAGTTCCTCATTCAGGCCAGCGACAAGGGCCGTCAGGCTTGCGCGCAGGCCACTTTCCCGGCCATCCCCCTGGCCGCCTTCCCAGCCACTTTCCCAGCCATCCCCCTGGCCGCCTTCCCAGCCATTTTCCGAGAAACCTTCGCTCCACAGCCCTTCACGACAAAGCCGGGGCGCTTCATCTTGGAACCAGGCGCGGAAAGCCCTGCACGCCATGGCACTGGCCACCTCGCCAAGCTCCAAGCCGCCCATCCCGTCGCAGACGACCGCCAAAAACAGGGGCGTCGCGTCAAGGCTTGCTTCCATGAGCAACAAGGAATCCTGGTTGAGGGCTTTTGTCGGGCCGCTATCGGTATGGTAAGCGCTTGAGAAGGCCGTGGTCATTGCAGCATCGGTATGGTAAGCGCTTTGGTAGGCCGTGGTCATTGCAGCATCGGAATGGTAAGCGCTTTGGAAGGCCGTGGTCATTGCGGCGATTCCTCAAATGGGGCGATATGCTTGATTGCTCGGGCATTGCCCTTTACCACCAACCAGGCCATGTCCTTTTCAAGGGGTGAGCGATGGTCTGCTGAATAACTGCTCTTCAAGAGCTGCTGCGAATCGAATCCGGGCCCGAACCAGATGCCGTTCCCGCTGGCCACCAACTCGCGGAACCACGATTCATAGCTGAAGGAGCTGAACCGGGCGGGTTCGCCGCAAACGATCATGCCTGCCAGGCGCTTGTACGTCCCCTCGGTCACGAACTGCCCGAACAGCAGCAAGAGGCCTTTGTCGATGCCGTCGACGAAGCCGCGAAGCGAAGGGATGACCACCATGCGGCTACCAAGGCGGTCTTCAACCACAGGGGCCGACGAGCAGTCCGAAAGGCTGCCCTCGGCCGATGGGTCTGGGCTTTCAGCATCTGTGGCCGACATGCAGTCTGCAAGGATGCCTTCAACCGCAGGGTCTGGCAGACGATCCGAAAGGCTGCCCTCGGCCGACGCGCCTGGGTCTTCGAGAACAAAAGGCTGCAAGGACTCGGCAATCGGGGTACCCGGTTCGTCCTGGCCGACATCCAAGAGGGCGCGGAGGTCGTCGTTGATGGCGGCTGCGCTCCGATGGACGCTCACTCCCGTGCCTTTCAAGGCATCGGCCAGGCGGAAGGGGAGCAGGTTGTCGATGTCGTAGACGCTTACACAAAGCCCCGCGGTCTTCGCGAGAGCTGCTAGGCCTGCCTCGATGAAGCCGACCTGCAAGGTCTCGTCCTCTCCCACGGCCAACAACACCTTATGCCGGATGAAGTCATGGGCTGCCAGACCGATGTCTTCACGGGTGATGCCGAGGGGCACCTTGTCCAGCCCCACCTTGACCAGGTCGAACATGTCTCGGAAGGTGTTCAAGGTGACTACGGGCGGCAGGCAGGGCACGGGCTTTGCGGTATATCCTGCCTGGGCTTTGTTGGATTGCAGCAGTTTGCATAGCTCGCGTACGGCCTCTGACTCGCTTTTGTCAGAGCTGATGCGTGCTGCTTGGAACTCGTAGGGCTTATCGGTCTTCATCAGGCCACGCATGTACCCGTTCGGTTTGACCACGTTGCGCATGGAGCCGAACACATTGGTGTAATCGTCATCATTGTTGAACTTCAGCACCAGTTTTTGGTTGAAGTTGGGCAAAAGGCGGTAGTTGACGGAGTTCGCCCTGCTTGCAGTGAGCAAGAAATAGATGCCATAGCGCAAGCCGTCACGGGTGAGCATCGTGACATCATTCATATGCTCTTCGTAAAGCTCTGAGAAGACGTCGAAGTCGTTGATCGCCACAAGTACGCTGGGCATCGGTTCGAGCGGTGCGGCCATTCGCGAAGTGCCTCTGAGCGCTGTGGCAGAGGCGCCCTGTGACCTGCGAGCCTCTAATGCGGCATCGGCGTAGTCGCTAAAGCCCCTGCCTGTGACGGCAAGGGTCCTCCTGCGGCTTTGCAAGATGTCCTTAAGCATCTTGAACAGCTTGCCTATCTTTTCTGCATCCACGCCAAGCAAGACGTCGCCGGTCTGCGGCGCCCCCGCAAACGACATCAGCGTTTCGGCACCCATGTCTATCAGATAGGCGTTGAGCGAAAGTGCGTCATGGTGCGTATAAAGGCTGTAGAGAAGGGTGGATACGAGCGATGCCTTGCCCGACCCCGTCGAACCATAGATTATCGTGTTGCCGTTGGCCGTTATGGGCAGGTAGAGCGGCCTCTGGTTTTGGTTGTAGGGGTCGTCAAGCTCGCCGATGAGGGGTTCGAGTGCAGCGCCCTTATGGGCGGGTGAAGGGTATTTTCGGGCGATTTCATCCAGATAGATGTGCGTGGGAATGGGATCGAGCCAAAGCGCGGGCGCCTGTAGCATCTCATCCTGGGCGACGGAAGCGATATGCTGCAGGACGGCGACCTGTTCGGGCGATGATTGCGCCGAGGCATCAGGGGCGGGTCCCTCATGGCCGCTATCCGGCTTTGGCCGTATGCTCAACAGTGGCCTGCCGGTGTTCGAGACCAGTACGACGGCGTTGTCCTTCGGCTTCTCGAAATACTCCTTCGGCCGGTACTTGGTGCCCGCATAGGCGCTCTGCCCCAAGGTGAACAGCTCGTTGTAACCGACTTGCAGGTAGAAACGCCCCGGATCGACCAGGGTGGCCGCGTCCTCGCATTTGATGACCTCACGGCTATCCTGTGCGTCGGCCACCTTCAGGCAGACCTTGAACTTGGCATTCGACCAGATCTGGTCGTTCACCACTCCGCTGGGCTTCTGGGTAGCCAAGATCAGGTGCACGCCCAAGGACCTGCCGATGCGTGCCGTCTTTATCAGCTCGTCCATGAACTCTGGCTCTTGCGTCTTCAGTTCTGCGAACTCGTCAGAGATGATAAGCATGTGTGGTATGGGCTCGGGAACCTGGCCAAGCCGATGGAGTTCCTGGTATTTGTAGATGTCCATGCTTCCAAGCCCCGAAACGTCGCGTGCAATGTTGAAGGCGCTCTGGCGCCTCCGGAGTTCTGAGTCGATGGCTATCATCGCCCGGGTGATGGCAGGGCCATCCAGGTTGGTGATGGTTCCGGCAAGATGGGGCAAACGGCTCTTTTCGCCCTCGAAAGCCCCGGCCAGGCCACCCCCCTTGTAATCGATGAGGACGAACGAGACCTCGTCAGGCCGGTAGTTGACCGCCAGGGAAAGGATGTAGGTGATGATGAGCTCGCTCTTCCCCGAGCCGGTGGTGCCGGCTATGAGGCCATGCGGCCCATGGAAATCCTCGTGGATGTCCAACATAGAAAGGTCGCCGCTCTCAGAGACGCCCAGCGGTGCTTCCAGGCTGTCGCAAGGGTTCGAATCCGCCCATCTTGTTGCGATGTTGAGGTGCTCGGGCTTGCCCACCTCGAACATCTCAAGGAAGCCGAGGGATTTAGGCAGGGTGTTCGCGCTGACCAGCCCGCCGCTGCCGCCGTAGTTCACGGCTCCCAGGTTGAGCACCAGTTCCTTTGCCTGGGTCGTATCCAGGGAGATGTCCGGCTCGAACAACTGAAGGGCACCGGCTGCATCCCGTGGGTCATAGGATTTGGACAACAGCTTGCCTTCATCATTGCGTGAGACGCCAAGCTCGATGATGCGCCTGCACTCCTTCGGCATCTCGCGAAGGTGATCGCCCATCACCACCAGAGAGAAGCCCAGGTTGGTCCGAAGGGTTGCCAGCCGTGCTATGACCGCCACGCTTTCGGCAAGCGCCCGGGAGGTGACCACCACGACATAATAGGCGCCATAATCGGAGATGACATCGGGGGGCTGGGCTGTCTGTCGTGCCTTTATCTCGCGTTCCAACAGCAAAGATATCTCGCGGCTGTCTCGTGTCGAGGTTGCCAGGAAGCGCATGTTCCGTTCGTTGTCAAAGATGTGTGGCAAGGATCCGAACAGCCCCCACTGATCCCTTTCTTCCTCGTTGGCGAAAAGCACAAGCTTCACCTCGTCGGGGGCATGCAAGACCGCTATCTGCCCTATCAGGCCGCGCAAGAAGCCCCAAGCCTCGTTGCGTTTCTGCGCGGCTTCCGACTGCTCAAGGGGGCTTTCGGTGATGATGCCGCACACGTGGGTCCCCAGCAAGGGAAGCGAAAGGGGAAGGTTGTTCAGCATGAGGGGCTTCCGGGCAAGCTCGAGCACCTGTTCACGAAGGCTGTCCTCTTCCATGGCAAGCTTTTCCTCAGGCCATTTGACATCCATGGCCGCAACGGCGTCACCTATCCCAATACGTAATTCAAGGAAGTCTGAATGCAACGCCGTCCTTTCATAGAGCCGACGGTCCTTCACTTCTGCCCTTCTTTGGCACTCGGCGATGCCGATACGGTTCGCCACAAGGATGTTCTTCTGCTCTGCGCAGGCACCTTCAAGTTCATGCATGCATTTGCTCAGGTAATCGCCATACACTTGTTGGCGCTTCTCTTCCTTCTTGGCGTTCTGCTTCTTGTTGTAGCGCGATTGGAGGTTCGGCCAAAGCACGGCTCCCAGTATCATCACCAAGACCATGGCGGCCATAGGAATGACGCGCACGAGGTTCAAGTCCGATCCATTGGAATTCTGGGTCATGTTCAGAACCATCAGAGAGCCCATGAGCGCAGAGGCCAGCGCCATGCCGAGTGATGGCCCCAGCTTGAGTATCGCGGGCGGTTCCTCAAGCTTCGCCTGTGCGGGCGGAGCTTCGATATTCCATGACCTGTCATCGATGTCCCGCTTGATGCGAGGGCTTCTGAAGAAGGTCTGCTCGGCTGGGGCAAGATCGTCATCGAAGGCTACGGCCTTGTCATGGCTTTGTTCGCGAGCGTCTTGCCGGTAAGGCCCACTCTTCACCAAGGCTGGGCATGGGGCTACGCTGACCGTATGCCCCGGATTGTTGTGGGAAATGAAATCCGTGCCGATTATCAGCTGGAGGCCCAGGATGAACACGGTGTCGCCCGCTTTGAGGGGGGTCTCGGCACCCTTTTCCAATGCCCTGCTGTTGACATATGTGCCGTTTGCCGATCCTTTATCGATGATGAAGAAGCAGCCTTCCCGATAGGAGATGGTTGCATGCTGCGAAGATACGAGCGGGTTATCCACCGCTATCACGTTCTGTGGGCTTCGCCCTATGGTTCTGTCGAAGGTTTGGGCGATCCTCCATTTGCAATAGCATTTGTCCTCGTGCTGGGGCTGTTTGACGAACAGGTTGATAGGGTCTTCGCTGCCCCATTGCAACGCATACAAGCCGGGGCTTTCGCACAGCTCGGTCGTGCTTTCGCCTGTGATCCCGTCTTCAAGGAAGCGCGTCTTCCCGAAGGCCCTGAGCACCCATTTCGCGCTGCGCTTCTTGCCTTCAAAGGCTGTTTCCGCCTCTACGCTGGCAATGCGTCGCCGGTTGCCTTGGGCATCGGTGTCGCAGATCCAGTGCTTGCCTGTTATCTCTGTCGGTAAGACGGTGGTTATCAGGCAGTCCGGTTTTATCAAGGTCAGTGTGTAAGCCAATGTTGTTCCTTAGAGAGCCATACCAGCCCCACTGCGACAAGGCGACGGCCTGCGTGCCATCGCCTTGGACCACAGCGCTCTTTCCCCGGCACCTGGCACACCGGCACCTCAGAGGCTTGTGGCTTGTGTATTGCGAATCGTGTTCTGCGGCTAGCCTTTGAAGGCGCTCGATATCTGCCTATCGGTCTCTTCCAGCAGGTCTGCCGACTTGTAGAGCGCCTTGGCAATATCATCGAGAAGGCCGTTCACCATGCGCAGGACTTCGGGGCGCAGTTGGCCTTGCCACCGGTCTGCGTACGACCTTGCGGCTTCACCTTCCCATTCGCTCTGCAGATGGGAGAGCAGGGTGTCTATACGGCTCACGAGGGCCGCAAGCTCGTTGTCTTTCACGGCGAGGTGTTCGTTTGCCCTGGTACGCATCGATGCGGGGGATATCCTGATTTGGTCTGCCATGATTTTCCCTTCCTGTTCTGGTCCTTTGGGGTCATGGCTGTTGGCCAGTACTACTCAACGCACCATGAATCCACTTCACGGCTGAAGATAGCAGATTCTGCGGTTCTTGGTAAGGCTTATTCCCCTGAGGTTCTAGAAATCCTCAGATGCTCCACAATTTGGAAGCCCCTGTCTGCCCAGTTTGCCCCCAGTCGGTCGCTTGGCGCCCCCACCTTGTCAGGAGGCAAGCTGAAAGACCGTTCTGACAACGGTTCCAATGCGGCGTTCCCCTCTGCGCGCGCGGGATCGGACGTGAAGAACGACGTTTTGGGCTTTTCAGCCATCCCTTCGGTTCTGCATTTATGAAACATTTGCGGATTCTCCGTGGGTTCTTACGGTGCCCGTCTTATCAGAGGCTGAGATATCTGCTAAGTTCAGCCGTGAAGTGGATTCATGGTGCGTTGAGCAGCGGAGGTCGGCGGCCATGGCCAAAAGGACCGAAGCAGGAAGGGACAAGACAAGGCATATGGATGAATCGACCCGTAGCAGGATCCGTGCGCTTGATGTCCAGGCAGGCCGCAACCTTGGCCGTATTGTCGATTTGGATCGCAGCCTTGCCGCGCTGCGCACCAGGGCGGCAAAGGTGGATGAGGCCTTGTGGCTGCATGCACGTGCAAGGAACGCCTTCCAAGACGACCGACAACGAAACGCCATGAGCATCATCAGGTTCCGCTCTATCCAGGGCGTCAGGCTGGCGCAGGCCTCTGCCGCAAGGCTTGCGGATGCGACGAACGGCAGCAGGAACGCGCAGGCATGGGAAGCACTGAACGGGGCTGGTGCTTCGCTGCAAAGCGAATTGGACCGCATAAACCGCGAGATAAGGGAAAGAGAGGCCGAGAGGGGAATGCTGCACGCGCAGAACGACAGCCTGTACCGGCAGGCCGCCTCTCTTCGTTGGGAGGCATGAGGGAAATGGGCAGGCTGAAGGTGGCAGATGCTGAATACGCGTTGCTCCAGGAACAATACGCAGCCCTTGGGGAGAAGTTCGAGGAAAGCTATCGGGAATACTGCGGCGCTCTGACGGAGGTGTGCCACAATGCCATCTCGGAAGGAGAGGTGTTCGAGAACCTTCAGGCCTTTGCCGCCGCGGCAGGTGCCCTGCAAGGCCGCCTCGCTGAGGTTCTGAGCATCGCGGGGGCTTGCTGCACAGACTTCATAGGCGAAGTGGATCAGGCGGACGAGTACCTTTACTAGAAAGGGGCAGAAGGCATGACGGACACCATCCATGTGGACAAGGACGTCTTGGAGGCACAGATCGCACGGCTTGAGGCGCTTGCCCGCAGCGCAGGGCTGAGCAACTTCTGCAGACAGTCCATTACTCCCATCGTGTCGGAAAGCGGCGGGCGCAACGTCGAAGCGATCAAAAGGATCAACGACGGATTGGAAGCAATCGTCGCGCAGATGTATGTGCTCATAGGGTTCACCGTGGATGTCCTGAAGAATGTCCGGACTTCCTTCATTGAGGCTGATGAGGGCTTAGCGGCCCGTATCGGCAACGGCTGACGGTGCGATAAAGCGGCTAAGGTGCAACAATGGGAACGATAAGGGACTTCACCGACGAGGCAAAAGACCAGATGCTTTCCGCAGTGGACGAAGCCGAACAGCAGAGGGAAGGCTGGCTTGGAATGAAGCTCCTGTGGGATTCGGTGACCGATTGGGGCATAGACTGCAACATCGAGCGGTTCGGGGGCGATGTCAAAGGCTATTACGACTCCGTCATGGACAAGCACAACACGACCAGGGACCAGCTGGAAAGCATCTTCAGCAAGGCATATGCCGCCGAAGATGGCTTCTGCACAAAGCTTGGGCAGGTGCTTGCCGATGTCGAGGGGATAAGGGAGTCCTTCACAAACCTGGCTGCCTTGTTGGATCCTTCTGCGGGCGGCGCGGGCGGTGCGAACGGTGCGAACGGTGCGAACGGCGCAGGCGGCATGCCCCTTCTCCTGCCCCATGCGCTGTTCTGCACCCTGCTTGTCGAGACAGACCAACAGGTCAAGAAAGCCCTGGCGCAGCTTGTGGAATACGATGCATCGGGGAAGGCCGTCTATCATTGGGACAACATCTCAAGCATGCTGAACAGGGATCCTGCCAGCATAAGGCCGACGGAATACACCGCCCTCATGCAGCTCATCGCAGGGATGACGGTCAGGGATGGGGTGGGCAATGTGGTGGCCGACACCAATGCGCTTGCCCGGTTCATCAGATGCGGGTACCCCTGTGAGATGGAGACGCACATGGCCTCGCAGTACTTGGCCGGCGGCGTGAGCATACCGGACTTCAGCTCGGCATATGTGGAGTACCGCTACACCGCCACGCCCGCCTTCCAAGTGGTCAGCTCGCTCTTTGCCCTGTATGCCCAGCAGGTCCTGCAGAACAATGGGTATGTCTTCTTCAACGGAAGGGACGATGCCGAAACAGTGGCGGCCCGCCAACGCCTGGACGCCGAGGTGTTCAAGGCATCGCTCCTGACCGATATGGCCTGGAACGTGCCCAAGATCACCCAATACGGAAGCCTTGTTGCCCTGGACGGCAAGAGCTCTCTGTATATCAGCATCGCCCGGGACGAGGCAAACAAATGCTACAAGGTGGATGCCAACGGCTTTCTCAACGACTACGTGGGCGGCATCACCATCTATGACTTCAATGCCAACAACCTGAGGCGATTCCATCTGAACGAAGCCAAGCTTGCAAGCTCCTTGTATCAAATCAAAGAGCAGGAATTCTTAAAGGATCTGGGCGAAGAAGTAATAGGGCAGGTAATCGGCAGCTTGGGAGCTGGTCGCGGATTGACGCTTGCGACAGAAGCAACATATTTTATGGGACAGGAGTCATTCAAGTTCCAAGAGATCGACCTCAGCAATGGCAAGGTCAATGAGTTATTGCGAAATATGAACTTAGAGGAAACGCTTGCAGCATTTAAAGCAGGTGCAAGTGTGAGTACCTACCATGACGTGGTCTCGCTGTTCGGTGTCTGCATAAACGAACGCGAGCTACAGATAGCAATCAACGCCTACAACGACAAGACCGGCTCTCATCTGACGCTGATTCAAATGGAGAATGACTTCGATGGTATCGTCACAGTAGGCGAGGAGAGTGATATTGTCGGTTCTTATGTCGCTTGGTACCATGACAACGAAACCGATAGGGATGTGTATCGGGCGAAGTTGGCGGATGCACTGACTGATTATGTCATACAGAATCCAGGCTGCCCATACAGAAAACTAGAAGACCTCTCAAACTGGCAGATAATGCAGCTGGATGCCAAGCTTAACGACCCGGCTTACGACCTCGACCTGGTGGCGGTGGCCCGGTGAGGAAGGGGAGGGCATGGGTCGTCCTGGGAGCGGTGCTGCTGGTGGCGCTGGCCGCAACGCCCTTCGCCATCAGCAGGTTTGAGATACGGGCAAAAACGGAGAGGTTTGTGCAAGATCTGGTCGTCCAGCTGAGGTACGAGGAGCAGAACAGGGCATTCTGGGACACGACCGAGGGCGAGTACCTGCCCTACCAGCAAGCGCGCGAGAACGTCCTGCAGATCCACCTGAACGCCTATGCCTACAATACCGGCATTATCGTCAAGAGGCAGGACATCGAGGCATTCCTGGCGACGGGGATGAACGCCGACGGCACGCCGCGCATCTGGAAAGACGACGAATCCGGCATTGTCGGGGGCTTCGTCAGGTGGTACGGGACCCACACTATGGAAGTCTCGATCTATCGAGCGAAGCTCTCTGATGTTTTTGGTCACTACATCAAGGAAAGCCCGGATTGCCCCTATAACAAGATTGAGGATCTCTCAGCAGAGCAGATAATGCAGCTGGATGCCAAGCTCAAAGACCCGGCCTACGACCTCGACCTGGCGGTGGCCCGGTGAGGAAGGGGAGGGCATGGGTCGTCTTGGGGGCGGTGCTGCTGGTAGCGCTGGCCGCAACGCCCTTTGCCATCAAGGCTTATGAGGCTCATGTCGAAAACGAACGCTTGGCTCGCGAACTCTTCGTCCAGGAAAGCTATGAGATACAGAACCAAGCTTTCTGGGATTCGTCACAGAAGACATATCTGCCCTACCAGCAAGCGCGCGAGAACATCCTGCAGATCCACCTGAACGCCTATGCCTATTATACCGGCGAAACCGTCACGAGGCAGGACGTTGAGGCATTCCTGGCGACGGGGATGAACGCCGACGGCACGCCGATTACGTGGGAAAATGAAGATGCTGGTACCATAAAAGGCTTCGTCATTTGGTGCGCAGACCACAACACAGAAAACTTGATTTACCGAGCAAAGATAACCGATATATTCATAGACTATCTGTTAGAGAACCCAGACTGCAGTTATCGGGATATCGGAGATCTTTCAGCCGAGCAGATAATGCAGCTGGATGCCAAGCTTAACGATCCGGCTTACGACCTCGACCTGGAGGTGGCCCGATGAGATATATGGAGACAGGCTCTGAACGGCACCCAAAGCGGTCAACAGCGGCTGATGCAAGCGATACCTGTCACAAGATGCCCTTACATACAGGCCCGATAAGCGCTACAATAGGGGCGACACGCAAACGTCCAGGATGCGAGGTGCGAAGGTGAGCGGAGAAGAAGGAAGGATGCCCCCAGGGACCGGCACAGCGGAGGCAGGGGGGCCCGCCAGGGCTCCCGCTGCCATGCCGCCGGAGGCCGGCGCGGCCTCGGGCACGGGGCCGCCCGCGGCACAGGCCAAGTCCCAGGCCGATACCCAGGACAAGGCCCAGCCCGCGGCACAGGCCGATACCCAGCCTGCGGCCCCCGAGGCCGCACCGGGCACAGAAGGAGCCCCCGGCGGCGGGCCCCAAGAACCCCAGCAGCCCCAACAGCCCCCGAAGGGCCGCCGCAGCAGGCGCGCCCCCGCCCTGGCCGCCCTGGCGGCGGCGCTCGCCCTGGCCGCATGCGCCTGGGCAGCCTGGGCAGC
>JAIRPR010000209.1 GCA_031256895.1 Coriobacteriaceae bacterium
GGCCATCCAACCCTTTTCGGGAAAGAAGGACGGCTTTCGCAGCTCCACGGGTTCCGTTGGAAGGTCGGGACGTGAACGGGAATGGAGGCTGCCATGATCAAGACGGGTCAACATCGGCGCTCAAGCGCCAGGGAGAACGGGGGCAGCAATGCCAAAGATCGACAAAGTGGTACCATCATCGAAAGATTCGGCTGCTACCGATCCGGGGGATTCGCTCGGATTCGGCTCAGGAACAAAAACCCAAGCCGGGATAGGGGCATCGAGCACCCTGGAGCCTTCCACCTCGAAGGTCTATTTTGCAAGCCTGCGCCTGAACGGGACTGACACGATTCCTCAAAAACTGCGGCGCCTGATAGAGGCTGCAGGCATCAAAACCATCGATTTCGATCGTAAGTTCACGGCCATCAAGATGCATTTCGGCGAGTACGGCAACCTGGCCTACCTGCGCCCTAATTATGCCCGGGTTGTTGTTGACTTGGTGCGCGAATGCGGGGGTCGTCCTTTCCTCACTGATTCCAACACCCTGTACCCAGGACGGCGCAAGAACGCCTTGGAACATCTGGAGCTGGCCTACGAACATGGCTTCTCGCCATTTTCAACGGGATGCCATATCATCATCGGCGATGGCTTGGCCGGGACCGATGAAGCCCTGATCCCCCTTGAAGGTGGCACCTACATCAAGGAGGCAAAGATCGGCCGAGCTGTCATGGATGCCGACGTAGTCATCTCTCTTACCCATTTCAAAGGCCATATCGAAATGGGCTTTGGCGGTGCTTTGAAGAACATCGGCATGGGCTGTGCCTCGCGGGCAGGCAAGATGGAGATGCATTCGGCCACCGAGCCGCTTGTCGATGGAGAGAAATGCATCGGCTGTGAGAAATGCTCCCGCTTCTGCGAAAGCCATGCCATCACCTACGCGGACAGGAAGGCCCATATCGATCCCGGGATCTGCGTAGGTTGTGGGCATTGCATAGGGGCTTGCCCCACCGATGCCATCCACGCCTCGTTCGACGAGAAGGGCGAGATACTTGATGCCAAAGTGGCTGAATACACCAAGGCAGTCCTTGCCGGGCGCCCCCACTTCCATATAAGCCTGGTCATCGATGTGTCGCCCTTGTGCGACTGCTGGCGTGGAAACGATGCAGCTATAGTTCCCAACGTGGGCATGTTTGCCTCCTTCGATCCAGTAGCGCTCGACCTGGCCTGTGCCGATGCGGTGAACTCCCAGCCTGCTGCCCATAACAGCCTTCTGGAGGAAATGCTGGATAAGGCAAGCCAGACGCAACAGGCAGACGACTTGGGTGCGGGGGATGCAGCCGCCGAAGGGGTCGCACAGGCCGATCACTTCAAGACCATCCTGCCCAAGACCAACTGGCGGGCGACCATCAATCACGCCGTAGACATCGGCTTAGGGAACGACTCTTACGAGCTGATCGTGGTTCCCTGACGAAGCCCACCGACAAGGCTGGGGCACATCTGGGGGGGATAAGCCCCCTGCCTTGCTTGTGCCCCAAGCTGGCATTGTTGCTGAAGAAGCCCCCTGACAAGTCTTTTTCATATCTACCACTTTTCGTGTGATGTGGGCAGTAAGCGTTCAGCTTACAATTGCTTTGGTGACGTAAGGTTTTGCATGAATGCTTGACCTGCGATAAGCCTGTAATCTACAAGGATGAAACTAGGATGTAACAAGGAGGAACAATGGAACTCGACCGTAGATCGTTTCTAAAGACTGCCCTGGTGACCGGCTCTTTGGCAGCAACGGGAGCACTTGCTGCCTGCAGCACGCCCAACTCAAGCCCCAACACAGGAACCCAAACACCTGCTGCTGACACAGGTGCCAACAGCACGCCTGCGCCATCAGGCGACATCTTCACCCCTGAAGACCTTAAGCGCAAATGGGCCTTCGAGATCCCGCCCGATCCCATCCCTGAGGCCCAGATAGCCGAAACCGTCGATGCCGACCTCGTGGTCGTGGGATGCGGGACATCAGGGCTGCTGACCGCCATCTCAGCCTTGGAACACGGCATGAAGAACGTTGTCATCGTATCGGCAAGCAAGGCACCGGTCTCGCGCGGCGGCTCGAACAACACTGTGTTCTCGAAGTACATGGCAGAACAAGGAATGAAGAAGATCCCGATCAAGTATTACCAAAAAGAGATCTCACAACAGTACAACAACGTCAACCAAGCCCTCTGGTACAAGTTCTACAACAACAGCGAAGAGACGATGGACTACCTGATCGACTTGATGACCTCGAAGGGCTATTATGTCGGCATGGAGATAAACGCCAACATCCCTGAAGACGACCTGTACTATCAGCCTTTTTCTTCCCATGCCTTCCTCGACGGCAAGGAATTCGCCACCCCCGGTACAGCCCAACCGCTGCTGGTGGCCACGGTGGCTGCAGAATTCGAGGCCAAGGGCGGCAAGATCTTCTATCAGAACAAAGCCGAACAGCTCATCCGCGAAGGCAACAACACCGGTCGCGTGAGTGCGGTAATCGCACAGCGGCTCGAGGACGGAAGCTATGCACGCTACAATGCGGCTAAGGCCGTCGTGCTTGCGACAGGAGACTTCTCCAAGGACCGCGACATGATGTACAAGTACGCCCCCTCGTTCGCGCCGGTTCTTGAAGAGGCCGGCACCTTCGAGATACCGGTCGATTACGACAAAGGCCTTGATCCCTTTGTTCCTGGTTTGATGCCGGGCGATGGCCAGAAGATGGGCCTATGGGTAGGCGCCGCCTGGCAGAAGAACGTGCCGAACACCCTTATGGGCGCTACCATAGGCGCAGGCCCTGCGGGGACTTATGCCCAAGGCTTCCCTGGGCTTATCGTCGATCGCAACGGCAAGCGCTTCATGAACGAATTTGCCTCAAACCGTCTGGCAGGCATGAGCGCCTGGCATACCGACGGCTCACAATGCTTCGCCATCTGGGACACCAAATATGCCTCTTACCCCAACATGTGGCACGACACCTGGGATTCCAAATCGCCGACCACGCCTCCTGACCAAGTCCTCGCAGGATGGGACCAAGGCATCGCCGCCGGCTTCTACTTCAAAGCCGACACCCTTGACGACCTCATCAAACAGCTGGGTCTGCCCCTTGAAGCGACCAAAGCCACTATCGAGCGCTACAACGGCTTTTGCGCAACCGGACAAGATCTTGACTTCTACAAGCGCGAAGAAGGCCTTACCTCTATCGATGCCGGGCCTTTCTATGGTGCCGTAAGCCGCACGCCCGACTTCCTCACGGTGCTGGGAGGCCTTCGCACCAATAGTGACCTCCAGGTCTGCGAGGAAGACGACACGCCGATACCCGGCCTTTACAACGTGGGCACCATGATCGGTGACTTCTTCGGCGGCATCTACACCTTCCAGATACAGGGAGCGAACTATGGTGCCTGCTGCTGCACCCTGGGCTATGTGACCGGCAAATACATAGCCGAGAACGAATAGGCCTACCGTCTTGGCGCAGACCGATCGGGAACACCAGGAACAGGCCGTTCCCGAACATGACACACCGGAACCTGTTACCCGGGAACAAGGCGCCCCAAGACAAGCCGACCTGAAGGAAGAGGGGGGCACGACCTGCCCCCCTCTTCGTCTTGCCTCGGAAGACGACAGCCAAGATGTCCGGTTCGACCCCGAAACAGGGTGGCGTCGGCCTTTGGCCTCAGTAGCCCGCTTCCTGGACGATCGCTGCAGGCGCGTGCCCCTTGCCCAACGCCAACTGCGCAAAGGCAGGTTCTCTTATGTGGGAGAACAGGCTGATTTCCAACCGTTCGACGATTATACGGTAGACGGCCTTTCTTTGCTTGTCGGTGCCTTCTGCAATATTCGCACCAACGAAGACACCTTTGCCACCCTTTTGGCGCAGGGGAAGATAACGCCCGATATCGTGTACCATATACTACAGGGAACGACAGAGCAAGACACCCGTTACCTGCGCCATGTGCTGGCTTCAACCCCAGCGAAAGGCTTTATCAGCGGGGATATAACAGCTGAACGGTTGAGCGAAGAAAGCCTGTCCCGGGTAAGGGTCTGCTTCCCTCCCCTCAAATACCGGCTTGCCTTCACGCGTTTCATGGATCTTGTGGAACGGGCGATAACCGAGACGCCTGCCGTCATAGATGTGCTCTTGACCTTAGGGGATTCCCTCTTTGCCGCTGCGTTGGAGGAAGGCTCTACAAAATGCCGTCTTGAAGATGTCTGCCATCTCAGGGAGGGGGCATATCAAAAGCTTGATGCCAAGCTCGGACTTGATGAACTGCCGGTCATCGCTGCCCGAGGGGTCATCGGCTCTACGGCAGCAGGCTCTGAAGATCCCGGGCATGCAACACCGGTGACATCCGGTCCGGCTCTCGTCGCAGGAAGGCTCGGTGCCTTGTTGACGACACATTGGATCAGCGAGCCTTGCGCACCGACCGTCGGTACCTGGTTCGCGGAACAAAGCGACCTGAAAGGGCTGGGTGGCGACAGATTGACCCTTGCCATCCTTGCTTTCGCCTTGCGCAATGCAGGGGCTGTCAAAGATCCCCGTGAAACGCTCAAGACCTGGTCAAAGCATTCAAAGACCCGTCTTTGCCAGAACGGACAGTCTCGGACAGAAGGGGCGGACGACACCCGTCGAATTCCTGACGATCTTGGCAAACTGCCCTTGCAGATACCAGGAGCCTTTTCCTCGCAAGCCTTGACCCAAAGGCTTGAGGCCATCCTTTCCGCCATTCGCGGACTGGAGGTCAGGCGCGACTATCTGTTGCTCTTGCGCGTCCGGGCTGCGACCCTCTGTCTGAGCGGCCAAGCGAATACCTTGATGCTTGCCCCCCCGGCGTATCCGGTTTTTTCAGGAGAACCCGAACTGAAGGCCTGCTCAAGCCCTCAACAAGGCAGTAACCCCCAACTTGGCCTTGCCTGCATCGACGAAGAATTTGCGCCTTCTGTTCTCTCGGTAGCCACGGACACGATGCTCGGAAAGGCAAACCACTCAGCTCAAGGCGAGGCACCTGCCCCGAGCCGCTCTATGCAGCAAACAGGCACACCTATCGACAGGCCTGATCCCATAGCGCATTCCAACCAATGGTTAGAGGGGGAAGAAGCCCAAGGGCTGTCAAAACACCTTGCAGCTGTTCCTGCGGCAGTTTGGGACATGGCCTATGGGCTTGCACAAGCATTAGTGGACAGAGGCGCCGATCCACAACAAGTCGGAATCGGCTTTCCGCCACCGAACCAGCGCATGTGGGCAACCGAAGACGGCCTTGCCGCTATTGCTGCGTGGCCTTTCGGCACCCCTCCCCCGAACAAGGCCAATTACGCGTGGATACAGGAAGCCCTACTCTCGGTCGAGGGCCCCCGCTATACCCTGATGCTCGTATGCAATGATGCCCTCCATACTGAGATCCCCTCTGAAAGGCCTTTACGGGAAGCCTTAGCTGCATCCGGCACAATCCTGGCTGTCATTGCCCTACCAGGGCAGATCTATGTCGACGGGCGTCCGCCAGCTTCTTTGTTGGTGCTGTCGTCTGCAGGCGGGGCAGACCCCTGCCTGATGCTTGATGTTTCAGAGCAGGGAATGTGCCGGCCACAGACAAGTATTCCGCAAGAAGCCCCTGGCCTGGCATCATCATCGCGTCAAGAAGCCCCCATCGCACAAAACCCGGATATACCCGGGGCAGACCTCTATCATATTGAGGAACGCGGTGGAAGGGTGCTTCCTAGCTCGCTTGTCGATGGAGTCGTCCATGCCTTTCGCAGGTTCCTCCAAGAAGGTGCGGCGTTCACCGCTCTTCCTGGTTCTGCCCGTGCCATAAGCCTGCAAGAGCTTCTCGCGAACGACTGCCTGTTGACGCCCTGCAGCTACCTATCACCATCTGATAACGTCTCTGCAGAAAAGGCATCTCATAAAGCCAGGGAAGATACGATTGCCACGGGAACAGGCCATTCGGAAGACCTCCCCTTTGCCCTGTGCCAGGATGTGCTTGCCCCCCTTGTCGAGGCCCAAAACGAGATAGATGCCTATATCCAGGCAAACCCCCTTCTTTTTTCACACCTCGAGCCGCCTCAAAGATACTGCCAGGGGTTCTTTTGCATTCCTTAATGCCCTTCAAGCCCTTCGCAATATGAGGCTGGGTCATGACCATCGTGGTTCAAGGGCCTTCCGCATTCCTTGATGCCCTTCAGCCCTTCGCAATAAGAGGCTGGGTCATGACCGTCGCGGTTCAAGGGTT
>JAIRPR010000006.1 GCA_031256895.1 Coriobacteriaceae bacterium
CTCTTTCGGCACAATGCTTTCCAAGAGTTCTGCCATTTCGCTGGGGGACTCGCTGAAGCCATCGCTCATCCAGCGCATTGCCAAGGTTGTCTCGGCAATGGCCAGGGCTGATACCTGGAACAACAGTTCCTTGCTCAGTTCACGATGACAATGGTCCACTATGGTGTGGACCAGATTCTCCTTGCGGGCGCGTTCCGAATACCGTGAAAGCGCCTGGAATCCCCTGACCTTGGCGACGTTCTTATAGAGCAGGCGGTGCTCGAAATGTCCGTGCAGCGAGATGAAGTAGCCTTCGCGCCAGTTCAGGCTACGGCCTATCTGGAAGATGCCCATCTGGGCTATCAGATCGCTATGCCACTGCACGATCTCATACTTGTCATGGAAATAGTGGTAAAAGGTCGGGCGGGTGACCTCTGCCATCTCACAAATCTGCTTCACGGTGAGATGCTCGAAGTCAATCTCGTGGAATAAGGCGCTCAATATCGAGACGAACCTCATCTTGGCCTCATAGTCCTGGGGCGGACTGAGAGTCGTGGGTATCATGGAAATCCCCCTGAACACTCCTGTTCTGAAAACTACAGACGGAATAATACCATCTTTCGGTGTGCCATCATAGAGGAAAGTTCTTCGATTCTGCCATAGCTGATACAACCGGCCTGGCAGTGCTGTGCACAACTGGGAAGCTTTCCGGCAGCGCTCCGTTCAACACAGGCGTCACAGCGGTCGTTGGGCACCGGCAAGAAGTCATATTGCCATTTCCCGGGCTTGATCTCTTCTGGGCCCAACTGCATCAAGGTGATTCCGAAAACGCCAGGCTGATACCCATGTTCGACTTGACAGGCAACCTCACAGCTGTGACAGCCGCTGCAATAGCGATAATCGATCAACAGGCCGAAGCCTTTTGAATCATTCGTGTGTTCCAATTCTCCTCCATTCTGGCATCCGGCTCCCTTGTGGAGTCCGACGTTTGTGCCGTTCATGCCGGTGAGGCAAACGGCAAGCTCTCTTGTATGACGAGGGACTTGACGTCAATCCTCGCTATCGGACGGTCCGGCGGAAGCTGTGTCTGCGGCCTTGCTTATCCGACAGAGCTGCGACTTGTAGGAGTTGCAGTAGCCCGATCTGCCGGGACGCATGGGCAACAGTTGGTTCACATTCACTTCGAGCACGCCGAAGAGGGTTCCGTCGCCCGGGTCGCGTTCGGGGAACCACCAGCCGTGGTCTGCCGACACCGTGTCCCTGCGGATCCGCACCGAAAGATGGGCGCGCATCCTGCAGCTGCCGAAATCGTTCTCCAACAAGACCCAATCGCCTTCGCCTATCCCGTGCTCCTTGGCTGTCTGGGGGTGGATCATCACTTCCGGCCAGGGCGCGAACTGGCGCAGCGTTGGCGATTGTCGATGCTCTGAATGGAAGTATCCCCAGCGTCGGGCACCGGTGGTCAACACCAGCGGGTACTTCTCGGCCAATTCCGGCGATGAGACCGGGCTTTCCGGCGGCTCGCTGTACCCGGACAAAGGCGCAAGCCCAAAGCCTTCCAAAGCAAGGCAATGAAACTCATAGCGACCGGTCTGGGTATTGAATCCTGGTTTTCCATCTGGTCTCAGCAGGCCTTTTTCGTGCTTGTTATAACAGAACTCGGGATATGCCCAGGTGCGCTCTTTCAATTCGGCATAGGTGAAGGGTGCGTCGCGCAAGATCCAGTCATAGAACTCCTCCTCGGTCTCCCAGGGGCTGGCCAACCTGGCGACGGCTTCGCCTTCACGCGCAGTCCAGAAGTGACGTGCGAACTCGAAGATTATCCGTTGATCGCTCTTGCATTCCCCCGGCGGGTTCGTGGCTTGCGCGATGGCTCCCAGGTAATAAGGGTGATGGCCGGTCAGGCCGGGACGTTCACTGAAGCAGGCGGCGGGCAGCACGATGTCGGCCACGGCCATTGCCGTGGGGGTCATGAAAAGGTCTACCACCACGTTCAAGTCCGTCCCCTGCAGGGCTGGCAGCAGCCTCTGCGGCTGTGCGCCCATACAGGCAAGGGTGTTGTTGGTCTGCAGCCAGACCGCTTTTACCGGATAGCTGCCGCTCACTGGCTGGCCGGCCTCATCAACCGTCAGGTCTGCCTTGCCGGTCTCCAGGGCTTTGAGCATCTCATCGTTGCTGGGCATGCCCAGGGCGGCGAGGGCCGGGTAAGGGCCGCTCAAACGCTTCTCCAAGCCGGGATTGGCGGGGACTTCCAGGGCATCGATGGCCTTCTGTGATGCCAACCAGGTCTCCTCGACGCCGAAGCAGGGGCGCGCAGCCACCATGGTGCCCGGCTTCTCGAAATTGCCGGTCAGCGCAAGCAGGTCAAACATCGTCATGCCGGTGTAGAAGCCCTCGCTGGTGTGGTCTACGGCAACGCCCCATTGCAGGCAGGCGCCCTTTGCACGGGCGATGGCACGGGCAGCCTCGATGATCGACTGCTCGCCCACATCGCAGATCGTGGCAACGCGATCGGGGGTGTATCCCTGAACGCTTTCGGCGAACTGCTCGAAGCCGTAAGTCCAGCGGCTCACGAAATCCGCATCGTAGAGCTGCTCGTTGATTATCACGTTGCAGAATGCCAGTGCGAGGGCTGCATCGGTGCCGGGGCGCACCTGCAGCCAGTGCTTCGCGCGTCCTGCCAACCAGGTGAGCTTTGGGTCGATGCAGATGATCTCTGAGCCGCGCTTCATGCATTCGACCACCCAATGCCCCAGCGTTCCGTCGGAATTCGCGACCACCGGGTTATTGCCCCAAACCATTATCACCCCGGGCGGCTGCCAGCGCGGATCATCATAACGTTCTGGGCTGAACTGCGAATAATCGCAGACAAAAGCATCGCCTACCTTGAAGAACATCATCATCAGCCGCGGCGCGTAGCAGCCTTGGCCAGAGAGGAAGCCCATGCCGTAATTGGGGGTGCCGATCAGCCGTGCCAGCAAAGGGCCATAGCCGTTGATGTCGCGTCCGGTGCCCTGGGTGACGTTTATGGCTTGGGCGCCGTATGCGTCAATGATCCGGGTGAACTCGCGGGTGATGATGCTGAAGGCCTCTTCCCAGGAAGTACGCTCGAAACAATCCTGACCGCGCTTGTCACGGCTGCGTTTGAGCGGGTAGAGCAGCCGTGAAGGGTGCTCTATCATCTCCTTGGCTGCCAGGCAGCGAAGGCAGAGGCGCCCCTGGTTATAGGGGTTCTCGGGATCGCCCTCTATCTTCTTGAGCTTCCCGTCTTTCACGTAGAGCAGCACGCCGCAGTTGTCATGGCAGCCAGGGCCGGTGCGGGCATTGGAACGGATGACGGTGCAGTCGCCTTCTTGCCATGTCCAAAGCCGCCCTTGTGGCGCGTCTGCCGTCAAGGGCTTGTCTTCCGCCGCTGGTGAGCCCCCCACCTGGCAGGATGTCTCTTCCTCAAGCATTGCCCCTCCTGTTCTTCTTGTCGGCTTCGCTGCGTTCCTTGTTGTTCATCGCAAGCATGATTGTTGTTCATCGCAAGCATAACGTCCGAGGGCGCCAAAGTACAGGCCTGTTCCTTTACACAGAGCGCTTGTCGTTGTCCTTTGGTTTACAGGGGAAGGCATGTGTAAGATCCGGTGAGATAAACAGGGGGCGCTGTCTGTTGTCAGAAGCCTACCGGCAAGAGAGAATCTGAGTACCCGGTTTGTACGACATGTTGTATCAAATTCTTTCGGAGAGTATCGTGCGGCATCACAGGACGCTGTGGAAACCCGCACCCATGAGACCTTTGGAGGTACTATGTCTACAGCAGTAACTGCAGCTGGCAATGGCTCCCCATCAGCTGCACCAAAACTCACCATCCTGAACATGTTGGGCATATTCGGCCTGTTCTCCTTCATGGCCGAGTTCACCATCATGACTCCTTCGATCGCCGCTTTCTCGGCCCACTTCGATGGCACACCGTTCACCACTATCATGCTGGCCAACACCATCACCGGCGTCATCGGCATCCCCATGAGCATCCTGGCTGGAGCCACGGTCAACAAGATCGGCTACCGCCCCATGGCCATAGTAGGCGCGCTCATCATGATATTTGGCGGCGCCTTCCCCTTCCTGATGCCCGACTTGGCAGAATATTGGCCGGTCATCTTCTCGCGTATCCTGGTGGGCGTGGGTTACGGCCTGATATTCCCCTTGGGTGGAGCGTTCTTCATCCTCTACTTCAAGGGCAAGAAGCGCTCACAGCTGCTCGGCGCCGGCATCATGGTGCAGTTCGGCTTTGCCATCCTCTTCTCGTTGGTGGCAGGAATGCTCACTGACATCGCCTGGAACTACAGCTTCCTGACCTACCTTATCTCTTTGGTCCCCTTCGTTTTCGTAGCTGCCTTCCTGCCCGAAGCCAAGCACCTGGGCGCCGAGGCCGACAAAGCCAAGGCGGCTGCACAGGCCGGCACCATCAAGCAGAAGATCCCCCACGCCACCTATGCATACATCGTGGTCTTCGGCCTGGTCCTTTGGATGATGTACATCGTGGTGAACTTCCTGGCCTCTATCATCTTGGGCGAGCGCGGCATCGGCGATGCCGGAGCTGCCGGACTCATGGCTTCCTGCTTCTGTTTAGGCAATGTGGCGTCCGGCCTGCTGTTCCCGCACGCGGTGGGCTTCCTCAAGAGCCGGACCTTCGGGGTCTTCGGCATCATTGCAGCCGCCGGATTGGTCGTGGCCTACCTCTCCGACAGCGTGATGATGTATGGCACCGGCGCCTTCCTTATCGGCTTGGGAGGCTCCACCGTGTACGTGGCAGCGCAGAACTCCATCGGCAACATCTCGCCAAAACCGCGTGTACCCTTCACCAACGGCCTGCTCACCGCAGCCATGAACCTGGCTTCCTTCTTTGTGGCCTACTGGATCACCTTCGGCCAGGAAGCCCTTCCCAGCTTCGGCACCGGCGCGCCCATGGTGATAGGAGCCGCAATTGTCGCTGTGACCTCGGTGGTCTGCCTGTTCATTCCCTTTAAGGGAATCCGTATGGGCATAGCGCCAGGAACAAGCGAAGAAACAGCCTAGGCGAAGGCGACACTGTATACCCACAAGACCTGTGAAAGGAGCGATCATGGCTGAACTGCCTATGAACTGCCCGAACAATTATGTTGACGAAGATGGTGTGACCTGGCGCTACACCCATTGCTTCATGTGCCACATGGCCTGCAGGATGATAGCCGGTGTGCGCAACCCCGGCACGCCCGAGGAAAGGGTTGTGGAGATCCGCAGCGTCGATGGCAACCTGCTCTGCGACCGGATCGGAGAAAAGGGCATCAACGCGATCAAGCAGCACTATCACCCCAAGCGTATCAACCACGCGCTGAAGCGGGTGGGGCCAAAGGGCACCAACCAGTTCGAGCGCATCTCTTACGACCAGGCCCTCGACGAGATAGCCGCCAAGCTTGACGAGCTGCGCACCCAATACGGGGCCGAATGCGTGATAGCCGCCGAAGGCACCTACCGGTCCGACCATATGTGGGCGCGCAGCCGCTTCTTCAACCTTTTCGGCAATCCTGGAAACATCATCGACCCGGGCACCATATGCTGGTGCTATACCTATACGGTGAACATGGCTATGGTAGGCTGGCCGATAGAGACCACCCTGCCGGCCACCGTACCTTACTCAAATTGCATCGTCATCTGGGGCATCCGTCCCGACGAGAAGTGCGACAAACGCGGCCCGCTCTGGCGCGCCCTGCGCATGGCGCTCGATCGCGAAGGCGAGAAGCCGGTGCTCATCGTGGTGGACCCGGTCTCCATCAGCCTGACCCGTGAAGCGGACCACTTCCTGTGCATCAAGCCCGGCACCGACCTCTACATGCAGATGACCTGGGTCGCCGAGATAATCCGCAACGACCTGTACGACCGCGACTTCATCAAGAACTACACCAACGCGCCCTTCCTGGTCCGCCGTGACAACAATATCTTCATCCGCGGCTGCGACATTGCCAGCGACGGGAAGTTCGAGGATTTCGTTTCTTGGAACGACCTGGATGCCAGCCCAGCCATCTGGTGCTCGGATGAGAACCGCTATTATGCTGAGAAGGCCGGGTCACCGGTTGACGCTCCCATCTCGGGCACTCACACCATAACGCTTGCCGATGGCTCCGAGGCAGAGGTCTGGACCGTCTTCGACGCCCTTTGTGAGCGGGCGCTTGAATACACGCCCGAAGAAGCCGAGCGCATCTGCGGCGTGCCAGCCCGGATCACGCGTTCCGCCATCCAGAGTTACGCCACCGCCAAACCAGGCGTCATCTGCTGGGGCATTGGCGGCGGCGACGGCGAGGGGCCCAACGCCCATGGCACCACCATTGCGAAGACCCTGCTGCGCTGCTTGACCGGCAATATAGACATCACCGGTGGCGAGTACATCGCCATCCCGGGGCCGGTTGGGCCAAACGGCGAGAAGTACTTCCCGGTGCGCGACTCCGAGTTGGAGATGCCCGACCTGGTGTCACCGGAAGCCCGCGCCAAGTTCCTCGGCAACGACCAGTTCAGGATCATGAGCTGGAAGGCCTTCGAGAAAGGTGATGCCGTATTCAAGAAGAACCTCTTCATCAACCGCCCGCAACAACACCAGATGCTGGTCACGCCATCGCTTTGCTGGAAGGCCATCCTGGAAGAGGACCCCTACCCCATCAAGGCGATGATCTGCTACACCTCGAACCCCCTGGTCTGGGCTCCGAACACCAAGCGTGTCTACGAAGCCATGAAGAAGCTGGAGCTTTTGGTGGTCTGCGAATACTGGAAGACGCCCACGGCAGCCATAGCCGACTACATCCTGCCCGCAGCCGATTGGCTGGAGCGCCCTTACGCCTCGACGGTCGAGGACTCTTTGGACTTCTTCGATGGGGGCGACCGCGTGGTGCAGCCGCTCTACGACCGCCATCTTGACTTTGACTTCTTCGCCAAACTGGGCCGCCGCTTAGGCCAGGAAGACTACTGGCAGTGGGAGACCTACGAGGACCTGATAAAGTACCGCATCGAGCGTGCTGGCTGGGATTACGACACCTTCATGAGCGTTGGCTACATCCCACCCGCCGATGGGATGCGCGAGCGCAAGTATCTGGATGAGCTGCCCAATGGCCAGATCCGTGGCTTTGTGACACCTTCGCGCAAGGCAGAGCTTATGCCCAGCATCATCCAGGAATGCGACTACGACTGCATACCCAAGTACACCCATATGCCCGAAAGCGAGTTCGGCTCACCGGAGCTCTTGGAAAAATACCCGCTCACACTGACCACCGGTGGACGCTTCACGCCCATGTACCACTCGGAGCAGCGTGTGCCCGGCTATGGCAACCGCTCGCAGTTCCCCTGGCCGCTTGCCAAGATAAACATGCACGACGCCAAGCTCTACGGCATCCGCGAAGGTGATTGGATCTGGATAGAGACCCCCCGCGGCCGCATCCAGATGAAGGCATGGCTTGGGTGGGACATCCGCCAGGGTACCGTACAAGCCCAGGCCAGCTGGTGGTATCCGGAATTGCCCGCCGAGGAGCCCTGGAGCCAAGGCCTGTTCATGGCCAACGCAAACGTGCTCACCGACGATGCCGAGGAGCTGCTTGACGAATGCACCGGCACCTGGACAACGCGCGGCCTCCTCTGCAGGATATATCCTTGCATCGATCCGGCCGACCGTTCTGACCAGCTGGTGGACCTGGATGCCTTCATCGATGGCACCGGATCCAGCGGCAATTACTGGCGCGACGTCTTCCGCAACATCGACCCGGACGTGGAATAACCAAACGAAGCCATCATTCGATGATGACAGGCGGCTCTTCTTCGGAGAGCCGCCTGTTGCCGCAACCTGAGGAAGCAATGGCATGTACCGCCCGACGACGTCATATTATTTCAAGAACATCATGAGCATCGACCCCCAACGGTGCCTTCGCTGCCTGCAGTGCGTGGGCGCCTGCCCGCGCAAGGTGCTGGATTTTGCCGACGGCAACATATACCTGCGCAACGCTTGTCAGTGCGCCGGCTGCCTGATCTGCGAGTCCCAATGTGGCATGAAAGCCATCACCCATAGAACCGTGAAAGCCTGACCGCAATTGCCATCGGGGATCGGTGGGGCACCCTGGCCATGGCGGCATCGCCTTGGCATCGCCATGGCATCAATGTGGCATCAACGTGGGCTGCACTGCGGGCTGCAACGTGGCATCAACGTGGGCTGCACCGCTGGCTGCACCGCGGCATCAACGTGGGCTGCACCGTGGGCTGCACCCTTTGCGATTCATGGGGTTTTTTTGAGCCTCTGGTCAAAACGGCCTGGGTTAGGCATACTCTAGCCTTGATGTCATTGCAGTTGCCTGACCGCATGCAAACAAGTACAGACAGGTGCTCTCGCATGCAACGAGGTGCAAGTCAGCATACCCAAAACCACAGCAACCCTGGGGCAGTACGAACCCCCCGGCAAAGAAGGAGTCTTACCCTATGTACCGTTACCGGACGAAAGGCGTCTGTTCGCGCCTCATCAACATCGAGCTTGAGGGCGAGAGGGTCACGCACCTCGACTTCGAGGGGGGCTGCAACGGCAATCTGAAAGCGCTCTCGATCTTGGTGACAGGAATGTCCATTGATGAAGCGGCAGAAAAGCTTGAGGGTTTGACCTGCGGGTCGAGGCCCACGTCCTGCGCCGACCAATTGGTCTTAGGACTCCGTGAGGCCTTCGCCGCCCAAGAACACGCTTGAGGGCGTCGCAAAGGGTGCTTGTTGGGCACACCTTCACCAAGGACGTCAGCCAGACCCACTGCCGTAGAGGCCACATCCAAGCATGAAGGCAAGGGACCTCATGTTAAGGCCGAGATGCTCACGGGCCCAGGCTTGGCAGAAGCGAAGGGCCTCGAATGAGACCTCGGGCATGATGGCTTTTTCCTTTATCTCGGCAAAAGGCGTTCCAAGAAGGAAAGAGAGCCACGTCATGACCGCCGAGGACAGAACCGGGGTTACCACAAGGGCAGAACACTGGGGACAGAGCGCCCCTCCCTCGCGGTACGAGAAGGGCACCTGCGACACGTGTTCGTTGCACACCAGGGGGGCCGCGCACACGGCGCACGATCCAAGGCTTGGCCGTAAGCCCAAGAAAGCGAAGGCCTTGAGGAGATGGGCAGCGGTGATCGAGGGGATCTGCCCGACATCGACCTCTTCCAGGCATGAGAGCGCCGCTGCGGTCATGGCGAAGAGCTTCTGGTTTGCCAGGCCGTCCTGCGTCGCCTTGTCGAGGAGCTCTGCCATGGGAGCCGCCCCCGCAGAGTACTCCAATGCGATCCGCAGCTTTCTATGGGGATCCACCAAACGCGCCTCTTTCACGATGTCGAGGCTTCGCCCCTTGGCGCACAGCACCTCGGCCATTGAGTACAGCTCCAAGCGCGAGGCAAAGGTGTTCGCAGGCTTGCGAGCCCCCTTGGCAACCGCCCGCAGCTGCGAACCGTCCTGGCCCAACAGGGTCAGGATGAGGTCGCTCTCACCCAGCTTGGTCTTGCGCAGGACAATAACCTGGGCATGGTAGGCCTCACCTGCCATGGGGGCGCTTAGGCATAGGACTCGATGCTGTTGTCGTCATGCCAGGCAAAGGTCACCGTGCGTTCCTTGGGGGAGCCATACACCACCTCGCCATCGGGCAGGGTGGTCACCCCCCTCACCGTCAGCACGGCGGTGGTCTTGTTCTCCCCGGCATAGGCGATATCGCCCACCGCGACTATCTCGTAGGTCGTGTTCGCGATGACCATGCTGCTAATCTGTGAAAGGTAGCCTGAGGTCGCCGCGATCAGCTCGTTCGCCCGCGATTTCGCTATCTGGAGGGAAACGACGGACCCAGAAGGAAGGCGGGTGCCGGCTGCCGGTTCGCTTGCGACCACCGTTCCTTCCTCGGCTTCGGAATAGACGTACACCGCTTCGGCGACAAGCCCTTCCTGTTCAATGAGGGCGATGGCTGATGCCAGGTCCAAGCCTTGGGATTCGGGGACGATGAAGGGCTCTGCAAGCGTCACCAGGATGGGCGTCTGAGCAGTGAGCTTGCTTCCTGCGGCAGGCTCTATGGCAAGCACCGTGTTCTCTGGCTCGTTCGATTTCACCTTCACGTATTCAACCCTTCCAAAACCTTCCTGCTCGAAGGCCTCCTTTGCCTTGTCGAGCGGTTTGCCCACGACATCAGGAACCAGGCGCGGCGTGGCTACCTGCAAGACGACCTCGCTTCCCTCTGAGAGCCTTTTCCCCGCACCGGGATCCATCAGCAGCACGATGCCTTCGGTGTCATCGGACTTGACCTCCAAGGCCTTCACCGTGAAGCCCCTTTCCTCAAGGATGGCACGGGCGTCTGCGCTGTCCTTGCCGACCACATCGGGCAGGCTGCGACCCCCCCAAAGCTCTGATTGGTAGCCATAGCTGACGACGACAAAAGCTATTGCTACCAGCGCAAGCAATATGCCGAAGGCCAAAGGGCGCTTCGATTTGCGCTTCAAGGGTGCTGCCGGCGCACGAAACTCCTTCTGAGGCTTCGGCTCATCGGCAAGGCGGGGCAGCTCCATGGTGTCACCTGTCCTCCACGACGCCTTCGGCGGCAGGTAATCCCCCTCGACAAGGTATTCATCGAGGCCGCTCAAGTCCTGCAGTCCGTCAGCAGCAGGGGGCGGGGGCGCAAAGGGGCCAAGGGGCGCCTTGGAACCGTCCGTTCGGGACGGGGCGCGCAAGACCGCACCGCATTCGTTGCAGAACTTGGCGCTGTCCTTGTTCTCTGAACCACATAACGTACAAATCATTCCTTGGCTCCTCCAAATAATCATACGGAAGATATTGTACCGGAAAGTACCCCACCTGCACAGCAGAAAGCATCATATTGCGTTTTTATCCCCTCATCGGCAGGAAGACGAGACTCGGCAGAGCGCAGCGTGACTTCGGTTACGTAAGCGGGCTTTGAAAGCCTTGTGTGCTGGGCTTTTTCGGCATGCGTCCCCTTGTCGCTGCCCCCGAGAGGGCGTCCCCGTGCCCGCAGAAGGCTTGAAAAGCGAGCGCAGCGTGACTTCGGTTACGTAAGCGGGCTTTGAAAGCCTTGTGTGCTGGGCTATCCCGGCGCATGCGTCCCCTTGTCGCTGCCCCCGAGAGGGCCCCCCTGTGCCCGCAGAAGGCTTGAAAAGCGAGCGCAGCGTGACTTCGGTTACGTAAGCGGGCTTTGAAAGCCTTGTGTGCTGGGCTATCCCGGCGCATGCGTCCCCTTGTCGCT
>JAIRPR010000012.1 GCA_031256895.1 Coriobacteriaceae bacterium
TCGAGCTTCTGATAGACATCTTCCACCGCTATGGCTACAACGTGGAACTGCTTCCCTCTGTCGACCATGGGGCGGTCGATGCGGGCCTCAAATTCGTCAACAACGATATTTGCTACCCCTCTATCCTGGTGACCGGCCAGATCATGGAGGCGGTGACCTCTGGCCGCTACGACACCGACAAGCTGGCTGTCATCATCTCGCAGACCGGGGGCGGCTGCCGTGCGACCAATTACATCTCGCTCATCCGCAAGGCCTTGGCATCGATCGGCCTGGCGCACATACCGGTCATCTCCTTGAGCTCGAAGAACCTTGACGGCGACCACCCCGGCTTCAAGATCACAGCACCCATGCTGCTCCAGGCCATCTACGCCTTCCTCTATGGCGACCTCTTGATGGCCTGCCTGTACCGCACCCGCCCCTACGAGGTGGAGGAAGGCAGCGTGGACCGCCTGTTCAACTACTGGATGAAGACCTGTAAGGCACAGCTTGACACCGGCGAGAAACGAGGCCGCTTCAAGCGCACCGTCCGCCAGATAGTGGAGGATTTCGACACCATCCCGCTGCAAGGCGAAGGGACGAAGCCCCGCGTCGGCGTGGTGGGGGAGATACTGGTGAAGTTCCATCCTACCGCAAACAACCAGATAATCGAGATAATCGAACGGGAAGGCTGCGAGGCGGTGGTGCCGGGGCTCACCGAGTTCTTCCTCTTCGGCATTGCCGGGGCGATCTTCCAGAAAGAGCCCTTGGGCCGCAGCGCGAAGGGGGCAATAGGTTCGCGGGTCGCCTTAGCTGCGGTAGCGGCCTTCCGCAGGCCGATCTACCAAGCCTTGCACCGGTCAAGCCGCTTTGAGGCTCCGGCCGACATCTATGAGTTGGCTGGATATGCAAGCGAGATACTCAGCCTGTGCAACTCGATGGGAGAAGGCTGGCTGTTGACCGCCGAGATGGTGGAGCTCATCAAGACCGGAGCCCCGAACATCGTGTGCACGCAGCCCTTCGCTTGCCTGCCGAACCACGTGGTGGGCAAGGCGGTCATCAAGGAGCTGCGCCGCCGTTTCCCGCAAAGCAACATCGTTGCGGTCGATTACGACCCCGGGGCTTCAGAGGTGAACCAGCTGAACCGCATCAAGCTGATGATATCGGTCGCGAAGGCCAACCTTGCGCGGAAGATGCCCTAAAGCCATGGCAGCCGGGCGCCTTGTCATATGTCCCACCCCCCTTGGCAACCTGGGTGACATAAGCCTGCGAGTGCTGGAGGCCTTGGGTCAGGCCGACACCGTGTGCGCCGAAGACACGCGGGTGACCGCCCGGCTCTTGGCTGCCCACCAGATAAGGGCACGGCTTGAGCGCTTGGACGAAGAGCGGATCTCATCCCAGGCCCAAGATGTCGTCAAGCGGGTGCTTGCGGGCGAGGTCATCGCCTATTGCAGCGATGCGGGAATGCCGGGGGTATCGGACCCTGGTGCGCGCCTGGTGCAGACTGCCTGGGAACAAGGGGCGAAGGTCGAGGTCCTCCCCGGTGCCAGTGCCGGTATCACAGCGTATGTGGCCAGCGGGTTTGTCTGTCCACGCTACTATTTCGGGGGCTTCTTCCCGCGCAAGGCGGGTGAACGGAAAAACGTGCTTGAGGCCCTCAAGGGCCTGGATGCGGTGCTGCTTTTCTACGAGAGCCCCCATCGCCTGGTCGCTGCCCTTGAGGCGATCGCTACGGCCATGCCCGAGCGCATTGTGGCGGTCTGCCGCGAGCTGACGAAGCTCCACGAGGAAGTGTTGCGCGCACCCGTCGGCGAAGCCCTTGCGCTTTTTTCTGAACGTGCCCGTCAAGCCCCTCTGAAGGGCGAGATCGTGCTGGTCGTTGATGCGCCTTCCTCTGCCGAACAGAGCGCCAGCGTGGCTGGGGCTGTCCAAAAAGCCAAAGAACGGGCACGGGGCCTCAAGGAGGAAGAAGGATTGTCGCATAAGGACAAGGTGAAGCTCCTTCAGGCGGAATACGGCATCACGCGCAATGCCGCCTATGACCTCATCCTGGCAACCGAGGAAGAAGGGCACTGATGACCCGCCGCCCGCATAATGTCCCCAACCCGACCGAGTTCCAGGTCGCCGAGGTGCGGGTGGTCTTGACCAGGAAGAAGGTCAAGAACATCAACCTGCGGGTGAAAGGCCCCGACGGCCACGCTTCAGTCTCGGCGCCTTTGTGGGTCACCCCTGAAAGGGTGGAACAGTTCGTCTTAGAGAAACTGCCCTGGATACGGCGGCGCCAAGAAGCCATCGCCCGATCCCCGCTTCATACGGGTAACAAGCCCACCCCCGATGAAAAGCGGTTCTGGCGCCACGAGATAGAGCCACGGGCGAAAGACCTGATGGACAAATGGCAGCCCCTCATCGGTGTCAAGGCGGAAAAACTTGACTTTCGCACGATGACCAGCAGATGGGGGAGTTGCAACCCTCAGACGGGCAGGGTATGCATCAATACCCGTCTGGCGCTCTATCCCCCACAGTGCCTGGAATACGTGGTCGTCCATGAGCTCTGCCATCTGATAGAACGTGGCCACGGGCCGCGATTCAAAGCCCTCCTTGACACGCATCTGCCCGATTGGAAAGCCCGCCGCGCCCTGCTGCGATGAGGGCAACAGGGCGCGGCACAAACGGGCAGGTGCCTGCGGCATCCGGGTGGGCAGACAGGCACCTGCGACGGCCAAATGCCTGCGGCAACCGGGTGGGCAGTCAGGCACCTGCGACAGGCAGATGCCTGCGGCAACCGGGTGGGCAGGTGCCGCTTGCACCCACGCTTTAAGCTACGGGGCTCTCAGCGGCGGCATTCTGGCCGGCTATGCGGCCGAAGGTGAACACATCGAACATCGATGAGCCGGATCCGACATAGTAGCCATAGGCTATGTTGCTGTTGCGCCCAGCTGCGAACAGGCCGGGGATAGGCTTTCCTGCCAGGTCCTGCACCCGGGCTTCAAGGTCGATGCGAAGCCCTCCCAGGGTATGGTAATAGCAGCCGCTCGCCCCCACGTCATAGGCATGGTAGGGCGCGGTTGTCAGGGGCACCAGGAACTCATCGTGCTTGCCGAACTCGCTGTCTTCGCCCGCAGCCACATCCTGGTTATAGAAGCCCAGCGTAGCGGAAAGGATGGCGGGGGGCATCTTCAGGGCATCGGCCAGCACTTCGATGGTCGCTGCGCTGGCAACCGGTTCACCGAGGGTAGTGATATCCTTGTTCACCTGGTCATCCACTATCAAGAAGGCTCCATGGTTGTAGATGATTGCCCTTCCCACAAAAGCGTAGTATTCGTCCTCTGCCACGATGCGTCGTCCGTTCGGGTCCACGATGATGCCCTTGAGCGGGTCATCGCCCGCAGCGCTGTACAGGGCGCGCCCCATGGCGTGCTGCGACATGCCGTAGGTGTCAGCCCCTATCTCCAAGCCCATCTGGATGCCGATGCCAAGCTCGGTGGGACAGGCGGTGGGATAGGCGGGGCGTTCGTCGAAGATGAAGTTGGCCTGCATCATCTCCGCGTTCATGCCAAAGCCGCCTGCGGTCAGGCAGACCCCGCGTTTCGCCTTGATGTTCAAGGTCTTCTTGTCTGCTCCGGTGGCACTGATGCCTATCACGCGCCCGGCAGAATCTTGGATAAGGTGTTCGGCGGTGGTCTCGTACAGCACCTCGCAGCCCAGTTCCTCCACCTTTGCCTTCAGGGGTCGGAAGAAGCCTACGCCCGACCCTTCAGGCGAGGGGATGTGTCCTCGGGGAGCCGGTTTTGCCAAGGCTGAGAACTTGCGCGAGCGTTCGTTCCCGCTGTAGGCAAGGCCAAGGCCAGGCCGCCCGGCACCCACTTTGCCCTCATCGACGACTTTGTCGAAGGTCATACCCACGACATCGACGCACCAATCGTACAGGGCAGGCGAGCCTTTCGCCATGAACTGCCAGGCTTCGGCGTTGCCTGACGGACCGGCTGCTGCAACCAGGTACTTCGCGAACTCGTCAGCCGTATCGTTGATTCCGAGGTCTTTTTGGAGCTGTGTGCCTCCCAACATGAGGAAGCCCCCGTTGATGGTGGTGGATCCGCCGCCTTCCTTCGTTATCTCCACAATGGTCACCTGAGCGCCTGCCGAAGCGGCCTCTATGGCCGCTGCCCCGCCGGCTCCGCCGAAGCCGACCACCACCACATCGGCTTCCTTGTCCCAGACGACATCGGTCTTAGCCGTCCCGTCTGGGGCAGCGTTGCCAGAGCTGCCTTGGGGTGCCGCGCAGGAGGCAAGCGCCCCTGCCGCCGCAAGCCCTGCGCCGACTGCCGCCGACCTTTTCAAGAAATCCCTTCGTGAGAACTCCCTTGTTCCTTCCATATCCTTGCTCCTTTCCTGTTTGCCCGACAGTCCGCCTTGCCCGCAAGGCCTCGTGCCGTGCATCCCTTGTCTGCCGATCCATCCGACGACCAACGGCAGTCGGATCGTATCGGGCTTCCTTATGAACGCAACTCCTATCGCCCGCAAGGCACGAGGCACTTGGTGCTAGGCACAAGGCACGAGGCACGAGGCACAAGGCGCTTGGTGCTTGGTGCTCGGCACAAGGCACAAGGCACGAGGCACGAGGCGCGTTCATCTCAAAGAAACACCATAGGGATGAATAGGGGGTTTGTCGGCACCCCAAAAGGGTGAAATGCGGAAGCGTGAAAGGTTGACGGCTGTTTTTGGCGCTCTGTGTCGCCGCAGGGCGGAAGTACCCTGCCAAGGATGAAGGATCGGCGATGTTGCCTGAAGCCCCCGGTAGCCTCAGGGCGACACAAGGGGGAAGGACGACATCAGGCTTGCCGGCTCTTCGCCAGGAAGGCAAGCAGGAAGAGGGCAGCCACCACGGCAGCAACAAAAAGGGCGGCATACAGGGCAAACCTGTCAGCCCCGGTGCCGAAAGCTGCAACGAAAGCCATGCTCAAAAACGATCCGAAAGCCACATTCGAGTTGAGGATAGCCAAGCCGGTGGCATATTCCGCCTCGCCGAAACGGACACGCGAGTACGTTGCGGATATGACCGGCAATGATCCATAAGCAAAGCCGACAGCCACGGCAGCACCGATGAACAAGGGCAGGTTGCCGAAGAGAAAAGCCAAAGTGATGCAAGCAAGGCTTGCCAAGGCAAGGCTTGTGGTCAAGACCATGACCACCCGTATGTTCGTCCGGTCGAAAACAAGGCCGGTGACGATACGGGAAGCCCCGTTGCTAGTGGCCACAAAGCCTACCAAAAGGCTTGCCGTCAAAGGGGACGCCCCTAAAAGCAAAGCCTCCGAAGACGAAGCCCCCACCAAGGTGATGCAGCCCCCTAACACGATGATGCGCCAAAAGTAGAAGAGAAGAAGATCTGCCTTGAGATAATCCCGAAAGTTGAAGGCAGCCTTCTGTTTTGCCTGTTCTTTCGGTGAAGCCCTGCGTGTTGGCGGGCGATACCAGAAGGCGTAAACAAGCAGGACTGCCGCACCCCCGACCGCAAGCACACAGAAGGTGGCATGCCATCCGAAGGCGTCAAGGGACAGATGGGTGGCCTCTCCCAGCAGCAGGGCCGATAAGCCGAAGCCCAGCAACAGGATGCCCGAAGCAAAGCCACTGCGCCCCGGGTACCACCCGTTGACCGAGGTGACTATCGCGTTGTAGCCGATACCGCAGCTGGTGCCGAACAGCAGGCCGAAGCTCATCCAAGGCACCCAGAACGCGCATTTCGCGAAGAAGGCAAGGCACAGGAACCCGATCAACAGAAGGGCAGCCGAAACGGCCACGGTGGCCCGGACCGTGAATCGTGCCGTGATACGGGCGGCCAGCAAAGAGCCGACACAGAACAAGCAGAGTGCCGTTGAGAACACGAACGAGGATTCAGCACGCCCCAGATCAAGGAAATCGGCATACAAGGACCAGGCATACATAAGGCCAAGCACGAAAAGGGCAGCAGTTCCCAAGCCAAGCGTGGCGAGGGCCCTCTTGTTGCGGTAGTGGCCTGCATCAGGCATCTCCATGCCCCTCCTTCCAAGGTCTCGGGCATCCGGCTTATTATAATGCGAGCCGTCTTCTGCACCAAGAGAAAACACTCATGACATAAGAAGGTAAGACGCGACCCCTGCCATCAGGTAATTATGCCCCATATTCACAAACGTAAGTACAGGAGAAAGCCGCCGGGAGGCGGCGAAGATTATGATATGAGGAGTAATGCCTGTGCCCCCTGTCTGCAATACGATAAGTCAATGCGTCTGTTGGGCGGAGAGCCACTGGACCTCCCTATGCCGAGAACAGCCGGTATGGTGAATCAATGGAACAGGCCATTGCGGTCCAAGATGGCAGACCATCTGGTGCTATACTCACACAAGAGCAACACTGTGGGAAGCGGAAGGTACCTCGGGAGGCGGCGATGGAGAACAGGCACGATTGGAATGAGGCAAGAGACAGGCACGGCATCCCGCGCCTCGCCCCGGCGCGGCGGGGGACGGTTCAGGCGGGACAGGGGGACGGTTCATAACCACTGAAAAAGTTGCTTTATTGCTATTAATGGTATATAATAACAACCATAATGGCACACCGAGGTGTAAGGCGGAAGCGATGCTCGTGAAGAAGTTGGCACAGC
>JAIRPR010000067.1 GCA_031256895.1 Coriobacteriaceae bacterium
AAGGATAATGGGTTTGTTGGGCCTATCGGCGTGCCACACGCTCAAAGCGGTAACTTTTACACGCTGAAAGCGTAAAGGTCAAACGCTCAAAGTGGGAAGTTTTATTTTACGAAATACACTGTACGTCGAGATCCGGGACATCGTGATACCCAAGGATCTTCAGGATGACATGGCCGCAGAAGCCAAGGCAGAACGCGAAAAGGATGCCCGTATTGTGTTAGCGGAGGTAGAAAGCGACATAGCTTCGATGCTCCTGGAAGCGACAAGGATATACCGGGAAGATGAACTGGCCTTCAAGCTGCGCTCGATGCACCTGCTGAATGAAGGGGTGAAGGAGTCCCGGGGCACCATTGTGGTTCCCAGCGTTTATGCAGAAGGCTTCACCGAGGGCATGGCGAAACGGGTGGAAGGGCTCACCGAGTAGGGCATGGAGATGGGAAGCTGAGGGGAGACCAACGGGTCTCGGGTGCAGCAGACATGGCACGCGGCGCAAGCGGCAATCGCCTCACGAGAAGCTGAGGGGAGACCAGCTGCCGTCGATATCGCATATCCAGGCTTGGGGGGATTCCACGGAAAAGAAGGTGAGGCGCGGGTCGTCTTCCCCTTCATACTGTTCTCCCAAGCCGGTCATGTGGTCGTATCCTGCCTTGCGGGTTGCGGCGTTCGCCTTGTCGATGAGTCCTGCCTTGCCGCGCAGCACAATCCAGCCGAAGCCCGGCTTCCAACCGGAAAGCTCGAACTTGGGGTTTGCCTGGAGCTCGCGGTACACATCCTTCGTTGTTGCGGTGCAGAACCATATCTTGCCGTCCTGTTCTGCCGCAAAGCTGAAAGGCCGTACGTGGGGCTGGTCGCCTTCACAGGTGGCCAGGAACCAGGCGGGAATGCCGGTCAGGTAATCCAGGCTTGCCTTGATGCCGTTTGGGCGGTTATTCTCTTGGTCGTTCATGTGGTCTGCTCCTTTTTTATCTGTGTGTTCCTACGAAGCTTATCGGTGATATATGCCTGAATTGCATTCTGGCTTCCGGTCGTGGTGCCTGGCATCTTTTCAATCTTTCTACCCGGTAGACCAGGTGGACGAGCATTCAATCTTCGTGAAGGCGACGCAATTGAGCCTTGTGCCCGTCCGGCCGCTTTGCCCTGTGTCTTCCTGTCGGCTGTGCCTTCTGCCTCATCTGATCTCGCTCTTGCCAACAACAAGGTCAGACAAGCAGGTTTGCTGCTATGACTGCCGCCAGAACACCGGACAACACGAACACGGCATTGCGATCGCGTGACCCAAAGCGCAGGTCATGCAGTCGTGTGCGCCCGGGGCCCCCATGGTAGCAACGTGCGTCCATGGCTGCCGAGAGTGTCTCTGCATGGCGGAATGCACTGGTGAACAAGGGGACCATCAGGGACCCCAACATTTGAAAGCCGCCTTTCAGGGGGCTTTTGGCAAAGGTTGCCCCCCTGCTTATCTGGGCACGGTAGATGGTCTGCACCTCGAAGACGAACTGTGGCAGGAACTTCAACGCAATCCCCATTATCATCGAAAGCTCATGGGCGGGCAGGCCTATCCGCGCAAAAGGGGCAAGCAGGTGCTCGAAGGCATCGGTGATATCCAAGGTTGCCGTGGTCAGGGTGAGCAGGCTCATGCTGAGCAACAGAAGAAGCAGGCGCAGACCGCTGAACGCGGCTTGGTACAGGCCTTTGCTGCTTATCTGGAGAAAGCCCCATTGAACAAGGGTTTGCCCACCCTGTTCGAAGAAGATGTTCAACAGAGCAGCAATGACGATGATGAAGGCGAGAGGGGCGATTGATTTGAATGCGGCCTTCAGGGGAATGCGGGCAAGGACAAAAAGACCGAAGGTGAAGAAGGCGCAGACACCAAGCCCCACAAAGCCTTGTGCGCACAGTATGACGGCCATGACCGCAAGCGACATGAGCAGCTTTGCCCGCGGATCCATGCGGTGCAAGGGGCTTGTTCCTGGCCAATACCTTCCGATTATGGCGATCTCAGGCATAAGGCCCCCCAGCCTGACCTTCATGAACGGTTTCTTCAGGCTGTATAGCACCTGCTGCCGGTTGAGCCTTGTACAGGGCAGCCAGTTCGTCGGCAAGGCTTTCGATATCGTAGAGCCTCTTAGTTGCCCCTTCAGGGTTCGCCGCAGTCCTTCTTGGCGAAAGAGCTGCGGAAATGTCCCCCAAAGGAACGCCTTGCGCCACAAGGCGGTTCGCCAAGCCTTGGGCAGAAGGCACTCCGAGGCCGATGGCCTTCAGTTCGTCGGCGTGTGCGAAAACCTCCTGGGGACTGCCGAGCGCGAACTGCTGCCCTTCCTTCAATACCAGCACACGGTTACAGAGGCGGGCCAGGTCGTTCATGTTATGGGAGACCAGCACCACGGTAAGCCCCTGCCTATGAAGCTCGGCAATCAGGTTGAGGAAGGAGTTCCGCGTTGCAGGGTCCAGGCCTGCGACCGGTTCATCCAAGATGAGCGTTGAGGGGCGCATGGCCAAGACGCCGGCGAAGGCAACCCTTCTTTGCTGGCCTCCCGAAAGCTCGAAGGGGCTTGCGGTTCTCAGGCTGTCGAAATCAAGGGAGACCTGAGCCAAGGCATCACGCACGCAACGGTCTACTTCGTCAGGGGGAAGTCCCAGGTTACGGGGACCAAAGGCCACATCATCATAGACGTTCGCGGCAAAGAGCTGGTGTTCGGGGTATTGGAAGACCAAACCTACCTTCCCCCGGATGCGTGAAGCCGCCTTTTTGTCGGCAATGTCGGTTCCATCGATCAACACCCTGCCCAATGTGGGATGGATCAGCCCGTTCATATGCTGGATCAGTGTGCTCTTTCCGCTTCCGGTGTGCCCGGCAATGCCCAGGAAATCGCCGTCTTCCAGGGTGAAGTCGATGTCATGTATCGCCCAGAGGGCATCGGGGGCGTTGCCCCATGCAGGCCTTTCCCCCGGTATTGACGCCTCTTTGGCCTTTATGCGTGGCTTCTTGGCATCCTTCGGCTTTGCCGGGGCCGTATAGGAGTAGCTCACGCCCTCAAAAACAATTGGCATAGTTCCTCCTTCAAGGCATCCTCGGAGATATGGGTCTTCACGGGTACCCCGCGTTTTTGCAGCTCGATTGAAAGCTTACAGGCAAAAGGGACATCGAGGTTCAGATGTTCCAGGCCGTCGGCCTGTGTCAGCACCTCTTCGGGGCTGCCATCAAGCACCGCCCTTCCTGCCTGGAGCACGATGACGCGGTCTGCCAGTGCTGCCTCTTCCATGAAGTGGGTTATCATGACAATGGTCATGCCACGCTGGTTGAGCTGAGCGCAGACACGTGCAAGGCCTTTGCGTCCCCGGGGATCCAGCATGGCTGAAGCCTCGTCCAGGATGAGTATCTGCGGATCCATGGCCAGCACGCCGGCTATGGCCACCCGCTGTTTCTGGCCGCCGGAAAGAGCCGAAGTCTCATGCCGTTCAAAACCCTGAAGACCCACTTCCGCGAGTGCCTGGGTCACCCTTTGCCGGAGCTCGGGGTTTGGGATGCCCAGGTTCTCTGGGCCGAAGGCCACATCGTTCTCTATCAGGCTTGCGACAAGCTGGTCATCAGGGTTTTGGAACACCATGCCGGCATTGCTTCGGATAAGGTAGGTGTTCTGTTCGTCGCGGGTGTCAAGCCCCAGGACCGATACGCTGCCCTCATCGGGCACGAGCAGGGCATTGATGTGTTTGGCCAGGGTCGATTTGCCCGAGCCGTTGCCGCCCAGGATGCAGGTGAAGCTGCCCTTTTCTAGGGAAAGGCCCAGGTCTTTCAGTACAAAGGACTCGCCATCATAGGTGAACCCGGTATCTTTGAAAACTATCATATCTTTTCTTTCGCTTTGCCTGCAGGCATAGCCCCATCGTGTGCGCCATGCCTGTCTGTTTCATGGGCACCCGGTAAGGACTTGCCCACACCAGAAGGGTCAATCGTGCGAGCTGCCGAGCCAGATAAGCCCGATCGGTGTGGTCTGTCGGACTTTCCTGGTGCGCCGGACGTGCTGGGCGACCTATTTTTCATGCACCTGTTTTTTCTTGGGTGTCACCAGGTTGGAGATGACCTTGTATACAACGACGGTCAACACCGAGTTTATGATGGCCTTCAGCAAGTTGAAAGGCGTGAGCACCGGGATCACCATATCGACGACCACTTGGAAATCGACCCCCAGCCACATAGGCGTGATGGCCAGATTGCCCAAGATGGCACCAGCGAGTGACAAAAGGCAACCAACTACCAGGCCGAATACCGCACCTTTCCAGGTATGGATCTTTTTATAGATGAAGGCGGCGGGCAAGGTGTAGCAGACGACCACGATGATGTTCATGACTGCTCCCCAGAAATCGCCTGCAAGTATCCCATGGATGATGGCGCCGATAACGCCGACCGAGACGCCCGCGCCAGGCCCCCAGGCAAAGCCGCTCACCATGGCAGGCATGGCCGAGGCATCATACTTCAGCCAGGGGACACCAGGCAAAAGGGGGAACTCGATGAACGAGAGCAAGACGCCGATGGCGCACAGAAGCGCCATGGTGACCAGTTGCCGGGTATCCCATCGGTTCGTGTTCTTGAATGCGGGGCTCTCGGTTCCGCTGCCGTTCTCTGTTTGGCCCAGGCTCTTGGTTCCGCTGCCGTTCTCTGTTTGGCCCAAGCCCTTGGTTCCGCTGCCGTTCACTTCCTGGCCCAGGCCCTCGGTTCCGCTGCCGTTCTCTGCTTGGCCCAAGTTCGTTCTTTGGTCGGTCATGGTACATCCCTTCACTTTTAAGAGCGCCGGTCAAAGGGTTTGTTCTTCGGCTCTCAAAAAAGAACAACCCGCATGAATTCCAATTCATACAGGTTATTAGGGGTCTATCCGGGCTGTAGCCATGTACTAGATATATGCGGGCCTGGATAAACTCTGCCTCTTCCATCCGGACTATGACCGTCGGTCCTGGGATCGCACCAGAATCAGCTTGAGGCTTCGGGGTCGGTGGCATACCAAAGCGCAGGGCAATGCCCGCGCTTCAGGAGAACCGCCCGCCTGGCTTTCCAGGAAAGCCGAAGCCTGCAAGGTAGTGGACTCGCGGCAGGTGACGTGACTGCAGCCGACCATCAAGGAGCGCCATTGCAGCCAGACTCACAGGGAATCTGGCATCGGAAGGCTTCCCGATGTCTTCTGTCGGCAGTGGGGTCACGGCAAAAGCCGATTACCACCGGTGAGGAATTTCACCTCGCCCTGAAACAGAATTCATTGGAGAGCATTGTAGCGGCTCTGTCTCACCCACGCAAGGGCTTATGTGGGGATTGTCTGTCAAGGGAAAGTGCTGGTATACCGTTCACGGGCGAGCAAGTGACAATATGCTGTTCTGATGGCCTTTAGCCAATCGGGAAGATGGCTTGCATGCGAAACATCTCCCACTGGCTGACACGTGAATGGTAACAGTGCTGGTGGTATACTGTAGGGGTGAATGTAGGCGTGTACGCAGCAGGATTGCGTGAGCAGCAAGAGGCCTGCGCTTTGGATCAGGCAAAGAGATGGCGCATCTGATAGGAGAAAGCAATGACCAGTCTGAGATACAAGGTGGTTGCCCGAGGCGTAAGAAGGCTCGGCCATAAAGAGGTCTTCAGCATGGACACCCAGAGGCTCTTGGATTGGCTTGGAAAGCACGACCAGACGCACAGGAGCCTACCGCCGAAAGGCTTCGAGAGGCGCTTCCTGTTGGAGAAGCGGACCATCGCCGGGCATAGCTGTTATATCATCGAGCCGCGGGGCAAGGCGAGGCCAGGTGCGCCTGTCATTTTGTTCCTCCATGGCGGCGGCTTTGTCTTTGAGGCATGGAGGGCGCATTGGGACGCGGCCGCAAAGATGGTCGAGCGCTTGGGCGCGCGTCTGTGGTTCTGCAATTATCCCTTGCTTCCCGGTGCCACACTCCAGAGCTCATCAGATATGGTGCTCATGACCTATGCCGCTATGCTTGAGGAACACCCCGCCCACGACATCCGCGTGGTGGGTGATAGCGCCGGAGCAGCCCAGACCCTGTTCCTGGGCCACCGGATTTCCCATGGTGAAGGAATCACAGGAAGAAGCCTGTCAATGCCCCGGATGATGGCTGCCCTTTCACCGGGGCAGTCGGTCGTTCGCGATCCAAGCATCCGTGCCCGTATGGACGCGATCGTGCCTGTCGATGCCATGTTGAGCACCGCCATCCTTGATACCCTGAACGAACTTATGCAACTTGAGAGCCTGCAAGCGCCGTATTATGCTTGTCCGTTGGAAGGCGATTTCTCGGCTTTCCCGCCCCTGACGGTGTTCTGCGGCACCCGGGAGATATTCCTGCCTCAGATGGATGTCTTCATGGCACAGATCCGCAATACCGGCGGGCAGGCAGAACTCATTATTGGGGAAGGTATGTGCCATGTTTGGCCTTATGTCCCGCTGGCGCCCGAATGCAAGGCAGCCTTTGGGCTTTTACTCAAGAAGTTGTCGGAATAGGTAGGCTTTGACACAAAATAATGTGTTTGCAGATATGATGGGGCAGTGATGTCGGACACAGCTTGTTTTATTGGAGGCCTTTAGAACGTCCTGGAAGCGTAGTTCCATATAAGGAAGAATAAAAGTTTAGACGAACTTAAATTTTTATAAACATATGATGAAAGGAAGAAGAATGCCCGGAAGTCGGCAAGCTGCATCGAGCTGAACGCTTGAAAAATGCTTCATCTTTTCGCGAGGATGCTGAAAATCCTTTAATCTGCAAAGATGCTTCATGAAAAAACACGTCAGCTTTCACTTCGGAGCAGTATTTGAACCATTCGCAGTATTTTTAAAAAGTTCTTGACCTTCGACTAGCTTGAGACTTTATAATACTTCTTGCACCAAAACAAGTAAGTAAGTCGCAAGTGCTTATTGAACATATCCCGAGGCTTCAACATCCACCACACATCCTGGAGCCTCACTCCTATACAGACCCCGGCATCGGTCCACCTTCACCACCTACCACGCTCATGCCGGGGTCTCCTTTTATCTCATCCCCCCTTATAAGGCCCCATCAAAAACCTGATGCTGCCACCCCTATGGCTTGCGTGCAGTAAGGTCGCCGCGTGTCGCGCGGCCTTCGGCAATGGGCTTGGCGGAGGTGTAGCCTGTGGCTTACGTGCAGTGAGCGACTATCAGATTCCTTTTTGTCTATGCCTTTGGTAGCCGCACGGTTGCGATGGTGCCGTTCTCGGCATCGCTGGTGATATGGATGGTGCCCCGATGGGCTTCTATGATGTTCTTTGCCAGGGCAAGGCCAAGGCCGAAGCCCTCGACTTCGCTGCTATGTGAGGAATCGCTGCGATAGAAGCGCTCGAACACATGGGGGAGGTCTTCGGGGGGGATGGGATCGCCGGTGTTTCTCACCACAAGCGTAGCCCCTCCGTCTTTCTTGCCCCGCAAAGCCACATGTATGACCCCTCCTTCTTCGGCATACTTGCAGGCATTGTCGAGCAGGATGGCAATCAGGCGCTCCATCTGGCCATGGTGACCCCTTAGCAGAAGGCCTGGTGTGATTTCCACCTCAAGGGACACATTCCGTTCGAAGGCAACCGCCTCGAACTGGAGGACAGACTTGTGCGCAAGCACGCTCAGGTCGAGCAATGCGGGGCTTTTGATTTCCTGTTTATGGGGGGAAGGGTCGAAGGATAAGCTTGTTTGGGCCTTTGAGGCATCTTTGAAAACATTGCCTTGTTCTGTCGTATCGGTTTCTGCGGGGGTTTCAGCGTTGTCGTGGATATCGTATCCCACCGGGGCACTGGAGGCATCTTCCCTGCTGGCAGCTTCGCTTTCCTTGTGGCCAGTCACCTTTTCCCTTGTGGTAGCCTCGCCTTCCTTGCTGCCAGCCGTCTTTTCCCTGCCGTCAGCTTTGCTTCCTTTGCGGCTCGTCGCACTTTCCCTCCTTCCAAACGTTTTGCTGCGATTCTTATTGCTTTCGATATCGTCTTCCGTTTGGGCTAACAGCAGCAATTGACGCACAAGCCTGTCCATGCGTTGTGCCTCGGTTTGGGTACTTGCTATCCATTTCCCCTGTTCAGAGACACTTCGTTCAGGATGCGCCGCAAGCAGGCTGTTATTGGCAAGTATGATGGTCAGCGGAGTCTTCAGCTCGTGCGAAGCATCGGCGATGAAGCGGCGCTGCTTCTCCCAGGCTTCGGCTACCGGCTTAAGGGCGATGCGTGAAAGGAAGATGCTGATGGCGAAGAATGCCGCGAGGGCACCCAAAAAGATGAGCAGGGATATGCCCAAGGTGCGCATGGTGGCTTCGAAGACCAGGGAGGTCCCGGCAAAGGAAAGCTGTATGCCTTCAGCGGTCGATGCACGGTGATAGTACAGTCCAAGCCCGGCAAGCTCCCCCGAATCGGATGGGGAAGCAAGCGCCTGTTCGATGGCTTGGCTTTGAAGCGTTTCATCCATGTTCACCAAATCGCTGTTCGAAGAGAGGATGGTGGCCCCCGATGCATCGAGTGTGATGTGCAGCACCGGCACAAAGCCAAGGGGCCCATCTGCGCCGCCACGCCTTTCGATGTTGTTTGTGCCATCTGTGTCTGGCCTTCTGCCGCCGGTTATCCAGGGGCGGTCGGGCGAATCGCCTCCGCTGAAAAAGGGCTCGTTCAGGGCGCGCTGGGTCTGGTCGTACGTTGCCTGGTAGGTTGATACCACGTTTGCGGCGCATACCACGAAAAGCACGAAGGTCACCAAGGCCATCGTGATAAGGATGAAGCGCCTGCGGAGCTTTTTCAGCATGGCTGCAGCCTTTCCTTACGCGGAAGCGGGTGCGGTTGCTGCCGGGACGCTGTCTTCTGCGACCTCGAGACGGTAGCCTATCATGCGTTGGGTACTGATGCGCAGGTTAGAGCCGACATACGTGAGCTTCTTGCGCAAAAAGGAGACATAGGCCTCTACGTTGTTGTCTTCAGCGGCGCTTTCAAGGCCCCAGACCTTTTCAATGAGCAGCGATTTAGGGATCACACGGCCTTTGCTTGCCATGAGCAGGCGGCACACCTCGAATTCCTTGAGTGAAAGGCGGACGTCGGTATTTCCGCAGCAAAGCAAGGCGTTCGAAAGGTCGAGAGTGGTGTCGCCCACGGTGATGCTTTCAATCAGCACTTCACCTTGACGGCGTGTGAGTGCCCGCAAGCGTGCAAGAAGCTCATCAGGCTGGAAGGGCTTGGTGAGGTAGTCATCGGCACCGGCATCGAGGCCACTGACCTTGTCTCGCAGGGTGTCGCGTGCGGTAAGCAAGATGACCGGTGTGGCAATGCCTGCCCGCCGCATCTCGCGCACCACCTCGAAACCGTTGAGTTTGGGAAGCATGACATCGAGCACGACAGCATCGTAGGCTGCGGCGCAGGCCCAATCAAGCCCGTTTCGGCCGTCATAGACCACATCCGCATGATATCCGGCATCTTCCAGGATGGCCCCCAACGCATCGGCGAGCCTCTTTTGGTCTTCGACTATCAGGATGTTCATGCCGTTTCCTTTGTTGGTTTCTTGTTGCTTGCATAGTATAGCGTGTTCCTGAAAGCAAGCTGAAACCAAAATGCCAGGATGGGCTTTTCAGGGTGTTTTCAGCATCGGTGGTTACACTGGCACATGACACAGCAGGAACAGCCTATGGACAGGGCAGCAGGAACAGCTTGCGCAAGAAGACAACAGGAACGGAACGAACCATGGACACCTTTGAACGTAATGAAAAGAAATACCGGATCGATCAGGCCACCATGGATGGTTTGCGTGAAGCGCTCTCCCAGCATATGGCCAAGGACCTCTATAGCGCTCATGGGCCTTCACGGGTGACAAGCCTTTATCTGGACACTCCTTCAAGCTTGCTCTTGCGGCGATCCCTGGAAAAGCCGCCTTTCAAGGAAAAGACCCGGATCCGCGTGTATGGCATCGTGCCCCCTTCCGGCGACCCCTTTGAAGCGGTTTCGGACACCCCGTGCTATCTTGAGATAAAGCGCAAAGTCAAAGGCCGGGGCTACAAACGTCGTGTTGCCCTTACCTTGGGAGAGGCCCGTGCCTTCATCGAGCAGGGGGTCGACATCCAACGCAGGAACGAAAGCCAGATCATCCGCGAGCTTGCCTGGCAACGGGAGTTCTACGGCGGCCTTGAACCTTCTTTAATCGTGAGCTGCCTTCGCGAGGCGTGGTCTGTCAAAGGAAAATTCTCATCCATCAGCGCCGATTCCGGGAAGATGGCAAGAACTGATGCCACAAGAGCCAAAAACGGGTGTGTTTTTCCTGAACGCTCGCTGGAATGCTCGTCGGGAGGCCTGCGGGAAGGCGGTGACGCTTTGCGGGTCACCTTCGATACCGATTTGCGATGGGCTGCGGGCACCTGGGATTTCGCTCCCTTTACCCGGAACCCTTCCCTTGCCTGCACTTTGGCAGAACCAGGCCTGTGCATCATGGAGGTCAAAGCTGCGGGCGCTATGCCGCTTTGGCTTGTGGAGCTGCTTGACCGATTCGAAGCCTATCCGTCAAGCTTCTCGAAGGCAGGCACTGCCTTCATGAATGCCCGTGCTTCCCGCGACGGCTGCCGTCCTGCAAAGCGAAGCACCTTCAGGCGCTTGGCTGGATAAGCTCAAGGATTTGAAGCAGGATGCGATGGAATTTGGCCGATTGCGGCATAAGACCCCTCCGTCGGCTGACCCCGGAACCACAACGATTGCCTGCAGCGGCTTGCCCCTGGTCAGGAACGATTGCCTGTTTCGGCTGACCCCGGATCAGGAACGATTGACTGCAGCGGCTTGCCCCCAATCAGGAATGACTGCCGGCTCGGAAACACCCCTACCCGAAAGGAACCCTCATGACCTTGGAACAGTTCTTCTCCAGTATCTTCAACTCAACCGGCCAAGCGGCAACGGTTGACCTAGGGGCATTTGTCATCTGCACCCTGGCCTCGCTGGTACTGGGTGCAGTGGCGGCGGCCATCTATACCTACCGTACCAACTACCGCAAGGACTTCGTGGTCACCTTGGCCCTGTTGCCATCCGCCGTGCAGCTGGTCATCATGTTGGTGAATGGCAACATAGGCGCGGGACTTGCGGTCATGGGGGCATTTACCCTGGTGCGCTTTCGGTCCATACCCGGTAGTGCGAAAGAGATAGCCGCCATCTTCTTCTCGATGGCGGTAGGGCTTGCCACGGGGATGGGCTTCCTTGCTGTAGGGGCTTTGTTCGTGCTGATAATCGGGGCTGCCACCCTGTTGTATGCGCGCATGCCCATTGGGCTTAAGCGCGAACAAGCCCGCCAGCTCAAGATAACCATCCCCGAAAGCCTCGATTTCGAGGGGCTGTTCGCTTCGGCCTTCGAGCGGCATACGGTTGCAAGCGAGCTGGTGATGGTCAAGACAACCCAGATGGGAAGCCTTTACCAACTGACCTATTCCGTCACCCTGAGGCAGGGGGCAAGCCCGAAGGCCTTCCTTGACGATATCCGTGTGCGAAACGGCAACCTTGAGGTGGCGCTTGGTCGCAGCCTCCAACCGATGGGAGAACTATGATGGATACGACTGCAAGCACAGAGTTGATGCATGGGGCAGGCAGTTCAAAGTGTTCGCCCTGCTCCCTGAAGCATGCCGTGTCGAAGCCTTTGGACGCCCGGGTATCCCGGGACGGTTTGGGACATACGCCTTCCTCGATAAGGCGTGCGCTGCCCGCACTGCCCGCCACCTTGTTTGCCTGTCTCCGTCGACGGCAGAGACGAACGTGCGTGCCTGCCCCCGTGATGCCCGCACTGTGCACCGCCTTGTTTGCCCTGTTGCTCTTGGGCGGTTGTGCTTCCGATGCTCAGGGCACCCAAGACACCCAGGGTGTTGTGGGCACGCAGGCTGTCACCGAACTCAACGCTGCAGGAACCACTTCAGGCACTGCTGCCGTTCCGGTCAGCCTGATAACCAGTAAGGTCAAGGCTGAGGACACCGACAGCTCCTGGGATCTGGCCAGCTCAACCCTTATCAATCTGAATGGCACATCAGCTACCGTGGAGGGCAGCGGCGCCCAGGCGCAAGGTTCTACCGTGACCATAACGGCTGCGGGCACCTATGTCATAAGCGGCACTTTGACAAGTGGTTCCCTGGTGGTCCAGGCACAGGAAAGCGACCTGGTGCGCCTGGTATTGAACGGTGCCAGCATCACCGCGAGCGAGAACGCCGCCATCTACGTTGCCAGCGCCGACAAGGCGGTGGTCATCCTTGCGGAAGGCACCCAGAACACGCTTTCTGACAAGGCTGACTACCATTATGTGGATGTTGAGGGAGAAGAGCCGAACGCCGCCCTGTTCAGCAAGTGCGACCTTTCCCTCAACGGCACGGGGTCGTTGAAGGTCATAGCAGCCTTCAAACATGGCATAGCCACCAAGGACGACCTGGTGATTGCCAGCGGTACCTTCGCTATCGATTCGGTGGACGCCGCCTTGCGCGGGAAGGATTCGCTCACCGTGCTGGACGGAACCTTCACCTTGTCGTCAAAGGAAGGCGACGGCATGAAGACCGCCAATGAAACCGAGTCAGACAAAGGCTGGCTGCTCATCCAGGGTGGCATCTTCACTATATCCGCATCCCATGACGGGATTTCGGCCGCCAGCGCCCTGCAGATAGACACAGGCGTGTTCGCTATCACATCGGGTGGCGGTTGGCCGGGCGGCAGCCTTTCTGCCAGCTCGCATGGGGGGAACGGGTCGGGCTTCGTGACATCCGCAAGCCAGACGACAGACGGCAGCTTCAAGGGCGTGAAGAGCGGAAGCGCCATGGTATTGAACGGAGGTGCTTTCACGGTAAGTTCTTTGGACGATGCCATCCACAGCAACGCGGACATCACGGTAGCGGGCGGAACCTTCACTTTGCAATCGGGCGATGACGGCATCCATGCCGAGAACACCCTTGCCATAAGCGGTGGGAAGATCACCGTGATGAACTGCTACGAGGGGCTTGAGGCGGCGGTCGTGGACATCAGCGGCGGCGAGACAGACATCCAGCAGGCGACCGATGATGGCATCAATGCATCAGGCACCGGCACTTTGCAGGTCAATATGAGCGGTGGCGTGCTGAAGGCCTTGGCTTCCAGCGATTGCCTCGATTCCAACGGCACCGTGAACATCAGTGGCGGCACTGCGTACCTCATGTCCAATGCTACCCGCGACGGCGATGCCATGGACACACAGGGGACCCTCACCATCACGGGGGGCACCGTGGTGTACGGTGGCCTGCTGAGCACTGGTGCCGCCCCAGCGGGAAGCTCGACCCAGAGCTATGTGTACCTTAATGCCACTATAACCAGCGGCGACGTGGTAGAGGTGAGGAAAGAAGGTGCGGTGCTCGTGGGTTTCACAGCCTTTGCGGATTGCCGCGTGCTTGCGATTTCAGCCCCGAGTATCGTGAGCGGCCAAAGCTATGACGTCTATGCGGGTGACACCCTGGCTGCCACCGTCACGGCAGGCACTGGCGGCGGCATGGCAGGGCCGGGCGGCATGGGAGGCTTTGGAACGGGGGGAACGGAAGCCCCCGACAGAGGAACGGCTCCCGGCATGGGCGGCCCTGGGACAGGCGGCCCCGGGGCTGGTGGCGGAAGGGGCAGGATGTAGGGCTTGAGGAAGGCCATTTGCTTGAAGCCTTGCGAAAGCCTTGGAGCCTTCGAGCCCCAAGTCCCGTGGAGGCTTTCGGCCTCGGAGGTGAGTTCCGGGGGGTGGAAAATCAATTCAATCCTACGGATTGATTTTCCACATCCATTCAAAGGATTATGGCTGGACTACTATTGTAATGGGGGGCTTCTTCGAGAGCGAAGGGTTTGTCCCGTGGAGGCTCTTGGGGCTTCTCGTCGCCGGAGACCCTTGAAAGCGCTTGAAGGGTCCTGGCCAATAAAGTTAGGTATTACTAACAAAACTCTTCCCTTTTGAAGCAGATTACGCTACCCTGTGTCTACTAAGTTAGAAGCAGGTAACAAATTCTGGGTCAAACGGAGCGCCTGCTGCCTTCAAGACGAAGAAAGAACAGGAGTCATCATGAACAACAAGAACATAGGATTGGTAGCCGCAGGGTTCCTTTTGGGTACGGTAGGGGTCAAAGCCTTGACCTCGAAGCCGGCGAAGAAGCTGTATGTGCAGGGCATCTCGAAGACCTTGCAAGTGAAATCAGCCGGTCTGGACATCATCGAACAAGCAAAGAGCAACCTGGACGACCTGGTGGCTGAAGCAAGCTACCTGAATGTCAAAGAAGATGCCGCAAAAGCTGAAAAAGCCGAATAAGCCGAGCTTGAGACGTGCGTTGCCGAATTGAGCACAGGATCCCGGGAAGGATCCGTCTGGGCTTTCCCGGGCGTATCCCCTTACAAGATGCCGTCGCCCTGGAGTCATATTTCCTAGAGAAGCCAACAATCCACCGCTGTGTGGTCTATGAGCGCATAGGCTCGATAGCCATCTGGTACCAGAGCGAGGCTATGACCGAAAAAGAGCTTGTTGACCTGGTCTTGCAATTGACTAGTCAGGAACTGGAGGAATACCGCCCCGTGCCGGAGGCAGCTTTGGCGCTGCGTTCAGGCAAGCTTGTCGAAGGGGTGCTGTGGCGTACGGGCGTGCACCTTGCCACGCGTTACCTGCTGCCCTCACCTTTGCGCCTTGCCTGGACCTTGTTCCGTGCGGCAGGCTTTATGCGTGCAGCCGTGTCATCATTGGCCAACCGGCGGCTCGACGTTCCGGTGCTTGATGCGGCAGCCGTGCTGTCCTGCCTTTTGAAGAACGATTACACCGCCGCTTCCTCTGCCATGTTCCTGGTGAATATGGCAGAGTTCCTGGAAGACCAGACAAGAAGGTATTCCGAACAGGCACTCATCGCTTCCCTCCTCGACCTTCCCGAGAGGGTCGGGCTTATCGATGCCGAAGGGGAGGAACGCGCGGCGCTTTGTACCGAGATAAGGGAAGGCGACACCGTGGTCGTGCGCACAGGGGCTGCCCTTCCGGTCGATGGCGAGGTCGTTCGCGGGCAGGCTTGGGTCAACCAATCCACGCTGACGGGGGAATCCGCCGCTGTCATGCGTGAGGTCGGCGACGACGTCTTCGCTGGAACCGCGATCGAGGAAGGCGAGCTGTACGTGCGCGTCAAGGCGGCGCCCGAACACACCCGGCTGCGCTCGGTCGTTGCCCTGGTCCAACAATCCGAGGCACTGAAGGCTACAAGCCAGGAACGCATGGAACGCTTGGCCAATGGCATCGTGCCCTACAACCTGCTCTATGCCGGTTTGGTGTTCGCCTTCACCCGTTCGTTGGAGAAGATGAGCGCCGCGCTTATGGTGGATTATTCCTGTGCCCTTAAGCTGACCGGTTCGATAGCCGCGCTTTCGGCCTGCGCCGAAGCGGCACGGTATGGCATACAGGTGAAAGGCTCGCGTGTCTTCGAGGCCATCGCCCAAGCCGATACCATCGTGTTCGACAAGACAGGCACCCTGACCAATGCCGCGCCCGAGGTTGCCGCTGTGGTGCCCTTTGAAGGCTGGGAAGAGGTCGAGGTGGTACGCCTTGCAGCCTGTCTGGAAGAGCATTTCCCCCACCCGGTGGCACGGGCGGTTGTCGCCTACGCGGCAAAACGCGGCATAGACCACCGCGAACGCCACGCCGAGGTCGAATACATCGTGGCCCATGGCATCGTTTCTACCCTGGACTGCCAACGCACCATCATAGGCAGCGGGCACTTCGTCTTCGACGACGAAGGCATTCCCTGCGACCAGGCTGTGTTGGAAACCCTTTATGCCGGGAACCCCGGTTCTTCCCCCTTGTTCCTTGCGGTCGATGGAAGGCTGGTGGGCACCATCCTTATCCGGGACCCCTTGCGCGGTGAGGTCGCAGAAGCATTGGACGACCTGCGAAAGGTCGGCTTTTCCCATGTGGTCATGCTGACGGGCGACAACTTCCGTACCGCGCAGCTCGTAGCCGAAGAGGCAGGGATAAAGGAATTCAAGGCCGACCTGCTGCCCGAGGACAAGCATGCCTTTATCAAAGCCTTGCGCGAGCAAGGCGCACGGGTGGTCATGGTGGGCGATGGCGTGAACGATTCCCCTGCCTTGTCATGCGCCGATGTGGGCATTGCCATGGGGGAAGGTGCGGCGATTGCCCGCGAGGTGGCCGATGTCACCCTCCTGGGAAACAGCCTGAGGGACATAGTGGCCTTGCGGCGCCTCAGCGTTGGCTTCATGAAGCGCATGGAAGGAAGCTACCGCGGATCCATCGCGCTCAACACCGCCTTGCTGCTTTCGGGCACTGCGGGCTTGCTTGCTCCCTCGACTTCGTCGCTTGTCCACAATTCTGCCACGGTAGCCCTGAGCGTCAACGGCATGCGCCGCTACCTGCCCGACCCTGCCAAACCAGCCTAGGGCATCACCGCGGTACAAGGCACAGGGGCAGGCGGACACAGGGACGGTCCAGGGGAGGGAAGCGGCAGGGGCACAGGGCACCGGGACGGCTCGGCGGCGGCACAGGGGCACAGGGGGGGCAGCGGGACAGGCACGGCTCGGCGGCGGGGCGGCGGGACAGGGCGGTGGGACACAGGGACGGTTCATCTGTCCACTTT
>JAIRPR010000073.1 GCA_031256895.1 Coriobacteriaceae bacterium
AAAGTGGACAGATGAACCGTCCCTGTGTCCACCTCCGAACCGCCCCCCTGCCCGCCTTGCCCCTGCCCGCCTTGCCCCTGCCCGCCCCTGTGTCCACGTGACGAACGGTATCGGGGTTACGCAGGCGTGAAGGTTCTTCAATGCATCATGCGCAATCCCAGTTGTACAGAACCCGGGAGAAGTCTTTGTTCTCTAAGGCCTTCGGGGTGATGAAGAAGTTCGCCACACCGGCATCGCCCCACATGATCCCGTTCTCACCTTGTTCTTCACTGTCTAGCTGTAAAAGCAGGACAGAATGTCCTTTGCAAGTATCTTCCCTGGGGTCGTTTTGGGTGAAGCAGGGGTAGCCTCCCATCCGGTGGCCCATTTTGTAATCCATGGCATTTATCAAAGAGAAAAGAATCTCGTCTTCTGCATACAGATCTTTCAGTTGCTCACCGATGGGCGAAGGCTCGAAGACGTTCTCCCAGAAGTCCAACCAATCCTTATCGGTATCGTTGATAGGCGTGACCTGTAGCTCACCATGGATATAGAATTCGCCTTTCAGGGGGAAGTTCTCTGTTGCAGCCTCATCAAGCACCGGTGGTGCTTGCAGCAGTGTTGCATCATCGATAAGCTTCTCGTGGTAGACGACGCGCCAGCCCTTCTGTTTGGTCGGCTCTTCATAATCCAAGGCATAGGTGTCTTCCACTTCTTCACCGGATAGATAGAATTGCAGAATGCCTTCCGTAGGAAACCCTTTAAGGGGGGGCAGTTGCGCGAAGTTCAACTGGCAGAGCAGCTTGAGCGGCATCTTTTCGCTGTAATCGTTCTTGTTGTACGGGTATTTGAATCCGGGCGGCAGGTAGGGGGTGCCACCGAGCTTGCTGTCGTAAGGAGTGGTCGGTCTGTCATGCAGGGTCAGCTTGATGGAGGGACGGTTGGTCTGTGCCAGAAGCGCCTTCACTTCTGCAAGCTCGTCGTCGGTCAGCTCGCGCATATCCTGTGCACTTGCAGGAACAGGCACTGCAGGAAACAGCAACAGGATGCCTGCGCCGGCAAACACCACCAGGATGACCACCCCATAGACAATCAGCTCTGTTTCGATATCCAGGTGAAGGATGAAGAACGACAAGACCTTTTCTATGCAAAGCAGGAAGAACGCGACCAATGCCGCAAATTGCAGGGTGCTCTTTATCTCAGACCGCCTATTCATGATATGACCTCCCTTTTAAGCAGAACCGTTCTGCTTGCCTTTGTGGTGACGACCTATCCAACGCGAACAGCTTATCCGATAGTGGCGGTTGTTCCGGGGCAATGATTGCTCGAACCTGACCGACTGCCACAACGGTGGCAAGCATTTGAATTCGGATACTGGCGACAACCATTGCCGGCAACCTTGTTCCGGCAGCATACCAACAATTGTTCCAACGACACTCCCCACATGCAACAAGGAGCCTGCAAGAACCTACAACAGGGCAATGATAGCGCATCCCGGGAAGAACGGCAGGTGCAAGCGCGATAAAAAGCCCAATAAACAACAAATCGACAAAGGAGAACCTGAGGGTGCGAGAGGGGGGTGGGAACAGAGGCGCCCCGGGCTGTGGTGCGGGCGCGGGGCGCGGGGTGCGTGGTTGGAGATGGGACGGCAGAGGCGCTTCGGGCTATGGTGCGGACGTGGGGCCATAGGGGCCTTCCGCCTTCCTCCGCCTGCGCAGCAGCAGGACAGCCAAGGCGAGCAGGCTTGCCAGGGCAACCACGGCGAAACCCAGGATGACGGGCATCAGGGCGTCGCCAGAGTCAGGCAGGCCGCCTTGGCTGCCGCCGCCCTGGCCGCCTTGGCCGCCGCCTGTCTGGGTCATCGCCCCATAGTTCAAGGTGATCGATGCCGTCTGCCCCGTTGTGTCCTGCACGGTGATGGTGGCTATGCCCGCGGGGACGGCAAGGGTCGGGGTGCCCGATATGATGCCGGTCGCGGGGTCTATGGCAAGCCCTGGGGGCAGGCCAGCAGCGCTGAACGTGTAGCTCGGCACCCCGCCCGAGACCCCTGGGTAGGTGTCTATAGGCCGGATGGCCGTGCCCACCGCGGTGCCGGGGATGTCGAAAGCACCAGACGGGGTGAAGGTCAGCGGCGAGGCGGCGAAGGCACCGAGGTAGAGCGTCATGGCGGCGGTGCCGACGGGGATGGTGTCGCTGTCCAGGAGCCACTCCTGCGTGCAAGCCGGGTCCTTGAACCAGCGCAAGGCAGTCGAACCCGAAGGTGACAGGATGACCGGCAGGGGCACCAGGCCGCCCTGCAGGCACTGAACCTCGTCGCCTGCGGGGAAGCTCACGGCGGTGCTGCCCGCCGTGTCGAAGGTCACCACGCAGTCGGAAGGATCGTTCATGCCCCCCCAGTTGGCGTCGAGGATCCGCCAGTCGCTGAAGGAGTCCTCGAAGGTGTAGCGGTTATAGTTCGGGACGATGGTGAAGGGGGGTGTCGGCGGGTTGCCGTTGGGGTTGTTGATGATGGAAATGGCGCTGCGCCTCTGCTTCACGCCAGTGTTGAGCCCTGCAAAGCTTTCTTCGAAGCCTCCAGCTACATCAAGCAGTACCTGCGTTATCTGGGGGAAGGTGAAGATGTCGTTCACCTGGAAAGCCGCGCCCGAGCAGTTGGCAAAAAGGGACTTAGCGAAACCGAAATCGAGTGCGGTGATACCCTGGGGCAGGTTGAACACTCCGTTCATGGTGAAGGCGGCACCAGAGCATCCTTTGAACAGTGAATGGGCAAAATACTCCTCCACATCTGTGATGCCCTGGGGGAAGGTAAACACATTGTTCATGGTAAAGGCGGCACCAGAGCAGTCTTCGAACATGCTCGCTCCAAAGCTTCTTCCGACCAGGCCGCTAATGCCCGGGGGCAGGTTGAACACGTTGTTCATGGTGAAGGTGGGGCTGGAGCAGCCTTCGAACATGTACGCTCCAAAATCTACTCCGACAGGACCGGTAATCCCCTGGGGCAGGTTGAACACGCTGTTCATGGTGAAGGCATCGCCAGAGCAGTCAGCGAAAAACCCTTGCAGTATATAGTCGTCGTTCGCCGAAGTTATCCCCTGGGGCAGGTTGAACACGCTGTTCATGGTGAAGGCGTCGCCAGAACAACGCGCAAACATAAAGGCTCCAAAACTGCTATCAATCGCACCGCTTATACCTGGGGGCAGGTTGAACACGCTGTTCATGGTGAAGGATGCCCCGGAACAACCGCTGAACATTGCCATAAGGAAGGGGCCATGTGCTATCGTTATGCCCTGAGGCAAGTTGAACACGCTGTTCATGGTGAAGGCATCGCCGGAACACCCTGAGAATAATGAAGTCGCGAAAGCCGTCTTCGCCACACCGGTGATGCCCTGGGGCAGGTTGAACACGCTGTTCATGGTGAAGGCGGCACCAGAGCATTCTGCGAACGTCCCATCCGCAAATTCCATCCCTATATCCGTGATATGCGGAGGCAGGTTGAACACGCTGTTCATGGTGAAGGCGTCGCCGGAGCAACCGTAGAACAGAGATACTGCGAAACTCTCTTCCACCGAGACGAGGTCCTGAGGAAGGTTGAAGGCGGGATGCATGGTAATGCTGCTGCAGTCCATGAACGTGCCCTTTGCGAATGAATAACCCGTAGAGGTGATGCCTGCCCAGTCAGACCCGAAGCCAGGCCCTGTGGTAGTCAGATTGTAGCAACCAGCAAATGTGTCTTCCCATTCATTGGACGGCAGGCCTGCGGCAGGATTGGCTATCTGGGCAGCACTGCGGGTCATCTGAGGCGTGAATCCCGTAAGGATGGCGCTCACCTTTGCCTTGTTCGATATGGCGCTTGCAGGGGAAGCATGCCCTGCCCGAAAGCCGAACGATCCCAGCCAGGCATCAGCGGCGGGATCGGTCGGCGCTATGGTGATGACATAGATCCCTGCACTTGGGTAGGTGTGGGAGATGCCCGGCGCAGACAGATCGTTTTGCGAAGCCGGGCCGTCAGGATTCACGGTGTCGGTGTAGGTCGCTTGCGGGCTGCCGTCGCCCCAGGTGATATCCCAGCTGTAGGACTTCCCGTAGAAGCCTGACTGGCCGCCTGCAGGGTCAAGCCCTCCCGAAGTGGGCAGGATGAATTCCAGGGAGCCGTCCCCGATGCCCGGCCCCACCGTCACCTCGAGCTGGAACTGCTCGGTTGCGGCAGGGCGCAGCGTCTGCCGACCTTCACCGTCTTGGTCTTCCCCACCCTGATCTTCGCCGGCCTGGCCTTCTGGTGCGTCCGTTTCCTCAAGCGCATCCTGTGCCCGGGCATCCGTGCCGTCCGGCTCGGCTTCGCTGACGGGGTGACCGACCGCACCGCTGACCTCGTTCGCGGTATCATGCGGGCTTGAAGGCTGTGTTTGGCCATCGTGCAGGGGCGCAGAGGCATCCCCGGTGGCTTGGCTGCCCTCTGGGTCTGGCGGCTTGCTCGGATTTTCGGCGGATCCCGCTTCCCCGCTGCTATCAGGCGGGTCGTCTTGTGCAGATGACCTGCCGAGGTCGTTTGTCAAGACCTCCCCCCCGCTGCCATCAGGCATTTCAGTACTTGAGGCAGAGGCACTTGCAGCGCTCGGAGGCATCGGCGCCTCCAAGGCTCCTTCCTGAGCGAAGAATCGGGGCAACGGCGGGAACGTGAGCACGACCAATGCTAAGCCGAGAAGAATCCTGTTGGCGCGTTTCATGGGCGACCTCCCTACCTTATCCCTGCCGGGACGCTAGACCCTTCGCTTCCTACCGTGTCCTCGGGGCCAGCCGTGTCCTCGCCTCCTGCCTCGCCCTCGGGGCCAGCGGGGCCTTCATCCTTCCTCCGCCTGCGCAGCAGCAGGACAGCCAAGGCGAGCAGGCTTGCCAGGGCTACCACGGCGAAGCCCAGGATGACGGACATCAGCGCATCGCCCGAGTCAGCCAGGCCGCCCTGGCCTCCCTGGCCTCCCTGGCCTCCCTGGCCCCCCTGGCCGGCGCCTGCCTGGGTCATCGCCCCATAGCCCAAGGTGATCGAGGCCGTCTGCCCCGTTGCGTCCTGCACGGTGATGGTGGCCGTGCCCGCAGGGGCGGCAAGGGTCGGGGTGCCCGATATGATGCCGGTCGCGGGGTCTATGGCCAGGCCGGATGGCAGGCCGGAGGCGCTGAACGTGTAGCTCGGCACCCCGCCCGAGACCCCCGGGTAGGTGTCTATAGGCCGGATGGCCGTGCCCACCGCGGTGCCGGGTATGTCGAAGGCGCCAGACGGGGTGAAGGTCAGCGGCGAGGCGGCGAAGGCACCGAGGTAGAGCGTCATGGCGGCGGTGCCGGCGGGGATGGTGTCGCTGTCCAGGAGCCACTCCTGCGTGCAAGCCGGGTCGGAGTACCAGCGTACGAAACTCGAGCCCGAAGGCGACAGGATGACCGGCAGGGGCACCAGGCCGCCCTGCAGGCACTGCACCTCATCGCCTGAGGGGAAGCTCACAGCGGTGCTGCCCGCCGTGTCGAAGGTCACCACGCAGTCGGAAGGCTCGTTCAAGCCCCCCCATTTGGCGTCGATGATCCGCCAGTCGCTGAAGGATTCCTCGAAGGTGTGGCGGCCATCGATCGGGATAGCGGTGAAAGGGGGCGTCGGCGGGTTGCCGTTGGGGTTGTTGATGATGGAAATGGCGCTGCGCCTCTGTTTCACGCCGGTGTTGAGGCCTGCGAAGGCGTTCTCGAAGACTCCGTATTCGTCAACCAGGGCCTGCGTGAGCTGGGGGAAGGTGAAGATGTCGTTCACCTGGAAGGCTGCGCCGCTGCAATTGGTAAAAATGTTCGCCGCGAAATCGTATTCGAGCGCGGTGATGCCCTGGGGCAGGTTGAACACGCTGTTCATGGTGAAGGCATTGCCTGAGCAGTCTTCAAACATATGGGTAACGAAACGCCGGTCCACCACCGTGATGCCCTGGGGCAGGTTGAACACGCTGTTCATGGTGAAGGCGGGGCCGGAACAATCACTGAACAGAGCTTCTGCAAAAGCAGAATCCGTCTCGGTGATGCCCTGGGGCAGGTTGAACACGCCGTTCATGGTGAAGGCGGGGCCGAAGCAGGATTCAAACATGCCTGCCGCGAAGTATGAGCCAACGGTACCTGTGATACCCTGGGGCAGGTTGAACACGCTGTTCATGGTGAAATTGGTACCGGAGCAGTTATAAAAGCACCTCTGGAATACAGCAAATCCTGGTACGCCGGTGATCCCTTGGGGCAGGTTGAACACGCCGTTCATGGTGAAGGCATCACCGGAGCAGTCAGAGAACAGAGAGTCAGCAAAACTGGTTTCCGCTGATCCACTCATGCCCGGGGGCAGGTTGAACACGCTGTTCATGGTGAAGGCGGCACCGGAGCAGCCTGCGAACATGCCCGCAAGAAATGAATCTTCAGCGGTCGTTATGCCCGGGGGCAGGTTGAACACGCCGTTCATGGTGAAGGCATCACCGGAACATCTCATGAACATATTGAGAGCAAAGCCATCCTTCCCCACACCGGTGATACCCTGAGGCATATTGAACACGCTGTTCATGGTGAAGGCATCACCAGAGCAGTCCTGGAACATCGCCATAGCAAAAGCTTCTCCCATAACCGTCAATTGCGGGGGCAGGTTGAACACGCTGTTCATGGTGAAGGCATTACCATAGCAGTTGTAGAACAGGGAGGCAGCAAAATCGCTGCCCACCGAGACGAGGTCCTGGGGAAGGTTGAAGGCGGGATGCATGGTAATGCTGCTGCAGTCCTTAAAGGTACCATACGCGAACCGAGAACCCGCAGAGGTGATCCCTGCCCAGTCAGAGCCGAAGCCAGGCCCTGTGGTGGTCAGGTTGTAGCAACCAACAAACACGCCGTCCCACTCATGGGACGGCACGCCTGCGGCAGGGTTGGCTATCTGAGCGGCACTGCGGGTCATCTGAGGCGTGAACCCCGTAAGGATGGCGCTCACCTTTGCCTTGTTCATAGGGGTGCTGGCAGGGGGAACATTGCCCCCCTGAAAGCCGAACGAGCCCAGCCAGGCATCAGCGGCGGGGTCGGTCGGTGTGATGGTGATGACATAGGTGCCCGCGCCCGGGTAGGTGTGGGCGATGCCCGGTGCATTCCAACCGTTGGGTGATGGCGGGCCGTCAGGGTTCACGGTGTTGGTGTAGGTCGCCTGCGGGCTGCTATCGCCCCAGGTGATTTCCCAGCTGTAGGACTTCCCGAGGAAAACTGCCTGGCCGCCTGCGGGGTCGAGCCCTCCCGCAGTGGGCAGGACGAATGCCAGGGAGCCGTCCCCGATGCCCGGCCCCACCGTCACCTCGAGCTGGAACTGCTCGGTTGCGGCAGGGCGCAGCGTCTGCCGGCCTTCACCTGCCTGGCCCTCCTGGCCCTTCTGGCCTTCCGGGCCTTCCGGCGCTGCCGCTTCCCTGGACGTGTCCTGGGGCAGGTCGCCCGTGCCGCCCAGCCCGGCTTCGCTGACGAGCCGACCGACCGCGCCGCTCAGCTCGTATGCGGTATCGGAGGGGCCTTGGGGCTGTGCTTGGCCATCGGGCAGCGGGGCAGCGGCGTCGCCGGTGGCTTGGCCATCGGGCAGCGTGGCCGCGGCTTCACCGGAGGCTTGGCTGCCCTCTGGGGCTGGCGCCTTGCCCGGACCGTCGGCGGGGACGTCTTCCCTGCTGCCGTCTGTCAGGCTGCCTTGGGCCGATGCCCTGCCGAGGTCGTCCGTGAAGGACTTCCCCCTGGTGCCGTCAGGCACCTCTGAGCCGGAGCGGTAGGCGCTTGCGGCGTGCGGTGCAACCGGTGCCTCCAAGGCGCCTTCCTGGGCGAAGGCCCGGGGCAGCGGCGGGAACGTGAGCACGACCAATGCGAAGCCGAGAAGAATCCTGTTGGCGCGTTTCATAGATGACCTCCCTACCTTTTCCCTGCCGGGACGCTAGACCCTTCGCTTCCTACCGTGTCCTCGGGACCTGCGGGACCTGCGGGCCTTTCGCTGCCTGCCTCGCCCTCGGGGCCAGCGAGGTCCACACCCTCGGGACCTGCGGGCCTTTCGCCGCCCGCCTCGCCCTCGGGGCTGCCCGTTCCTGACGCGCCCTCGGTGTCCGCGAAGCCTTCGCAGCCTGCCGCACCCTCGGGGCCATCGGGGCCTTCTGCCTTCCTCCTCCTGCGCAGCAGCAGGACAGCCAAGGCGAGCAAGCTTGCCAGGGCTACCACGGCAAAGCCCAGGATGACGGGCATCAGGGTGTCGCCCGAGTCAGCCAGGCCGCCCTGGCCACCATGGCCCCCCTGGCCGGCGCCTGCCTGGGTCATCGCCCCGTAGCCCAAGGTTATCGAGGCCGTCTGCCCCGTTGCGTCCTGCACGGTGATGGTGGCCGTGCCCGCAAGGCACGCAAGGGCAGGGGTGCCCGATATGATGCCGGTCGCGGGGTCTATGGCCAGGCCGGATGGCAGGCCGGAGGCGCTGAACGTGTAGCGCAGCACCCCGCCCGAGACCCCCGGGTAGGTGTCTATAGGCCGGATGGCCGTGCCCACCGCGGTGCTGGGGATGTCGAAGGCGCTCGACGGAGTGAAGGTCAGCGGCGAAGCAGTGAAGGCGCTGAGGTAGAGGGTCATGGCGGTGGTGCCGTAGGGGATGGTGTCCCTGTCCAAGAACCACTCCTGCGTGCAGGCCTGGTCCGTGTACCAGTGTAAGGCAGTAGGCCTCGAAGGCGACAGGATGACCGGCAGGGGCACCAGGCCTCCCTGCAGGCACTGCACCTCGTCGCCTGAGGGGAAGCTCACAGCGGTGTTGCCCGCCGTGTCGAATCTCACCACGCAGTCGAAAGGATCGTTCAAGCCCCCCCAATTGGCGTCGATGATCCGCCAGTCGCTGAAGGATTCCTCGAAGGTGTAGCGGCCATCGATCGGAACGATGGTGAAGGGGGGCGTCGGCGGGTTGCCGTTGGGGTTGTTGATGATGGAAATGGCGCTGCGCCTCTGCTTCACGCCGGTGTTGAGGCCGGCGAAGGTTTCTTCAAAGACTCCACCTTTATCAACCAGTACCTGCGTGAGCCGGGGGAAGGTGAAGATGTCGTTCACCTGGAAGGCCGCGCCCGAGCAGTTGGCAAAGAGTGACCGAGCGAAATCGTCACTGAGCGCTGTGATTCCCTGGGGCAGGTTGAACACGCTGTTCATGGTGAAGGCAGGGCCGGAACAGCCGTTGAACATTTCGTAAACAAAACCGTCACCCACCCCCGTGATGCCCTGGGGCAGGTTGAACACGCCGTTCATGGTGAAGGCGGGGCCGGAACAATCAAGGAACATGGATTGCGCAAAAGAAGCACGCGTGTCCGTGATGCCCGGGGGCAGGTTGAACACGCCGTTCATGGTGAAGGCATCACCTGAACAATAATTGAACATAACTTTTGCAAAATAGTGACCCACCGTGCCCGTGATGCCCTGGGGCAGGTTGAACACGCCGTTCATGGTGAAGGCATCACCGGAACAACCGGAGAAAAATTCCATTAATGCAAAGCCTTCTGGTACACTGGTTATCCCTTGGGGCAGGTTGAACACGCCGTTCATGGTGAAGGCGTTGCCGGAACAGTTATAGAACATATAAGCCGCAAAACCAAGTTCCACCGAGCCGCTTATGCCCGGGGGCAGGTTGAACACGCTGTTCATGGTGAAGGAAGTGCCGGAGCAGCCTGCGAACATGCCATCAAGAAAGGAACCTTCTGCGGTCGTGATGCCCTGGGGCAGATTGAACACGCTGTTCATGGTGAAGGCATCACCGGAACAGTTCTGGAACATCTGATACGCGAGGCGATCTTTCCCCGCACCCGTGATGCCCTGTGGGAAGGTGAACACGCTATTCATGGTGAAGGCGGCACCGTAGCAGTTATAGAACATCGTTGGCACAAAGCTCTCCCCGATATCCGTGATGTGCGGGGGCAGGTTGAACACGCTGTTCATGGTGAAGGCGTTGCCGGAGCAGTTATAGAACAGGGAGGTAGCAAAATCGTCTCCCACCGAGACGAGGTCCTGGGGAAGGTTGAAGGCGGGATGCATGGTAATGCTGCTGCAGCCCATGAACGTGCCATGCGCGAAGTCAGAGCCCGCAGATGTGATGCCTGCCCAGTCAGAGCTGAAGCCAGGCCCTGTGGTGGTCAGGTTCTGGCAGCCATAGAAAGCTTCTTCCCATTCATGGGAAGGCAGGCCTGCGGCAGGGTTGGCTATCTGGGCGGCGCTACGGGTCATCTGAGGCGTGAATCCCGAAAGGATGGCGCTCACCTTTGCCTTGTTTGAGAAGGAATGTGCAGGGGAAGTGGGAGCCACCTGAAAACCGAACGAGCCTAGCCAGGCATCGGCGGCGGGGTCTGTCGGTGTGATGGTGATGACATAGGTGCCCGCGCCCGGGTAGGTGTGGGCGATGCCCGGGGCATACCGATCGTTGGGAGAAGGCGGGCCGTCAGGGTTCACGGTGTCGGTGTAGGTCGCTTGCGGGATGCCGTCGCCCCAGGTGATTTCCCAGCTGTAGGGCTTCCCGAAGAAGGCTGTCTGGCCGCCTGCGGGGTCGAGCCCTCCCGCAGTGGGCAGGACGAATGCCAGGGAGTTGTCCCCGATGCCCGGCCCCACCGTCACCTCGAGCTGGAACTGCTCGGTTGCGGCAGGGCGCAGCGTCTGCCGGCCTTCACCGGCCTGGCCCTCCTGGCCTTCCTGGCCTTCCGGAGCTGCCGCTTCCCTGGACGTGTCCTGGGGCAGGGCACCCGTGCCGCCCAGCCCGGCTTCGCTGACGAGCCGCCCGACCGCGCCGCTCAGCTCGTATGCGGTATCGGAGGGGCCTTGGGGCTGTGCTTGGCCATCGGGCAGCGTGGCCGCGGCGTCACCGGTGGCTTGGCCATCGGGCAGCGTGGCCGCGGCTTCACCGGAGGCTTGGCTGCCCTCTGGGGCTGGTGCCTTGCCCGGATTGTCTGCGGGGACGTCTTCCCCGCTGCCGTCTGTCAGGCTGCCTTGGGCCGATGCCCTGCCGAGGTCGTCCGTGAAGGACTTCCCCCTGATGCCGTCAGGCACCTCTGAGCTGGAGCGGTAGGCGCTTGCGGCGTGCGGTGCAACCGGCGCCTCCAAGGCGCCTTCCTGGGCGAAGGCTCGGGGCAGCGGCGGGAACGTGAGCACGACTAATGCGAAGCCGAGAAGAATCCTATTGGCGCGTTTCATAGATGACCTTCCTACCTTTTCCCTGCCGGGCGCTTTAGCCCCGGCATCCACTCTGCGACCGGGCAGCCTCTGGCGCTCTGCGACCGCTCGACAATCGGCGGCGTCTCTCGCACCCTGCTGCTTGTGGCGCCTCTGACACTCTGCAACCTAGGGGGTTTCCTGAGTAGTGGTAGTTATAAGTGAAAAGCCGCCTTTCATGCCGAAGGTAGCCAGATTGATACCCTTGTCTCCCCTTTTATGGAGGATTCTTGATGCCGTGGTGGTCTGCTTCAGCAACCGTTTGGATTTGAGTCTTTGTGCGTCTGGGAAGAGAAGGCGGGGGCGCGGACAAAAACTTGGACTCGGAAGGGACGGGTGATTGTCCGTGTACACAAAGGAACAACGACAAAGGGCGATGGGGCTTTTCCTCGAGACAGGCTCCCGTTCGGCCACCGTCCCGTCATTGGGTTACGGCTCGCGCAGGTCGCTTGAGCGATGGATCAATAATAGCGGTAGTAGGCGGCGCAGCTTCCTTCAGAAGACACCATGCACGGCCCAATGGGGTTCTCGGGCGAGCAAGCCTTCCGGAAAAGGGGGCATTCGTCGGGTGCTATGACTCCACGCAGCACTTCCCCGCATTTACAGCCTTGAGGGTCTTGCGTCGGCTCAACCTTCGGTTGGAACCTTTCCACCGCATCAAAGCCAGCGTAGGCAGGGCGGATGCGATAGCCTGATCCGGGTATCTCGCCCAAGCCACGCCACAGAGCAGGCCCGGTCTCGAATACCTCTTCGATGGCTGCCTTTGCGGTGGGGTTCCCTTCAGCCATGACGCCCCGTGCATAGGCTATCTCGATCTCTGAGCGCCCCTCATGCAGCTGCCGCACCAGCATGGCGATGCCCTGCAGAATGTCTATCGGCTCGAATCCGGTGATGACGCCAGGAATCCCATAGGTCTTAGCCAGGAAACGATATGGCTCTATACCGATGATGGTACTGACATGCCCAGGCAGGATAAGCGCATCAAGTTTGAGCTGAGGGTCGTTCACGATAGCCTCAAGCGCCCCCGGGACGTTCTTGTGTGCCACAAAGACCGAGAAGTTCTTAAGGCCCATGCTGTGTGCACGCTTGATGGCCATGGCCACCAAGGGCGTGGTGGTCTCAAAGCCCACCCCCACGAACACGATTTCGTTCTCGGGGTTCTCCTGGGCAAGCTTCAAGGCGTCAAGCGGCGAATACACAATGGTAATCGATCGGCCTTGTGCCTGTTCCCCCAAAAGGCTCGAGGTCGATCCGGGTACCCGGGTCATATCCCCAAAGGTGGCTATCATCACCCGGGGGATACGCGCAAGCGCAATCACCGTGTCGATGTCGTGGTTTGAAGTCACGCAGACCGGGCACCCCGGGCCAGAAGCCAAACGCAGCCCTGCTGGCATAAGGTTGCGGATGCCGTTGCGCGCAATGGCCACCGTGTGGGTGCCGCACACCTCCATAAGCACCGCGCTTTCAGGAGCAAGGCTTGCAATGGCTTCCACCAGGCCTGTTGCTAACTGGGGGTTCTTGAATTGGGTCAGATCCATGGTCATGGCGACAACCGCTTCTCGGGTCAGTCCAACGATGTGTCTTGGGAAAGAGGGGAAGCCTCACTTGTTGCGCCAAAGCTCGGCTCTTCTGCAACAAGCTCCGGGAACTGCCTGATGAGCTCTAGGGTCTCTTCCGCAAATTCCTCACTGACCACCTCAATGGCAAACCCTGCATGTACCAAGACGAAATCGCCTTCTGCAGCCCGGGGAGTCAGATCCAGCGAGACCTCGCGTTTTACTCCCATGATATCGACCTCTGCTAAACGATCGGCCCTGAGCACGGTTATACGTGCGGGTATTGCCAAACACATGAAAAGCCTCTTCCTTCATCATACATAAGGCCTGTCCATCGCTTTACCTGGATGCAGAGGAATGTCTCCCCTCGATGCCGCAAAGCAACTTTCGCCAGGCTGCCTCTGAGAAGCAGCACACGACAAGCGACTTACGGCAAGCGACTTACGACAGGCCGGATAACTCTTCGCCTATGCTACCACAGCAAGGCCTATAAAGCAGGGAAGCCTTGGCAAAAGGCGCAGTGATGCTCCCTGCGGGGGTACTGTTCATGAGTTGGGGGCTTCCTTCGGATATGAAGTTGAAGCAAAACTTTCACCCTTAGGTTCAGCTGATCCGCTGGCAATATCGGGGAAGGGTGGTCCGGAACTGAAGGCAAAGCTTTGCCTCAGGGGTAATGACCAAAGGAACCCCGGGATAAGGGCGAGGCAAGGAAGCCTCACTTCCTGAAGACCCCTCGCTTTCTCACATACACCGTCCCAATGCCAATAACCACGGCAAACACCCCTATCAAGAACAGGAAACCATGCGAAGTTCCGAAAGCCCAGGTTGGGTAGAAGATGCTCGCTGACCCATAGAGGTAGGAAAGCGGGTTCACTGCTTGCGAGGCAAGGGGGAACAGTGCCTTCAGCATCTCCAACAGAAACACATTTTTTCCATGTATCTGGGGCAACCCCAACAAGGCCACGATAACGAAAGCTGCCCATCCGTTCCCCCCGCTTCCCATAAGCCTACGCAGAAGGGCGAACAGGGCATGGGTAACCATGAGCGCAAGCCAACAGAATACCAAGCCCCCCAAAGCCACGGCCGCAAAGGAGGCGTCTGGAACACAACCTGGTGCATACCGGGCAAACAGGCCACGGGGGTCATCGAAGCCGATAAATCCCTCAGAGACGAAGAGGCCTGCAGCAAGCATGAACAGATGGATGATAAGCCCCACAAGGATCGATGTCAGCACCATATCGAACACCTCGATGCCCCAGACAGACGCATGGCTCTTCTGCCGCACGATCCAGTTAGGGGATTCCCTGTCTGCCCAGAGGCGGGAAAGCCAAAGCAGGGAAAAGATCGGCGCTGCCGTCCAAACGAACGAGACCCCGAAATCAGCGGGATCGTAGATCCAAATGATAACATCTGCAAGGGTAACGGGGACATCCTGCGCTATCATGAAGGTTTTAAAAGCCCACAGAAAGCTTGCACCGGTCACCAGCATCCCGATGATCATGATGGCGAAGGTGCCGACGTGGTCGCGCAACTCGACGCAATAACGCCTCAAGTTCTTTATGAAGGCTTGCAGCAGGCCTTTCATGACGTCTTTCCCTTTCTGCAGGATTCTTTTCCCTTCAAGGAATCTGCTCCTCTCCGGGGATACTTCCTCTTCCAAAGGTCTCTTTTCCTATTCAAGGCCTGGTTCCCTTCACGGGTTTGTCTCCGCGTGGGCATATCCCTTCGCGGGTTTGCCTCCTCGTGGGCATATCCCTTCACGGGTTTGTCTCCTCGTGAGCTTGTTCCTTTCTCGGGCTTACCCCTGCATGGGCTTATCCCTTCTGAATGCTCAAACGATAGGCTTTCATGCCTTCTAGGGTGCCTGAAGAGCTGATGCCTTCATCGGCCACATACAAAAGGGAAGGGTCGGCCAAAGCCTCATCGGAGACCACATACAGCAGGGTCCTTTTTGCAGAATCGCCAGGACCAAGATGCAGTATGAAGAAATCCTTGGTCAGGTGACCATCACGCCCACTCACCCATACTGGGTCGCTGCTCTGACATGGTGTCAAGTTTCCGTCGTCGCTCCAAAGATAAAAGCCGTTCGAGTTAAGTCCGACGCTGACAGAAACATCGTTGTCGTTTCGATAATCCAGAGAGACAAGCACGTAAGAGAAGCCCGACGTCAATGCCCCTTCAGGGCCAATGGTATAGCCGAACTGCTTTTGCCTGAAGTCATTGAACGAATCGTCGGCGTACTCGGCCAGTTGGGGTTTATCCACTTCAGGAAACAGCGAGGTGCTTGCCTTTGCAACTGGGTTTGCTATGGTGACAAGGCATATCTCACCCGTTTTTTCGCTGCTTGCAAGGCCCTCTACGGCTTCATCTGCCTCGTAGACCTGTGACTCATCGACTTTCACGATAAGGGGCCCATGGGACGCTTCCGTCACATTCGGCGAGCAGGCATAGCATGTCAAAGCTCCGCACAAGGCCATAACCACTCCTATCAGGAAGTATTTGAGCGTTCCTGCCCTCAACGGCCAAGGTGTTCCTGCCCTCAATGGGCGGGGTCTTCCCGCCCTGGCCAAGCGGGGTGTTATTGTCTTAATCAATGGGGACACGTTCATCTTGCTTCTCCTTCTTCCTTGCTGCTATTCCTGCTTCCTTATACTGACATCCTGGTATTTGAACAGGACAGCACCGAACACAATGGCTGCGACGGACACACCGGCACTGAGTACCAGGCTAAGCTCAGAGCTTAAACCAGAACCCCCTACCAGAGGGTTTCGCAGTACCATGGAAAGATCCCCGATAAGCAAGTTGGTGTCAGCATAGGCAGATACCCCGTTATACGCCATAAGCCCCATGAATGCCCAGAGTGGCCCTATGGCAAACGAAAGCACCATCTGTACCAGGGAAAGCGCGATGCTCAACAGCACAGGAACCAAAAAGAGCAACACGACCTGTTCTGGGGGCAGCCCTGCCAGACTGACCCCCGCAGCAAAGCCGCCTATTGCCGCAGATTCAACGGGAATCCCCCAGCCAGATGCAAGCGATACTGTCAAGGCAATCAAAAAAGCAAGCAGGTAGAAGCATATCACGGTCAGCATGACCCAAAGGCTCTTTGAAAGCCACCACTGCCATTTGTTTTTCGTGCGTATCAGCACCTGCGATGCATAGCCCCTAAAATCCCGAACCGGATAATACCCAACCAACAATGCGACAAAAACCTGTATGGCTATCCAATCGAAAGGCAGGGTGAAAGGAATATCCTGATTAGGGACATAAGGAACACGCCCTTTGAAGTGATACGTGACAAGATCGACGAAGGTGCCCGAGACCTTGCCCTGTGCAGGTGCATCGATGAGTGGCGATGTGGCCAACGCTCGTATCTCTCCCACAAAGAGCAGCGAAAGGGAAATGAAAGCCACCATCGATATGCCATACAAAGCAAGGTTCCTTGAGAACCCCATACGGCAGTCATGCTTGAGCAGTTTTCCAAAAAAGTGCACCTTGCCTGCTGCGGGCTTTGCCTGGGCAGGATTGCCTAAGGGGTCGCTTGGCACCAGGGCTGATTTGTCACCGGATATTCGTGCCGGTCCGTCGCTGGGCGGCCTCACTAAATGGTGGCTGGAAGCCATAGCCGATTCGTCGCTTGGCTCCACAGCCTGTGGGAGGTTCGTCGTCCGTGCCAGTGGGTATCTCGGCGCTTGATCCATGTCCTGGGTGTGGGCAATCAGCGATGGTAGGTTGGATGACAGGTCTGCATCACTCATGAGTTCCTCCAGAGTGCCGCTTCTTGCCTGTGCACTTGCCACCCCGTGAACAGGCAGAACAATGTGCCGAGGAAGGCGTAGAACACAATGACCCAAAGAATCTGGGTCGCGTTACCCGCATAGGGGCTCAGAAGGCTTATGGGCGCGTATCGCGTAAGCAGGCTGGCTCCACCCACAAAGCTCAGGAACACGCAACAGACAAAGGGTGCGACCAGCACCATGAACCCGTTGCTGACCAGGAAGCCAAAGGATACTGCACACCACGCAATGATGCCCGATACGAAAAATGTCAGCAAAAGGTACAAGACAATATAGAGGTTCGGTGAGCTATAGTACACATCGAGCCACATCCTTGCGCCACTGAAGAAGATGCCTGCTACGGGGTCTGGCAACACAAGAGGCAGGAACAACATGGTTGCAAGCAGGTTTGCCACAAGGGGAACTACCGAAACCGCCCCTGCCGAAAGGAACACCGCAGTCATTTTTGCGAAGTAGTAATAGGAGGCCTTCACCCGAGTGTGTACGTTTCCTGTATATCCAGCCTTCAGATCGGCGTAAAGGGAAGATGCATGGGGCAAGCACACCAGAAGCGGCAACATGAAGTAATAGAGAGTAGAGAATACCGAATAGCCGGTCACACCTATCCAGCTTGAATAAAAGGAATGTGGCCACACGCCTTTCATGCCATTCCTCACTGGTGCCCAAACATCCGAGAACGCGAAAGGAACCACGACTGACATTACCTGCAGAGCTGCCAACAGAAGACCTATCGCCAAGGCCAGGACAAACATCCTGTTCACAAAAGCCCTTTTAAGCTCCATCTTGAACAAAGAACGCATCAGGCATCACCCCAGCTTCCTGCTTGGTACGGTTTGGGCTTCCCTAATTCGGTCAGACATTTGTCGGGGTATGCGCCTATGACCAAGGAAAAATCCCTTGTTGCCTGTTTCTGCCATTCTAAGTCTGAATTGAACTGGATGTCATAGGAAAGATACACAAGACGTACCTTCCTCTTTGTGCCCGCAGCTAATTCATTTGTCAAGCCTTCGTTCTCGGTAATCCGCTGGCATAGGTCAAGCGCAAGCCCGTTCGTCCAATAGTCGGCCACAAGGTCAAGGTCAAGCGAGAAACGCCTTGGCTGGTCGGCCGTATTTGAAAAGATGACATCGACAAAATACGCACGCAATTCTCCTGCGTCCCCGCTTTCAACAAGAGCATTGGTGTATCCAGGAACAATGGTTTTGAGTCCTTCGTAATCGCATGAGAAGAAAGCATCCACCGTTACGGTTATGTCGCCCTTCGAGCTTGGGTCATCTGAGTTGTCAAGCGCCGATGCCCTTGGGTCGGGCATCGGTTCATGCATGGGAAAAATAAAGGAATGTTGTTCGGGATAAGCCTTGTTCACTGCATCAACCCGTGCCACGAAGAAGGTTGTTCCCATTGCAACCACCAAAAGGGCTCCGAAGATTCCAATTGCCCTTTTCACGACTTCCTGCCATAGCGCTCATCCTTGACCAACCTTCCTTCTGCCATCAGAAAAATCTCGTCGGTCAGGGACTCGAGCTCTTCTGCGTCATGGCAGGCGACCAGTATAAGGGCGCCTCTTTCCTGGTGCTCGTTGATCAAGGCCACTACCTTTTCAGTACCTTCCGGGTCGAGGGCATTGGTCGGTTCATCGAGCAGGATGATGTCAGGATCCTCCATAACGGCACAAGCAACCCCCAGTCGCTGCTTCATGCCAAGTGAGTATTTCCGATAAGGTTTCTTGTTGGCTTGCTCCAGGCCAACCGCTTCCAATGCGGCGTTAATCTGCGTATCTCCGATCCTGCCCTGAATGTCGGCCAGCAGTTTCAAGTTCTTGTAGCCGGTGTATTTTCCTATGAAGGAGGGGTTTTCTATAAGGATTCCTATGCTTGGAGGAAAGGATATGTCCTTTCCGAGAACTTTGCCGTTCACGGCCACCTCCCCTGAAGTTGGCCTGATAAGTCCTGCTATGGCTTTCAAAAGCATGGTCTTTCCCGACCCGTTCTTCCCCCGCAAGCCATAGATGCGTCCCAGATCAAACCCCAAATTGATGTTGTCAAGAACCGTGACGCCTTTGATGGTCTTCGAAAGGTTCCTTACTTCAAGAAACAAAAGAGACAACTCCTCGATTAAACATAGAATAGGAAAGGGAGCCTCAGAAAATGCTCCCATCGGGTAGTGTTGATGATGTTTAAATGCTGTCGGGGCTCCACATACCATTCGCCTGGAACCAAGCCGGACCAGTCAACCACAAGGTCGCATAGGGTATGCTCGCATTTGTCTCTTTTATCATGTTTGTCATGTAATCGGCCTTCCCAGATGACCAGCAGTATATTTGGCTCCCGACAAAAAAGACCGTACCATTCTCGGTCCATTGCGCCGCAATTTCGGCAGAATGGTTTGCGCTTGCATAGTTGCAAGCATTCCATGACGAAGTAGAGTCCCATTTTTCCTCTGATGGTGTCCAGGTGAATCCATCGCCAGTAGATTGGATATAGTAGGGCTTGTCTCGCCAGTTACCTGCATAGGCAACCATCGGACACATGAACGCAGCCACCAACATAGAACAAAGGAGTACCGTGACAAAGCGTTTTTTTGTTCTCGATTTCATAATCTTCTTCTCCTTAGCTTGCATTATTGATTATCCATCAGTTAAGACACAAACATAGTGTACACCCTTAAGGCAGTTCAAGGGCTTCAACTATTTGTTGTTTCATAGCAACCCTTAATTGATGCGTTCCCGTTCACGGATTAGCCAACAGGGGTGGTTCACCTGTAAATTTCTCTACCTCATCGATTGGGGACAATAAGGGTGCTGTGTTTTCGTTGGCTACCCCGCGAACTGTAATAATGATTCTTGAAATCCTGCCCTTAATCTTTAGTCAGGATTTCAGAAACTGCCTTCTTAGATAGTCGACCAACCTATCGACCGGCCATTCCATGTCTTGGGTTTGGAAAGCTATATAAATGGGAATCTCAAAGGTGCTGTCGTTATCCAAAGGAATCATTGTTGCTTCGGGATACATACTCGATAGGTTTATGTCATTCGCAACAAAAATCATCCCACCTTGATTCAGGAATGAATTATGTGCTTCCAGTGTGGGATCGATGTTCACAAATCGAGGTTGTGTGGAGTGCCTCTTGCAAACCCCAAGGATTTCGCGGAATAAAAAACTCAAGTCATTAGGTGTTGCTATTAAGGCATTCTCAATACCGGAAAAAGAAAGACGTTCCTTGTGCGCAAAGCTATTGCTCTTTGAAAGCAATATAAAGGGATGCGATGTTGATACGCGATGCAAGGTTATGCCTACATGATTGAATTTTCCGTAATCTGGCCGAATTTTTCTGAACACGAATTTGCAATTTCTTAGTGAATCATCCATGATGAAGCGCTATATGCGCAAGAA
>JAIRPR010000094.1 GCA_031256895.1 Coriobacteriaceae bacterium
ACATGCTTGATGTCCTGCTGTTGGCAGACGGTGTCGCACATGCCGCACATGATGCAGTGGTACAACCCTTCGCTGACTGCCTCCATGACGCGGTCACCCTGGTCGAGCGGGTCATAAAAACGGTAGGCTATTGCCAGCATCCCGGCAGGGCCCACATATTCATTGGGTTTTGTTGCAACTACCGGGCAGGCTGCATCGCAGACCCCGCAACGGCAGCAGAACTCGATGGTGTACAGGGGCTCACGTACACTGGGGTCGTAGTTCTTCGGCACGATGGTCTCTTCGGTGAAGGGCTCCACCCTGATGCGCTTGAAATACCCGGACAGCTTGTCGTCGAAAGAAGACTTCTCGACGATAAGGTCACGGATGACCGGGTAGCCCTTAAGGGGCTCTATCTTGTAATCCCTGTCTTCCGCTTTGGTGACGCACATGAGGACAGGTTGGCCGTTTGCCATGACGGCACACCTGCCGCACAAGCGGCAGCCGCAGCTGTAGTCGAAGTTGACCGGCTCGATGTTCTCATGGAATTCCTGAAGGGCTTCAAGCAGGGTCATCTGTTCCCGGTACTCGACTTGGCCGCTGACATAGTAGGGGGCGGCATCGGTTGCCGGGTCGTACTTATACACACTGAGCTTCATGGTTCTCATCTACTCCTTCCGGGTCTTGTGCTAAAGGCCAGCCTTGGGCAGCTCGACCTTCTCGAACTCCATGGTGCCGCCATTGTTCCTGCAAACCAGCATACATGCCCAGTTCTCGTCGTCTTTTTGTGGGAATTCCGCGCGAAGGTACATGCCGCGTGTCTCTTCCCGCAAAAGCGAGGCACGCACGCTCATCTCGGCTATATCAAGCATATTGTATGCCTCGATGGCTTCTTTCCATTCCTTGTTGTAGGTCGCAGAATCGTTGCGGATGCTCATGTGGGGAAGCTCTTCGGTGCGGATCCGCTCGAACTCGGCTATGGCTTCCTCCATGAGGGCGGTCGAGCGGTAGACGCCCAGGCCCTTCTTGGTTGCCTTTTGGATGTTTTGCCGTATGACGTGCGGCAGGATGCCATTGCTGCTGTTGCTGGTCCTGATGTTCTGAAGGCGGTCGTATTCCGTGGTCACGGCGGTCCAATCGATGTCCTCGGGTGTCGGCGCCTGTTTGGCGTATTCGACTGCCTTATGCGCGGTATAAGGGCCATAGAAGCGGTTGAAGTGTGCCTTCGCGCCGCCGTTCTCGCCGGCGCTCCCGCCTCCGCGCGCATGGAAGAAGCCCTTGAACTCGGTCATCATGTTCTCGTCGATAACGGGGTTGCCGCCGTGTTCGTACATCTCGGGAACGGCTTCTATCTGTTCCTTGCGCACATCGATGCCGAACTCCTTGAGAAGGGCTATGTTGCGTTCGTTGCTGTAACGGATCTTCGAGCTGCCCACGTTGATGTAGACGCCGCCGTTATCGGTTCCGCGCCCTTCCTCAACGATGACGCGCCCGAGCTGCTGGTTGAAGTAGATGCGGTCGGTCACCTTTTCGTCGTCTTCCTCGAAGACGTTCTTGCCGAACTTGTCATAGATCGCGTGGGCTTCTTGCGCATCGCCACAGACGCCCGAGCCAAAGCCAACGGCAAGTCCAGGGGGATAGCAGCTCAGCACGTCGTATTGGGCGTATTCGGCGTCACCGATGCCCGCGCCATGGCGGTAGGCCGCCATATCGACATCAGCGGTGTTGTCGGCGGTGCCTATCGTGTTGGCGCCCACGGTGAACCACCCATAGATCCAGGTGCAGCCACCGGTGGCGGCCACGGTCACGGGGGATCGGAACACGCGGAAGGTGCCGGTGGGCAGGTGTAAGCCCAAGGCTCCTAAACAGCGGCCATTGTCGATGAAGAGGTCGGTTATCATGGTGCGGTCATAAACGGTTGCCTGCCGCTTCTCGATTATCTCGTCAAGCTCCCTGCGGAAGAACTGCCCTTCAGCCCTGCCTGGGGCTACATAGGGAATGAGCTTTCCTTCGTCGTCACGCAGGGGCATCGATTGGCCGTGGTTGATGTCGTAGACGAACTTGTTCGGCTCAGGGTCGAAATCCAGGGCGTTCTGCATGGCAATGCCGTTCACCTGGTAGGACAGATAGGTGGCTATCGCCTTCTTGTCGGGGATGCTGAGTGCGAAGCAGTCCCAGCTCAGCCCCGAGGTCCCTGAATGACGGTAGGTTCCCTTGTCGACCACCGTGACGTTCATGCCTTCGGTGAGGGCTTGCTCGATGACCGAAGCAGCCCCGTTGCCGGCACCGATGACCAGGTAGTCGCAGTTGATCACCTCAATCTGTGGTGCATTGGCGGTACCTGACGCGGCGCCTTGCGTCCCTTGGCCTCCCTTGGCGGTGCTCCCGATGTTGTTGCCGTCCTGGGTGCAGGCTCCCAATGCCCCTGCCGAGGCTAACGCGGCTGTCCCGACCGAGGCGAACTTCAGGAAGTCCCGCCGCGAGACCTTCATCGTTGTTCCTTCTTTGCCCATATTGCTCCTTCCGAATCGATGCGGGCAGATTCTTGCAGGACAAGGATAGGACACCGTGAAGGCGCGAAGAAGCAACTCTTGTTGAAGGGATGACAACCAAGAGTTGTCGTGGTGCCATAAGGGGAGGAAGGCCACCTCAAGCCTTCTGGCACCCTTTTAAGAGGCAGGACGACCTAAGGCACCCGTGGGGAGAGGACGCCGGCGGGAAGAGGGCGCCCATGGGGAGAAGGCTCCCATGGGGAGAAGACGCCCATGGGGCGAGGATGCCTGCAGGGGAGAAGGCGCCCATGGGGAAAGACGCCTGCAGGAAGAAGATGTCAATGGGAAGAATGCATTAACAGGCACAAGGCATCAATAAGGAAAAGATGACTGCGGGGCCATGAGGCACAGGGGAATGAGGTCGAAGGAGCAGATGGGGCGAATACGGGGCGGTAAGCGGTGTCGAGCGCCTCACGCCAAGGGTGGGGCTTGGGGCAGGGGATAGGTTCGGAGGTATTCGATATAGCGTTTCACAAGAGGCGCGGTATCGCGGCGATAGACAAAGAAGACCCCTGTCTCAAGAGGGTATGAGCGCAAGGGCAGCGCAACGAGGCCTTCGCGCAGGAAAGGCTCTGCCGAGATCTCTGGGACAACGAAGACGCCGTTGCACAAACCGAGCAGCTTGCGCAGAAGGTTCCGGTTCGGGGTGACGTATTCGGGCTTTATGCCGAAGGCCTTGCAATATCCTTCAAGCTCGGCCAGGGTGTCGTGTGACATGCTGTAATAGGTCTCACCTCGGAGGTCTTGCGAGAAATCGAGGGCATCCTTGAAGGCCAGGGGATGATCCTTTCCCAGAAGGACCAGAACCTTCGTTTCACCGGCCTGTACCCAGGCCAACGTCGCATCCTTCGGCTTGGTGCGCGAGAACACGACATCAAGCCTTCCGTCCTTGAGCATGTCCCAGCTGTCGTTGTGCTCTTCGACATCCTGCAGCACGACCTTCACGTTTTCTTCGGTCGATTGGAAAGCAAGAAGGAACTCTATGTCTGCATCGGTGCGGTGGCTCAGATGAGCCCCAATGACCACCTGACACGTTTGTTCCGTGCCATGGATCTTGCGGAGTGCCGCTTCGCGCGCCGCCCGATCGCCTTCGGCGTATTCCTTGAAGATCTCGCCTTCCCGGGTCAGCCTGAGGCCAAGGCTCGTCCTTATGAAAAACGGGGCTCCGACCTCGTGCTCAAGCATCCTGATGCTTTTCGACAATGCCTGGCGCGTGAGGAACAAGGCCTCTGATGCAGTCGTGAGGTTGCCTGACCGGCACACTTCGAGGAAGTAATCGAGCTGCTTCTTATCCAACGCATACCACCTTCTTATGAGGGTACAGCCCTTCAAGGAGGACTTGAGAGATTGTATCACGCAAGCCTTCGGCCTCGCAACAAGCTGGTTGTTCCAGGGACATGCCAGCGGCCTTGATGCGTGTGCTCTCGCCCGTGAGGGCACCATCAAGTCGAGCCTCTTTCTGCCGTTGCCCCTCAACCTCATTTTTTAGAACAAGATGCTCTCACCTGTCAGGGCAAGGCTCAGGCTTGCCAGGAAATCGGGGCTAGGCTCCCATGCGCCATCTATCCTTTCCAAAACAAGGTCGATCTTTGTGGTTTCAAGCGGTGCCTTGTCCAAAGCCTGCTGCATCAGATCATTGGCCTTGGCCATAAAGCCGGCAGTCAGCTCTGAGAAGGATGCATCGTAGGTACCCAGGTTGTTGATGGCCTCGATAGCATGGTCGATGACAGGTCCTAATCTCTTGGCGCTGATGGTAACGGTTGCTGTTGCGGTATCGCCCTCAAGTATGACCTCGCCAACAGAGTACTCGAAGCCTTCTAGCCAGCGGGCGATATAGGCCTCGGTGTCGAGCCCAATGGTTGAAAGCTCAACCAGGTTTGATTCGATGGTATTCCTGATCATCGAATCAGCGTCCTTGATGGACTCAAGCTCTTCAACAAAGCGGTCGCTCGCTGCACTGACCTCGTTTTGGCCACATCCGCTTAAGGCTGAAGCAAGCAGGAAGGCGAGAGAGATGCTGAAGCCAAGCTGAACGATCATCTTCTTCAACCCGTATTCCCCTATTCTTTCTTGTCGCATGGTGGAGCTCCCTCTTTGTCTTGTTCCGGTCTCGGATATCCTGGGTTATTGCCGCCCATACTGCGCAAGAGGCAAATCAATCTCAAGCGCGAACAAGAGTGAACCAATCAAGGTAAGGATCTGCTGGGCCATATAACGGGCACTGTATTTCATGTTGCTGCGGACATAGTGGTTCAACGAACCTAATTCCGCCTGGATGATGAAATTCGCCAAGACATCAAGCTCGACCTTGCTTTCGAAGCGCACTTCTTGGGGGCGCAAGGCTTCAAGTAGCTGTTCGACACCCTGCTTGACCAGCAGGCCCTGAAAATCTGCCAAACCATTGCTCCCGAACATCGCACGGAAGAACTCTGCATTATCGAGCACGTATTGTATTGCTGTGCTGTAAGCATCAGTCGGGTCATCGCTGCTCAAGAGCATGACATAGCGGTTCTCGTTGTCAAGGAGCAGTGTCATATCCGAGGTTGTCCGCATAATCATCTGATCGAGGAAGTCTTGGAGGTTCTCATAGTGTCCGTAGAACGTGGCTCGGTTCACCTGCGCTTTTGCACAGAGCGCTTTAACGGTGATTGAGTGGACGCTCTTCTCTTTCATGAGTTCGATAAGTGCTGCCATCAAGAATTGCGTCGTTCTGTTCTTCCTCACATACCGATCCATTGAATTTCCCCTCCATTCAGTACCGTTCGCATAAGAATTCCGGTACTCGCGCGCGAGTCTACTCACCAATGCACGTGATTGTCGACCTATTTCTTCTGTTCAGCAAATTATAGAACGAAAAGGCTTTTAATGCTCGAGGAGACTTTTGGAATCTGTTATCGCTTTCAATAAAAAACCAACACATTAGGCATTTTTGTCCATTGTTCGACGTATTCCGGTTTTCTGTCGGTTGTCACGCCCGATTGCAGAGTTCAGAATAGCCACATGATCAAGCAAGACGTTTTGCAGTTATCCACAAAGAGAAAAGGGATTGCGAGGTATGAATGATTCGAAATAATAAAAAGGTACTCTTGATTGTCGCTTTTGTGAGCTGTATCGGTTTGCTCTTGTTGGGTGCATGTGCTCCGGCCGCGGGCGCTGCATCCAGTGGAGGTGCTTCGACGACGGGAGCAGCTTGGTCGAAAAGCAGTGATTGTGCATCATGTCACACGGCTACCGCAGATTCACAGAGTGAGCCGGCGAGCCTTATGGTTGCCCACGGCTCACAGGAATGCGTGAGCTGTCATGCCGATGATAAGGGTGTACTTGCTGTTGCCCACGAGGGGTCAACCGGCCCATCAAACCCGACGAAACTGACAGTCTCGGAGGTCTCGAATGATGCCTGCTTGGCTTGCCATAGCCTTGAGACGATTAGCAAGAAAACAGAGGAATGGGGCGGCAAAGATGCGGTAAACCCCCATGTTTCAATGCATGGAGTTGCAGTGACCTGCACCGACTGCCATGCCGCTCACGAGAAATCAACCTTAGCCTGCAATGAATGCCATGGCTGGAAGCTTCCTTCAGGGTGGCTGCAGCCACCAACCTACTAAAAAACCCCACTAAGTAAAGCAACACACAAAGGAGGAACTCATGATTAAGGAACAAATGGAATGGAATCGAAGGCAGTTCTTGAAGCTGGGAGCGAGTGCAGCAGTTGCTGCAACGGCTGGGATGGCGCTCGCCAGTTGTGGAACAGAGCAGGCAGCTGAAAAACCCGCAGTTGCCGCTCCTACTCAAACTCCGACCGCTACCGCAACAGCAGGTGCGAACGTCCGGCTCGAGGATCAGGTCTGGGATTTTGAGATAGAGCCAGAATTCGACCTTGACGCAATCACCGAGGAAGAGACGCACGAGGTGGTGGTAATCGGCACCGCCACATCGGGCATGCACTGCATCTATGCACTCCTTGAGGCAGGTGCCGATGTCATAGGTCTCGAGAAGCTCAACAGCGAATCTGTTGTTGTCGGCGGCATAGCCTATCGCCGCTCCGTAGGATTTTCCTGGGGTTTTTCCTACAACACCGTAGCCCATAACCAAGGCCTCAAGGTAGAGATAGACCGCATCGTGCAAGATCAGGTCCGTATATCGAACCATAAGGTCGATCAGCGGAAGATTCGTCGTGTTGTCAACCTTGGCCCAACCGTTTCTGATTGGCAGCTCGGCATCATGCGCGATCACGGCGATGATGTCGATAACCTTTGGGTTGAAGATCACCCTGAGAGACATCAGACCCCCCTGCCAACCGATGCTACCGAGCGTCCTGGCCAGCAGGACACATATTGGCATCCTCTGGGTTACACCATCTGGGCAGGCGATGTTGAATGGGCTTTAGAAGAGCAGGCCAAGGCTCGGTTCGGCTTTGAGGTCACCTATGAGACAACTGCCAAGAAACTGATAAAGAACGATTCAGGCAGAGTCATCGGGGTGATTGCCGAAAAGGCAGATGGCACCCTTATCAAATATTACGGCACTAAAGGCGTCATTCTTGCCACCGGTGGCTATGAAGGCAACAAGGAGATGCAGAAGAAATACCTCACCGATGCCGACCGCTACATCGTTGCCGTAGGTAAAGCAACCAACACGGGCGACGGCTTGCTGATGGGTCAATGGGCTGGTGCCAAGGTCGAGGACTGGCCACATACAGTCATGACCTGGGATGGAATGAGTCCTGAGTGCATCCGTGCGGGCTATGACTACATCGGCGTAGCACGTCAAGCGTGGCTTTATGTCAACGCTTATGGCCAGCGCTTCATGAACGAGGATGTTACTTTTGGTGGGCAAGGCCGATCGATATCCATCCAGCCTTATGCCATGATGTGGACCATCTTCGATGAAAAATACAAGGATCCCAAGATTGAGACAAACCTCAAAGGAACGGTCTGCCGCAGGATGACCACCGTTTACCACACGATGCCTGGCCCTGGTGGCATTATGCCCTTCTGCACCAATGAAGCAACCCAAGACCTGATAGATGCAGGAGTCATTTTGAAGGCAGACACCCTTGAAGAACTTGCTGACCTCATGATTGAAAGGGGTCCAGAATTCGGCATAGGTGACGAATTGGATAAGCCCGGCTTCCTTGCCACCGTTGCCCGTTACAACGACCTGTGTGATGAAGGCTATGACTGGGACTTTGGTAAAGACCCTATTTCCCTGTACAAAATCGACGAACCGCCCTATTATGCGGTACGTTCTGGTTGTGGCTTCCTGGTAACCCAATCGGGTGTTTACACCGACGAGCATATGCGTGTTCTGAGCAAGGATGTAAGCCGCAAACCCATTGAAGGGCTTTATGCCATCGGTAACGTTGCGAGTGGATTCAATGCCTTCGAGTTCTCAATGGACACCAACCTGGGATCACTGGGGCATGCGGCCACCACAGGCTATATCGCAGCCCATGAGGTCCTTGGTCTTCCGTTAGAGGACGATCCCAAAAAGACTCCCTTCCGCAACAAGAACATCTTCGAATAAGCTGCATGAATCTGGTGCATCAGTGGCCAGAGTGAACTCAAGGCAGTCATAACGGCAGGGAAGACAGGTGCATGTCTGCCTGGAAATAGAAGCGGCTCTTTGAAGGGCCGCTTCTTTATGGCTGGGTCAATAGGCGATGCGGGTAAAAAGCCAGCGCCTCGGTGTTGAAGATGCCATGTTCTGATAAGGCAGGGGTAAAGGATGGCCTATAATAGCCCCATGACCGACGAAGAATACATGCAATTGGCGCTAGCCCAGGCGAAGAA
>JAIRPR010000125.1 GCA_031256895.1 Coriobacteriaceae bacterium
ATGTTTCACGTGAAACATTCGTTCGTGAGTTTTCCTATAAGGGCTATCATGACCTGCGAATCCAGCTTCTCGGCAGTTATCAGCCCTTCAACGCTGCTTTAGCCATCGAAGCAATCGACGCTTTGAGGGATCGCGGTTGGCAGATAAGCGAAGAAGCCATGCGACGCGGCCTTATGAACACACGGTGGCCTGGACGTTTCGAGGTCGTGGCCCAAGCCCCCACGTTCATCATCGACGGCAGCCATAACCCGCAAGGGGCACAGACCCTGCTCGAGTCCCTTCAATCGAACTTCCCCGACCAGAGGCCGGTCTTCATCGTGGGCGTCTTGAAAGACAAGGATTACCAGGCGTTGTTGGAGCCTTTGGTGCCCTGGGGGGCTGCCTTCGTTGTAGTCGAGCCGCCGACGAAACGTGCCTTGCCGGTGTCGGATTTGGCCAGGGCGATCCATTCACAAGCACCCCAGGCCAGGCTTCACGAAGCACACGGCTTCCCCGAAGCCGTGGCTCAGGCGTGCGAATTGGCAGGCAAAGAAGGTCTGGTATGCGCTTTCGGAAGCCTCTATTCGATAGCGTCCCTCAAGGCTGCAGTCGCTGCACAAACACAACCAGTCGCTTGAACAGCATCAAGGGCGGCAGCTCTCTGAGAGCAGGCACATCAGAAGAAGAACCAGTCAAAACAGAAGGCTTAAGCCGCATCGGGGCGGCAGCTCCCTGAGAGCATCTTGCAAGTGGCTCGTTGGAGGGCGCGGTGCAGCCGATGCTGTTCCGATTGACGGCCCCCATGCCTTCAGGAGGCAGTCGCTGCATGAACAATAGAAGCGTGGGGATACGTCTTATTCTGCTGTGTAGATGTTCAGGGCATCGCGGAAGAACGCGGCCATGCCAGGACGGATGGAATCGTAATACCCTCTGAAACGCTCGTCAGCGACATACATATCGCCCATGGCGCGATGGGCGGCCTTATGATACATGCCATCGGCCCAAAAGATGCAGAGCCACTGCCGGTGAAGGTCGCAAGCTTCCTGTGCCTCTGAGCTCTGGGGGTCGCCTTTATCCATCGCCGTTTGAAGAAGACCTTTCAAGCGGGCATCGAGTTCTTGGGATCGTTCGAACTCTTCTTCGCTCAAGGCTGCGAACTTCGCGTTGCTTCCCTCGACCGCTGAATCGCCGTATTTCTCGCGTATCTCTGCGCCGTAGCGCTCTTCGTTCTCTTCCAAGAGCTGCTTTTTGAAGCCCTCGAATCGTTCAGCGTCTTCCATGGTCAGATTTCCTTCCTTCTCGGCCAATGTCTTTTCCACGTTGTCAATCAATCCTGCAAGGCGTCTGTGTTGTGCCTTGAGGGCAAGCAGATGTTGCCTCAGGGCATCGGTCACCTGGAAGCTGGGGGCATCCAAGGTCTGCTTGATAGCGCCAAGACCCATGCCGACTTCACGATACAAGAGTATCTGTTGTAAGCGCTCGACCTCTGCATGCCCGTAGCTGCGGTACCCGTTAGCCTTCCTCTGAGGTTTGAGCAGCCCTTTTTCGTCATAGTAATGAAGGGTGCGCGGGCTTACGCCGGATAGAGCGGCCAGTTGGTGAACAGAATACGATGCTTCATTCCCACAAGCCCTAGCGGCTCCAGAGGCCTCGGAGGTCGCATAGGCTCCAGCAGCCCCAACTTTCTCTTGTCGCGTATATGCAGGTTGGGCAGTTCCTTCTGCGAGCTGCTTTTTCTCAAGCAGCTTTTCGGATTGCCGGGCAGTATCGGTCACCTTTGCCATGAGGCCTCTTTCTCGTGTTAAAGGAAAGCATAAACTATGACGTAACGTGAGAGTCAAGGTCTTTTTTGAAAGGGCACTAAGGGGGGCGTCCGCCTGAACCGCCCCCCTGTGTCCGCCCTGTCCACCCATGCGCCTTGTAGCCGCTACCTGTACTGGTCTACTTGCAGAGCCATGTGCCGTCCGGAGCAGAAAACGCGCTGTTGGTAGCAGATAAATTGCCCCCATATGGTGAGTTGATGGAATCGATGCGGGCAGCAGCCCTGCATCAGGCACCCGGTGCTAGACTTCGCTTTGAGCCCCCTCCTGAGCGATATCCGGGGAGCCAAGGGCTCGAAGGGCTGCGCAGCAGCGCCCCCCGGGGCGAAGGGCTGGGCAGCGTGCGGCACAGAGCGGAACAACACAGGAAAGAACCAAGAAACACAGGACAAAGGCCAAGAAGGGAAGCGATGCCCCTGAAGGGCGCCAACCTTGCGTGTGGGCATAAAGTCTGTAGCCTGGCAAGGGGGCGTGCCGGTATCGCGGCAAGAAGGCCGGGGCGCCCCAGGCAGTCGAGGGAGCACCGGAGGCACCGGATCAGAAGGAGGTCTGGCGTGGACTACGAGTACTACTACAACAACGCAAGAAGCAGGTACTACAACGCCTGTGCGGAGATAAACGGCTGCGAGGGCAGGGCAGGCGACCTGAGGGCACACCGCCAGCAGCTCATGGACAGTATGAACCGGCTCAAATCCGAGATAACAAGGAACCAGGAGGCGCTTGAAGGGGTGGCACAGGCTGTCAAGGCAGAAGACGCCCTGGCGGCGAAAGGCCGCGTCATAGCCAACAGGACCAGCAGCGCCGCCGCAGGCTTCACGGCCATGGCGGTCTCGACCAGCGTGCGCAGCAGGAGCATCGAGGACGCCTACCGTGCTGAAATGGCCGCCACGAGGCGCGCCCTGGAAAGCGCCATGGGGCGTATGAGGGCGCAGAAGGCTGCCCTTGCCCAGAAGGTGGCCGACCTGGAGGGGCAGCTGCACCGTGCCGAATCGGACCTGCACGATGTTGAGGCCCAGATCCGCTCTACCGAATCCGACCTGCAGTACTGGTGCCAGCAGAGGACGGGGGCTTCCTATGACATGGAATACTACCGGAGGAAGATCAATGAGGCCGCGTAGGCGCCGGGGCTTGCGCCCGGCAACGGATGGAAGGGAGGGGCACCCATGGATGCCAAGGAACTGATAGCCGATTCGCACCTTGCGTTCCTGAACCAGCAGGATGAGACGGCGCTCAGATTGGCCAGGCAGGCCATAGCCCTGGATGCCAAGAGCCCCAGCGGCCATCGGTGTGCCGGCAACGCCCTTATGTCGCTCGGACGCCATGAAGAGGCCGTGCAGAGCTACAGCCGCGCCTGTGGGTGTGACCCCGGCAATGGCGACAGGCGCTTCGATTTGGGATACGCGCAGGCAGCTGCAGGGATGTTAGCCGACGCGTCGGCGAGCCTCGCCCAGGCGGAAGCGCTTGGGTGCACGCCGGAGAACCTGGCGAGGCTCTACAACCTGGCAGGGGTCATCTGTTTCGAGACCGGCAGGTACGCCGACGCGCTGGCCAACCTGGAGAAGGCGGAAAGGCTCATCGGCATCGACGCGGAGATCCTCTTGCGCAAAGCCGTCGTCTACGGGCTCTTGGGCGATACGCGCAACGGCCTTCTGACCGCCAACCGGATGAAGCTCATCATGCCTTCCGACTATCGCGGCTACCGCCTGGCATACCGGCTGCTGCGGCAGGAAGGGCGTCTCGATGCCGCAGAGGGAGAGCTCAGGCGGGCAAGGGCACACGCGTCCCTGACGATGGACTATTACGGGGACTGCGTTTCCCTTCAGATGGAGCGCTACCGGCACGACGGCGTCAAGGAGCGCCTCGACGTGGCCCTCTCGGCCGTGGAGGACGCGCTCAGGGAAGCCGCGCCCACTGCGGAGGAGGCTGCTGGGTGCTATGTGCAAGCGGCCGAGGTCTACCTCGAATTTGGCAATCCTGACAGGGCTATAGCGTGCCTGGACGCGGCAAAGAACCCCGCCTGGTCGTACAACAGGGGCTTCGAGATAATCCCCGCTGCAGCGCCGCCCGTCCTGACCGAGTACGATGTCGAGGACATGATAGCGGCAGACTGTGAAAGAATAGCGGAAGAGCTGGGCGAGCACGGCCTGGAGGAGTTGGTGGAGGGCACCGAGCAGAACGAGGACGGCAGCAGGGATTACCTCATCGGATTGGACGACACCCTGCCCAGGGAGGTTCCCGCGCACCGGCTGGACGAGGAGGCGCAGGTGCCGCCTTCCCCCGAGGTTACAGACCGGATGAATCAACTCTACACGGCGGCCTACACCATGAAACAGGACTTCAAGGAGGCCGCATCGTTTGCGCGACTGCTCCAGTTGAGCGCGGTTCCACAATTTAATTACATTGGCAGATATGCCGAGGCAGACGCCCTGAGAAGGCTGGGGGCGCCGGAGGCGCAGGAGCGCTATGCCGAGGCCATACACTTCTTTAAGTGCGCTATGCTCAAGGACCCCACCGATATTCTGGCGGTGACGTTCCGGATACAGTGTTGCATAGATACGGAGGACTACGACGAGGCTGAACGGCTGTGCGGCCTGCTCTCGAAGTCCATAAGGGAATCCCTTTTGGAGACAATAGCCAAGGCGAGGGAAGGGGGCAGTGAGCTATGAAACTTGACTGCGACATAGTGCTCGACGAGGGCGCCTTCAAGGGCGCATCATCGGAGATGGCCGAGCTCAAGGCCAGGGCACAAAGGCTCAAGGAGAGGCTGGAGGCCATGTACCGCGAACTCGAGGGGGCGCTGCAGACCCCTGCGGGGGAGGCGGTCGGGCTTGCCGCCGCTGATGCCCTCATGAGCCCCATGGACGACCTCCTGCTTGCCATCCAGCACATATCCGACGACCTTACGGAGGTCATCGGAACCGGGCGCTACAAGGGCGTCTTCATCAAGTACGGGCAGCTGAACGACAGCATAGGCTTCGACTGAGGGAGGTGGGGCAATGGCTGAGATCCGCATCTACATCGACAAGCTGGAAGAGATGCTCGACATCATCGGGGGGCTCAAGGGCTCGGTCATGGAATACGACAGGGATCTGATGTCGGTCAAGGGCTGCGCCCTCAAGATCGACGGGCCGGTCTGCGACCTGGCGGACGTCATCGAGGGGCTGAAGGCGTCGAGCGACATACAGCAGAGGAAGGCCGCCTCCCTCGATGCCCTCGCGCGCGGCGTGGTCGAGTTCGCCGACGAGGCCGCCCGCATAGACGAAGAGGTCGCGGACGCCATTCGCATGAGCATGGAGCGGTTCTACCGCGACCACCCGCACCTGAGGCCCGAATGCGAGAAGAACGGCTGGGACAAGCTCCTGGACACGTTCTCGACCGTGGAGGAGTGGTGCCGCGAACACTGGGTCGTCATCCTAACAGTAGTTGCCGTTATCGCCATCGCAGCCATTGCTGTGATTTGTGGGGTGGCCATCGCTTTTATTGCCGCTGTTGCTGGCGCGATTGCCTTAGCGCTAGCTATAGCGGATACTGTTTGTGGGTTGGCGACCGGGGGTAAGGGGATAGCGGATGTACTGCGAGAAAATGGATACCCTATACTGGCCGATGTCTTTCAAGGTGTTGCAATCGGCGCAGATATCGTGTCAATAGCTTTTCCAGCAGGCGCAGCCATAAAGACTATAGCTGCAGTTGGGGTGAAGACTTTCGCTATCACTGCGGGCAAAGCAGGTTTGACGGCAATTAAGGAAAGTTTCGAAGCGATATTCAGGAGCGGCTTCAAGAATGGGGTGAGGAATTTCTGCACTATATCATTCAAAACCTTTGTGTTAAATGTAGATGACTTCAAAAACTGGAGAGCCGCTACTTTGAAGATGCAACCACCGAACAAGAACTGGATGGTCGACGGTGATAAGTTGTTGCCGAACCCTGATGCAATACCTGGAGCTTATAATCCCAATGGGCTCACCATGGGTGAGATAATGGGCAAATATGGGCATGAATCAATTCCCTTAACGCGCAGCGGAACGCCTGATTTAACGGGTCTCGCAATAGAAAGAGTAAACATCAGTATGAAAAACCTCGATATTGACATGGGAAAGGTTTTCAACGGGGAAATCACTTCAAAAGAATTAAGTAATCAACTTCGAAATATTAATTTTAAGAATGCTGATGAGGCGTTGCTGAAAAAATCGGGAACAACCAGAACGGCTTTAGAGGATTCTTTAGGATATAAGTTAACGTGGCATGAGGACTTGGGAATGGGGGAATGCTTTCTAGTTCCTAGGGAGATACATTCAAATCTCGGTCATACGGGTGGCATAGGAAACTACAAGTTCAACATCGACAATGTTTCCGGCCAATCCAACCTCACATTGGGCAAAGCAACACAGTTGATGTTTCGAAAGGCTATTGGTTGAGGATATAGAGGTATCCCCATAAGCATCGGGAAGGGTGAGCGGCGAATGTTCAAGGACAGGAAAAGGCTATTGAAGAGCGAGACCTTCGGCGACTTGGTGTATTGGGGCACCCGGTGGGAGTCCGTGGGGAAGA